>JACOSH010000052.1 GCA_016178945.1 Acidobacteriota bacterium
GGGATCTTGGGATCGCGCGCTAGATCGGGCGACCGCTCGGCGATCTGGCGGTTGTGTTCTTCGACTTCGCTGCGCTGGTCGTCGGCCAGCTTCTTCACTTCAACGGCGTAGCGGCTGATGGCCTGCACGAGCCCTTCGAACCGCACCGGGAGCACATCGGCGTTGGCCAGCCGCAGCGTGACGCGTCCCCCGAGCTGGGAGGTGGCCAGCATGTACTGGAAGTCGGGGTCCTCGAACTTGACGACGTGATCATAGGAGTCGTAGTTGGAGTGATAGCTGCCACGGCCGTTGCCCTCGCCGCCGAATGCGATGTTGAGCGCGGCGATTCCCAGGTGCTGGAGGAAGGGCGTGTAATCGGAACCGGAGCCGAGCGGGCTGAGCGCGAAGTCCTTCTTCTCGCGGGCCTCGCGGCGGCTCTCCGGGCTGCCCGAAACGATCTGCCGGGCGCGGAGGCGGTCGAGCGCGGAAACGCGCGTCTGCGGGTCCGTCACATCGCGCGCGACCTGGTTGATCAGCCGCTCCAGGGTGTGGGAGCCGCCCGCGGACAGGAAGCCGCGCCCGGTGGAGTCGGAATTGATGTAGACGGCCGCATGCCGGCGCAGTTCTTCGGCGTGCTCCTCGGCCCATTCAGTGGAACCGAGCAGCGCCGGCTCTTCTCCGTCCCAGGCGGCATAAATCAGGGTGCGCTTGGGGCGCCAGCCCGACTTGGCCAGCTCACCGACGGCGCGGGCTTCTTCCATCAGCGAGACCATGGCGGTCAGGGGATCCGAGGCGCCGAACACCCAGCCGTCGTGGTGATTCCCGCGGATGATCCACTGCTCGGGCCGCTCCCCGCCCTCCATCCGGGCGATAACGTTGTGGAGCGGCGCCAGGTCCCAGTTGAACGCCAGCTTCAGATGCACCGTGGCTGGCCCGGGTCCGATGTGGTAGGTGAAGGGCAGCGCGCCGCGCCACTCGGCGGGCGCCACCGGTCCGCCCAGCGCGCGCAGCAGCGGCTCGGCGTCTCCGTAAGAGATGGGCATCACCGGGATCCGGGTCAGGGTCTTGGCCTCGCGATAGGGCGGGCGCCGGGCGTCCTTGGTAGCCCCGACGCCGGGAGTGAGCGGATCGCCCGGATAGGTC
This sequence comes from Acidobacteriota bacterium, assembly GCA_016178945.1. GTDB lineage: Bacteria > Acidobacteriota > Terriglobia > Bryobacterales > Bryobacteraceae > JACOSH01. Next base: position 1,123 of record JACOSH010000052.1, read on the forward strand.
GGCATATCCATGACGCTGCCGCGCTGCGCGCTCCACTGCGACCGCAGCCCGCCCTGGGGATACACGTCGCCCTGGAAGTAACCGTCATCGCGCGGGTCGGAGTAGATCAGGCAGCCGATGGCGCCGTGCTCGGCGGCGACCTTCGGTTTGATGCCGCGCCAGGACGCGCCATAGCGCGCGATGACGATCTTGCCCTTTACGTCGATCCCCATCCGGGCCAGCGTTTCGTAGTCGCGCGGCACGCCATAGTTGACGTAGATCAGCGGACCGGTCACGTCGCCGTCGATGGAGTATGCGTGGTAGACGGGCAGGCCCTCTGCGGTTTGGCCCGAGGTCGAGTCTTCCGGAATGGGCGGCTCGACCAGCTTCGCCGCGTAACGAACGGGCCCGGTCATCTCCAGCAGGCGCTCTTTGGGCGTGGGAAAGAGCGGGTAGAAGGTTTCAATCCGGGTGTCGAAGCCCCAGGAACGGAACTGTGTGGCGATGAATTCGGAGACTTCCTTGCCGAAAGGCGATCCCAGGTGGTGCGGGCGGCTGCTCATCCGCTTCAGCCAGACTTGCAGGTTCTCGCGCTTCAGCAGCGCGTCGAACTTGGCCTCCAGGGCAAGCTCCTGCCGGGCTGAATCGGCCGTGAAACCGGCCAGGGGCTTGTCCTGGGCGGAGGCAAGCGTGCAAAAAAGAGTAACAGGAAGGATAGTACCGCGCATGGAAGCACATCTTATCAACAATGGCGAATCCCTACGTGGAGCGGCGCATCTCATTGTATGATTGAACACTGGCGCCGGAGAACTGTCCAGCCGTCAGGGCGCCGAGGACCCAGTCATTGATCGGACGCAGAGAATTCTTGATGGCCGGAATTGCGGCCACGGCGGCGCGGGCGGCTTCCGACGAGCTGGCGGAGCTGACTCTGAGCGTGGCCTCGGCGATGATCGCCAAGAAAGTCGTGTCGCCCGTGGATCTGACCGAGGTGTGCCTGAAACGGATCGAGCGCCTCAATCCGAGGCTGAACGCGTTCATCACCGTGACCGGCGAGCAGGCCATGGATCAGGCTCGCGCCCTGGAAGCGGAGCTGCAAGCCGGACGCCGGCGCGGTCCCCTGCATGGAATCCCCGTGGCTCTGAAGGACCTGATCGATACGGCGGGCGTCAAGACCACGGGCGGCAGCGCCTTGTATGCGGAACGCCTCCCGCTGAGCGACGCCGAGGTGGTGCGCCGCCTGGGCGCCGCGGGAGCGATTTGTGTCGGCAAGCTCAATCTGCACGAATTCGCCTTTGGCGCCACGTCGGTGATCAGTCATTTCGGGCCGGTTCACAATCCGTGGAAGTTGGAGCATCATGCCGGCGGCTCCTCCGGCGGTTCGGGAGCGGCGGTGGCCGCGGGGCTTTGTTACGGCGCGCTGGGCACCGATACCGGGGGCTCCATCCGGATTCCCGCGGCGCGATGCGGAATTGTGGGTTTGAAACCTACTTACGGGCGGGTCAGCACGCGGGGCGTGATTCCTCTCTCCTGGTCGCTCGATACGGTGGGGCCGATGTGCCGCACAGTGGCCGACACCGCTCTGCTGCTGCAAGCCATCGCCGGCTACGATGCCGCCGCCAGCGGCAGCCTGGACGACCCGGTGCCCGACTACTCCGCTGCCATCGGGACCAGGGTCTCCACTTTCAAGCTGGGCATCCCGCGCGCGGTCTTCTACGAACAGCTCCATCCGGAGGTGGAAGCGGCCGTCAACGCCGCCCTGGAGGTGCTCTCCAAGCTGACCGCGTCGACGCGGGAGGTCCGGCTGCCGCCGATCCCCGATCTGCCGCTGGAGCCCGCCGAGGCCTGGACATTTCATCAGGGCTACCTGGCCAAGTCCCCGCAGCTCTATCACGCGACGACCAAGGCGAGAATCGAAGCCGGGTCCAAGATCACCGAGGCGACGCATCTGAAGGCTCGGGAGAATCTGGTGAAGGTGCGACAAGCGGTGCGCGCCGTGTTTTCGGCGGTGGATCTGCTAGTACTGCCGACCGTTCCAGACCTGCCCGAGACGATTGAAGAGGCCATCAAGAAGGAAGCTCTTCCCGGCCCGCCGCTCGCGATCCGCAACACCCGGATCATGAATGTCTACGGCCTGCCGTCGATTTCGATCCCGTGCGGGTTCAGCCGGTCCGGTCTCCCCATAGGTTTGCAGATCGCCGGTCCAGCGCTGGGCGAGGTCAAGGTGATGGCGCTGGCCCACGCCTACGAGCAGGCCACCGAATGGCACAAGCGCAAGCCCCCATTGCCGGCGGGCTGACGCGCGCGGCCTGTCCGCGGAGGTATTCTATCCCCATGCGACGCAGAGACCTATTGGGCGGGCTTACCGCAACCGCCTTTGCGCGGAACAGGCTGGACGAGGCCGCCGCTTTAATCGACAAATTCATCAAGTCGGGCGAGGTCTTCGCCGCCGCACTCCTGGTGCGCAGGCAAGGCCGCGTCGCCAAAGAGATCACCCCGCGCACCGTTTTCCTACTGGCCTCGATCACCAAGCCCATGACCGCCGCAGGGGTCATGTTGCTGCGCGACCGCGGCGCGCTGTCGCTCGAAGACCCCGTGCGCAAGTTCATCCCGGAGTTCACGGGCGGCGACCGCGACCTGATCACCGTGAAACACCTCCTTACCCACACCTCCGGTCTGCCCGACATGCTCCCGGAGAACACGGAGCTGCGCAAGCGCCACGCTCCGCTCAAAGATTTCGTCGCCGGCACGTGCAGGGCGCCCCTGCTGTTCAAGCCCGGCACGCAGGTGAAGTATCAGAGTATGGGTATCCTGCTGGCCGCCGAGATCGCCGAGCGCGTCACCCGGACGCCGTTCCGCGATTTTCTGCGCCAAGAGCTGTTCACCCCGCTGGGCATGAGCCAGACCTCGCTGGGCCTGGGCGGGCGCAGGATCGCCGGCACCGCAAAATGCCAGGTGCCGGAGTCGAGCGACTGGGATTGGAACAGCTCCTACTGGCGCGACCTCGGCTGCCCCTGGGGCGGCGCCCATTCGACCGTGGGCGACGTGGCCCGGTTTCTGGAAGAGTTCGTCCAGCCGAGACTCCTGAAACCGGAGACTGCGCGTGAAATGATCGCCAACCAGACCGGCTTGTCCGACCGCTGGGGACTGGGTTGGATGATCAAGCCCAGCACGTTTGGCAAGGCCTGCTCCGCGCGCACCTTTGGCCACTACGGCTCGACGGGTACGGTCGCCTGGCACGACCCGGAAAAGCAGCTCACCTGCGTGCTCCTCACCACCAAGCCGGCGAGCGACTCCCGGCACCACCTGCTGGGACCCGTGTCGGATCTGGTGGCGGAAGCCTGAGGCGTTCAGCGTTTCGACATCACGCCGCGTCCACTTTCTTCATCCCCGCCAGCAGCAGTTGCGCGACGCCCTTTCCGTCGCGCAGGGCGTGCTCGTAGGCCTCGCGCCGTTCTTCGCGCGTCAACCCGTAGCCCACGCGATGGTAGCGCTCCAGGCTCAGGCCCACCACGTAAGTTCCGGCATAGGCGATGGCCCCCTTGGGGATGAGACCGCCGCCCAGCGGGATCTTGCCCACCAGCTCGCGGGCCAGCGTCCGCCAGCCGAAAGCGCCCGCGACGATCGATGCGATCTCGGCCTTCTGCTCGCGATACCCCACCTCCGCATCGCTGGCCGCGGCGATGAGGAAGGCCATCCGCACCTGGTTCATGGTCAGGAAAGCGGTGTCGGAGGCGAACTCACCGATGGCCCAGGGCAATTCAACCAGGTTGGGCACGATGTTGGGCAGCGCCGTGGCCAGCGCGAAGAGGGCGTTTTCCCTTGCGATGGTCTGGATCACCCGGGCCACCACCGGCCGGCGGAACGGCGGGAAGTTCCGCGCCAGCGCCAGCCCCAGCTCCTGCTGATGTTCCAAGACGTCGCGCACGGCGCGCTGCGGATGCTGGTCGTTGAAGGCGAACCCCTCGCCTTGCAACGGCAAGTGTTCCTCGTACAGCACGAGGTCGAAGCGCTCGGGCGCGCCGGGCTCATCGGCGCGAAAAACCATCTGCATCAGCTCCATCCGTTTCTCGCGCGAGACCGCCGGCGGCGCCAGAAAGTCCTCCATCGCCGCGTAGCCGTCCGCCGATGCGGCGATGAGCCGGATGGCCACCCGGCGGTCCGCGCCCGCGCGCACTTCCTCCGGATTCAGATTGGAGATCGCCGCTTTGATTTGTTTGACGAGAAGGGAGATCGACATGGGGGCCTGTCGCTACCATTCTAGCGAAACACGAGCCCCGCGACCCTCAGAGAAACACCTCATGGTACTGGAGCGCCCATTCCCTCATGAAACGGACCCGCTGCGGCGTCACTCGGTAGAGGATGAACTCCGGGTTGTCGACGGTCTTCAGGTAGGCTCGCAACAAGGGATTGGAGTCCCATATCTGGCGCCGCACCGCCATGTCCGTGACGTTTTCGGCCATACCGGTGATGCGCACCTGGTCGTGGCCGGGCGACATGTAGCATAACTCGACCTTCGGGTTCCGGTCGATCTCGCCGGTCTTGCCCGAGCTGCGCAGCGAAGCCACGTAGACCGTGAAGCCCTCGGTCTTCACGGGCGACACCGGTCGCAGGCGAGGCTGGTCGCCGTCCACGCTTGCCATGGTGGGGAAGGGGCAATCGCGCAACACGTCCAGGGCCAGCGCGCGCGCTTCCTCCGGGGTAAAGGCAGGTTCCGGTCTCATCCTTGACCAGAGCATATAATACGGTGAGCCGATGAGACAACCCGTGAACCACGGCCGCGTGCTGCTGGAGGAGATCGAGCTGGCGCATTGTCCCGTGCCGAGTTTGTGGTGGCTGGGACACGCCGGCTTCGTGCTGAAATACAAGGCGGCGATCCTGTATGTGGATCCCTGCTTGTCGGACGCGGCCGGGGAGCGCCTCACCGCCGCCCCCTTCGCCGGCTCCGACGTCACCCATGCGCGGCTGGTTCTGTGCACGCACGCTCATCCCGATCACCTGGATCCCCAGGCTGTCCCCGAGATCCTGGAGGCTTCGCGCGGCGCCAAGCTGGTAATCCCCAAGTCGGTGGCCGAGCACGCCCATTCGCTGGGCATCTCCTACCACCGTATGGTGACCACCGACTCCAACCTGAGGGTCGAATACCTGGACGACCGCATTTATTCGGTCCCCTCCGCGCACGACCAGCTCGACTGGACCCCGCTGGGCGGCTATCCCTATCTGGGATACCTGGTGCGATTCGGCGGCGCCACCATCTATCACGCCGGCGACTGCGTCCCGTACGACTCGCTGGTGGACCGGCTGCGGCCCTACACGGTGACGGTGGCGCTGTTGCCGGTCAGCGGGCGCGCCGGGGATTGCGGCAACTTCGAGATCGCCGAGGCGGCCCAGTTGGCCGAAGACATCGGCGCCCGCTGGCTGGTGCCGATGCACTACGGCACGCTGGCCCGCGCAACGGTCGACATCGACCGCTTCATCGAGCACATGCTCTTCCACCGGCCGGAGCAGCGGTTCAAAGTGTTTGAGTGCGGCGAGGGCTGGGAGATCCCGGAAGACTAACGGAGGGAGCCTACACCAAACCGCCCGCGGCGTCCAGGTCTTCAGGCCGCCCGATGTCCCGCCAGGGATCGGCAATGGGATGGAGCAGCAGTTTCCTGCCCTGTTCCAGCAGTTGCGCCACTGCGCTGGTGATCTCGTACTCGCCGCGCGGCGACAGCGGCACGCGCTGCAATTCCGGGAAGATCGAGGAGCGGAAAGCGTACAGCCCCGCGCTGTTCCAGTGCGTGGTGGATTCGCCGCGGGGCGGCTTCTCGATAATCCTGGTGACGACGCCCTCCCGCTCGTAGACCGCCGCGCCCTGCCAGGGATCGTCCACCCATTTCACGCCCACGGCGGCTTCGCATTGCGGGTCGGCGCGCAAGCGCTCGACGATGCCTCGGTATTCCCTGGCGCTGGTGAGGATGTCGCCGAAGGTGAAAAGAAAGTCGCCGCCGCCGGCGAACTCTTCGGCCAGCAGCGTGGCCGGCGCGGTCCCCCGGAGCAGCTCCTGCCGCCGGAAACAGAGCGGCAGCGGATAGGAGCGCAAGTGGTCCTCGATCACCTCCGCGCGATACCCGGTAACGATCAGGGCCGCGCCGCATCCGGCGGAACGCAGTCGGTCGAGCAGGTGCTCCAGGATGGGGCGCCCCTCCAGCGGCAGCATCGGCTTGGGCCGCTCCAGGGTGAGCTGCTTCATGCGCGTGCCGCGGCCCGCGGCGAGAATGACGGCTTTGAACATGCGAGTGCGAGCGGAGGCGGACAGCGCTACATCTGAATCCCCATGATACCCTAGCACCTGACCCCTCCCATGAAGCGAGTCGACTTCATCTTCTTCGATGCCGGAGGAGGGCATCGCGCCGCCGCCTACGCCTTGCGCGAGGCGATCGAGCGGCAGGGCCGGCCGTGGCGCCTCCGGCTGGTCAACTTGCAAGAGGTGCTCGATCCGCTGGATGTCTTTCGCAAGGTGATCGGTCTACGCCTGGAAGACACCTACAACCTGCTCCTGAAGAAGGGCTGGACGCTGGGCTCGCCGCAGCTCACGCGCGCCATGCAACTGATCATCCGGATCTATCATCCGGCCCAGGTGCGGCTGCTCGAAAAATTCTGGCCCCAGGATCCGCCCGACCTGGTGGTGTCGGTGGTGCCGAACTTGAACCGCGCGCTGGGAGAGAGCCTCCGCAAGGCCCTTCCGAAGACGCCCTTGGTCACCGTTCTCACGGACATCGCCGACTACCCGCCGCACTTCTGGATCGAGCGGCAGGTGCAGTATCTGATCTGCGGCTCGGCGCGGGCCGTGGAACAGGCGCGCCAGTTGGGGCACGATGAGGCCTGCATCTTTCGCACCTCGGGGATGATCCTGCATCCGCGATTCTATGAGCCGGTGGAGATCGATCGCGCCGCCGAGAGGCGGAAACTGGGGCTCGACCCGGAAGCGCCAACGGGCCTGGTGCTGTTCGGCGGACAGGGGTCGAATCAGATGCGGGAGATCGCGCGCCGGCTGGATCAGACTCAGTTGATTGCGATCTGCGGCCAGAACGGCAGGCTGGCGGAGAAGCTGCGCTCGCTGCGCCGCGCCGCGCCGATGTTTGTGGAAGGCTTCACCAAGGAAGTGCCCTACTACATGAAGCTGGCCGACTTTTTCATCGGCAAGCCCGGACCGGGCAGCATCAGCGAGGCGCTCCACATGGGCCTGCCGGTGATCGTCGAGCGCAACGCCTGGACCCTGCCGCAGGAGCGCTACAACGCCGAGTGGATCGTCGAGAACCAGGTTGGGATAGCGCTGAAGAATTTCCGGCGCGTCGATAGGGCCGTGGCCGAGTTGCTGCGCCCGGAGAACCTGGAGCGCTACCGCGCCGGCGCCGCCGGGCAGCACAACCGGGCCGTCTTTGAAGTCCCGGATATTCTAGAAAGGATCATGGAATCGTGAAACCACTGGCATTGATCGTACTCCTGGCCGCATCCCTGGGAGCGGCCGACTCCTTCCTCGACTGGATGGACCGCACCGCGCAGCAGCAACTGGCGCGCCGCGAGGCCGAAGTCGCCCGGATCCGGACTCCCGCCGAGGCGGCGGCCCGGCAGGCGGCGGTGCGCGCCCGGATTCTCGAACTGATCGGCGGGCTGCCGGACTACTCCGGTCCGCTGAACGCGCGCGTCACGGGGCGGATCGAGAGGCCGCGCTACTCCATCGAGAAGGTGATCTTTGAGAGCCTGCCCAAGCTGTTCGTCACCGCCAACGTGTACCGGCCCAGGGAAGCCGGGCGCTATCCGGGCGTGCTGCTCCCGCTCGGTCACTGGAACGAGGGCAAGCCCGCCGTGCAGCAGATCGCCGCCAATCTGGCGATGAAGGGCTTCGTGGTGGTAGCCTACGATCCCCTGGGCCAGGGCGAGCGGCAGCAGGCCTATGACCGCCGCATGCGCGGATCGCTGGCCGGGGGATCGGTGAATCAACACCTGCTCTCGGGCGCGGCCAGCGCACTGGCGGGCGAGAGCTTCGCCCGCTACCGGATCTGGGACGCCAAGCGCGCCCTGGACTATCTGGTGAGCCGTCCGGACGTGGAGGCGGACAAGATCGGTTGCACCGGCTGCTCGGGCGGCGGCACCGTGACCACTTGCATCTCGGCGCTCGATCCGCGCATCAAGGTGGCTGCCCCGGCCTGCTACAGCAACACCTGGCAGCTGCTTTTTTCCGGACCCACGGGCGACTCCGAGCAGTCCCTCCCCGGCTTCCTGGCCGCGGGGCTGGATATGACCGATTACGTGGAGTTGTTTGCCCCAAAACCCTACCTGATCGTATCCACGGTGGAGGACTTTTTTCCGCTGGAAGGCGCGCGCCGGGTTTTTGAGGAAGCGCGCCGTTGGTACGGCGTGTTCGACGCCACGGATCGCGTGCAGTGGGCGGTCGGTCCAGGCAAGCACGGAACGCCCCGTGAAGTCCGGGAGCGCATCTACGAATGGATGATCCGGTGGCTCAAGGACGGGCGGGGCGACGCCGTGGATGAGCCGGTCGAGATGCTGCCCAACCATGAGTTGTTCGCCACCGCGGGCGGTCAGGTCGACGGCCGCGAGATTCACGAAGTGATCTACGACGGGTTTCGCGCCCGCCAGCTTTCCGGGACGGCGGAGCAGATGCTGGCGCGGTTGCGCGAACTGGCGCCGGTGAGCGGCCAGCGTCCGCCCGCGGTCCGCGTGGTGAGCGACACGCCGGGGCCCGATTTCCGGACCCAGCAGATCGCCTTTGAAACCGAGCCCGGGCTGGAGATCCAGGGAACGCTGACCCTTCCGGGCGTCGGCGGACGCAAGCCGGCGGTTCTGCTGGTGAACGGCAGCGCCGCGCAGGCCGGCCAATTCGCCAAAGCCGGCCAGGTGGTGATGTCGCTGACGCCGCGGGGCTCCCCGCCCGGCGTCCACGCGGGATACGCGATGGCGGGCGACTGGATCACCAACACCCGCGCCTGGCTGATCGGCCGCAACCTGGCCGCCATGCGCGCCGCCGACATCGTGCGCGGAGTCGACCTGCTGGCCGCCCGGTCCGATGTGAATGCGGCGTGGATCACCGCCGCCGCCCGCGACGTGGCAGGCGTGTGGCTGCTCGCCGCCGCCGCCCTGGACCCGCGCATCAGCCGTATCTGGCTCGACCGCACGCCCTACAGCCTGCGCGCGGCGATCCGCGAGCCGCTCCACCACAACCTGCACGACGCTGTGATTCCCGGCTTCGCCCAACGCTGGGATCTGGAGGACTTGAGAAAGGCTCTCGGCACGCGTCCGGTCATCTGGTCGGACCCCAGCGATTGGATGGGTGCGGTGGCGCCGGGTATCGACGGCTGCCTCTACCGCACGTTTGAGGAACCGGACGACCGGTTCATCGAGCGTCTGATCCGCTGACGACCTCACTTGGGCCCAGCGGGGTTGATACACTCATCTACCAATGAGACTGCTTCTACCCGCACTGCTTGCGCCGCTGCTGCTGGCCCAGGCGCCGCCGGCGCGCGTGTTCTGGTTCCCCAAGCCGGTCCGGCCCACGCCCTACCA
>JACOSH010000053.1 GCA_016178945.1 Acidobacteriota bacterium
ACAACAACGGCCCCAGGCCCCGCGGACTGCAAGGCCCGCACCGTGGCCACCCCGGTTCCGGCGCCCAGGTCGAGCACCCGCGCCCCCGGAGGCAGCTTCAGCAGGGCTACCAGATCCTTGGCGGGCTGGGTGAAGAGGTGGGGCACGGCCAGCCGGTCGTACGTTTCCGCCACCCCGTCGTACGACCACCACGCCGTCGATTCCGCCATTACTTGAATGCTACTCCATGCGGGCGCGCCGCGCCGGTCGCGAGGGCGGTAGGAACAGGCCGGCGCCGGGCGGCCCTGATCGATCGTGTTAGACTTTCAGTCACCACGCATGAAGTGTTCAGTGTGCGCTTCCGAGGCGCCCCAGACCAGCCGCTTCTGCCCCTCCTGCGGCACGGAATTCCCCAGCGATTCGACGCCCACGCTTTCGCGCGACGCCGCCGGACCCTCCGTCAAGATCCCGCGGCGGCGGAACCCCTCATCGGAAGGGACTGCGCCGTCCTCCGGCGCGCCCGAGGGAGCGCGCTTCCTTCCGGGGACCACGCTCGCCGGCCGCTACCGCATTGTCGCGCCCGTGGGGAATGGCGGCATGGGCGAGGTCTATCGCGCCGACGACCTGAAGCTCGGCCAGACCGTGGCCCTGAAGTTCCTGCCGGAGAGCCTGGCTCACGACGGCGCGGCCCTGGCCCGCTTCCACCGCGAGGTGCGCACCGCCCGCCAGGTCTCGCATCCCAACGTTTGCCGGGTCTTCGATATCGGCGAGTCGGACGGCGCGCCCTTCCTCAGCATGGAGTTCGTGGACGGCGAGGACCTGGCCTCGCTCCTGCGCCGGATCGGCCGGCTGCCCCACGACAAGGCCCTGGAGATCGCCCATCAATTGTGCGCCGGGCTGGCCGCCGCCCACGAACACGGCGTCCTGCACCGCGACCTGAAGCCCGCCAACGTCATGATCGACGGCCGCGGCAAGGCGCGCCTCACAGACTTCGGCCTGGCCGGCTTGGCCAGCGAGCTGCGCGCCGATGAGCCCAGCGCCGGGACTCCCGCCTACATGGCCCCCGAGCAGTTCGCGGGAAAAGAGGTCACCGTCCAGAGCGACCTCTACTCGCTCGGCCTGGTGCTCTACGAAATGTTCACCGGCCGGCGCGCGTTTGAGGCCGCCACCAACGTGGAGCTGGTTCGCCTGCGCAACCAAAGCGCTCCCACCCTGCCGTCGCGGATCGTCAAAGACCTCGACCCGCTGGTCGAACGCGTGATTCTCCGCTGTATCGAGAAGGATCCCTCGAAGCGGCACACGTCGGCCCTGCAGGTCTCCGCCGCGCTGCCCGGTGGCGATCCGCTGGCCGCGGCGCTGGCGGCAGGCGAAACGCCCTCGCCTGAGATGGTCGCCGCCTCCGGCTCCAAGGAAGGTCTCCGTCCGGCGGTCGCCTGGCTGTGCCTCGCCGCCGTGATCGCGGGCGTTCTGGCGGCGGCCGGCATGAATCCGCGCACCGAGTTGTGGGGCCGGGTGCCGCTCGAGAAACCGCCCGAAGTCCTGGTCGAGAAGGCGCGCGAGGTAGTGAAGAAGGCAGGCTACACCGAACCGCCGGCGGACACGGCCTGGGGTTTTGTCGATGATGGCGATTACCTGCGTTATCTGAGAGACCACGACCAGTCGCCCTCCCGGCTCGAACACCTCGACCCCCGAGCGATCACGTTTTTTTACCGGCAGAGTCCGCAGCCGCTCGCGGCTCTGGGCTTTCCGCCCGGCGCGGTGTCCCCGGATGACCCGTCCTTCGATATCTCGGGCATGGTCCTGGTTTCCTTCGACGCGCGCGGCCGGTTGCTCGACTTTCAAGCCGTGCCCCCTCAGGTCGAGACCGCCTCCGGCCCCGCCGCGCCCGCGGACTGGAGCGTGTTGTTTGCCGCCGCCGGGCTCGACGCCGGCCAATTCTCTCCAGCCCAGCCCACCTGGACGCCCGGAACCTACGCCGATGCTCGCGCCGCCTGGACCGGCTCCCGGCAGCCGGAGGTTTCCCTGCGCATCGAAGCGGCTTCGTACCGGGGCAAGCCGGTGTACTTCGAGCTGATCGGTCCCTGGACACGCCCCACGCGCACGCAGGCCTTCCGGCTCACGCCCCGGACGACGGTGATCTTCGCCACCGAAATGGTCCTATTGGCGGCGCTCCTGTTCGGAGGCGCGGCGCTGGCCTGGCGCAACCTGCGGACGGGACGGGGTGACCGCAAGGGAGCCGCCCGGCTCGCGGCCTTCGTCTTTGGCGTATTGACCCTGGGTTGGGCCTTGGCTGGCCATCACGTCGCGAGCATTCTGGAAGTGTCGCTCTTTCTTCTATTCCTGATGTTCGCCGTGTTCGCGGCAGCCCTTCTCTGGACCTTGTACATCGCGCTCGAACCCTTCGTCCGCAGGCGCTGGCCGGTGGTTCTGGTCACCTGGAGCCGCTTGCTGGCAGGCGAGCTTCGCGATCCACTGCTAGGACGGGATATCCTGGCCGGCTGCCTCCTCGGAGCGACCGCCGCGGTCGTGCACGGCGCGGGTCGACTTTTTCCCGCCTGGGCCGGCTTCGCTCCCAGCATGAGGGGCATGCACCCCGGTTTCTCTCTCTTGCTCGCCGGCGGATCCCGAACTCTCGCGGCGATGCTGGCATTGGTCGCCATCAACCTTTTTTTCGCGTTAGCCTACCTCTTTGTCCTCTTCCTTCTCCGCCTGGTGCTTCGCAACCAGTGGGCCGCCGGGGTGGCCTTCGTGGTCATCTTCGCGGGGATCGAATCCCTTGCCAGCACCGTGCCCCTCCTGACTCTCCCCTTCGCCACGGTTAACGTGGCGATCACTTTGTTCCTGGCGCTGCGATTCGGTTTGGTGGCTCTGGCGGCCGGCTTCCTGATCCTCGATACCCTCACGGCCCTGCCGCTCTCGCTTCAAGCCTCCGCCTGGTACTCCGGCATCGGCTGGACTGGATTGCTGCTTCTGCTCGCTCTGGCCGTGTACGCCTTTTACACCTCGCTCGGCGGCCGTCCCCTCTTCAGCGGCGCCGCGCTCGACGACTGACGGGAAGTATAGGCCCGGCCGAATACCCTTAACCGCCGGCCATGGCTCCCACCACCAGAAAAGGCTCGGCCGCGGTGGCGACCGCGTCGGGCAGCGGGGCGTCGGGCGGTTCGTGGGACAGATCCTGCTCGCAGGCGAAGAACCTCACGTACGGCCGGCGCTGTTGCGTGACGTGATCGCGGATGGTCCCGCGCAGCATCGGGTAACGGGCTTCGATCGCGTCCAGCACCGAACGCTGCGTGGCCGGGCCCTCGACCTCGACCTTCAGTACACTTGCCCGCCGGTGGTGCCGAAATACACGCCGCACGCATCCAGCGAGTCGACCGCCATCGCGCCGCGCAGCACATTGACGTAGCAATCGCTTTGCGGCAGACCTTTGGTGAGCGCCTCCCACTCATTTCCGCCCGCCCGGCTGCGATACACGCGCAGCTTTCCTTCCGGCGGAAAGTGCTCCGAGTCGCTCTTTATCGGGACCACGTAGATGGTCTCCGGCTCGTGCGCGTGAACCGCGATCGTGAACCCGAAGTCGGTGGGCAGGTTCCCGCTGACCTCATGCCACGACTCCCCGGCGTCGTCGCTGCGCATGATGTCCCAGTGCTTCTGCATGAACAGCACGCCAGGACGCGACCGGTGCATCGCGATGCGGTGAACGCAGTGGCCGACCTCGGCCGCCGGGTTGGGGAGTCCTTCGGACTTTAAGCCGCGGTTGATGGGCCGCCAGGTCTTGCCCGCGTCGTCGGTCTTGAACGCGCCCGCGGCCGAGATGGCGATGAACATCCGCTGAGGAGCGCTTGGATCCACCGCGATGGTGTGCAGGCACATCCCGCCGGCGCCGGGCTGCCAGAAGGGTCCTGAGCCGTGGCCGCGCAGCCCGGCGAGCTCCTGCCAGGTTTGCCCGCCGTCGGTCGACCGGAACAAGGCGGCGTCTTCAACCCCGGCGTAGACCATGTCCGGATCGGTGAGCGAGGGTTCCAGATGCCAGACTCGCTTGAACTCCCAGGGATGCGGCGTGCCGTCATACCACTGGTGCGTGCCGGGCACGCCGTCGTACACGAACTGGTTACCCACCGGCGCCCACGTCTGGCCACCGTCGTTCGAGCGTTGGATCAACTGCCCGAACCAGCCGCTGGACTGGGACGCATACAGGCGATTCGGGTCGACCTGCGATCCCTTGAGGTGGTAGACCTCCCAGCCCGCGAAGTGGGGGCCGCTAATGTCCCACTGTTCGCGCTTTCCATCCGATGCCAGGACGAACGCGCCCTTGCGCGTGCCCACCAGTACCCGTACCTTGCTCATCCTCACTCCCTCCTGAGATTCATTGCCCCGCGGCGGCCTTGTTAGAATAACACGGGGGATGAAACGATGACGGCTCAAGCGGCCCGCCTTGCCCGGGTCCATCGCCTGGTGGCGGCTCTTAACGACCATGATGTGGCAGCGGCCGTGGAGCATGTTGCCGACACCGTGACCCGGAGCCGAGGCGATGGCTCTTCGTTGGTTGGAAAGGACACGCTGGGCCGCCACCTGCAAGACTTTCTTGCCGCCTTTGCCGGCGCAGTTCTTACCTCGGTGCATGTGATGGCATTCCCGCCGGACGCCGTCCTTGTGGAGTGGGTCTTGGAGGCCACGATCCTGGCAACCGGTCGGGCTGTGCGCGTGGTTGGGGCAGATCTCCTTGGATTCAACTCATCGGGCCAGATCGCATGGGACGAGGCGCGCGTGGATGCCGCCGCGCTTTCGCTTCAGCCTGGCGTCCTGTCAAATCCATGGCCGGACCCGGCGCGGATCCTGGAGCTCGCGCAACGCTATACCGCGGCGTGGTGTAGTCAGGACCCCGCCAGCGTGGCCGCCTTTTACGCGCCTCAGGGCTCGCTCAGCGTAAACGGGGGCAGTCCGGCCATCGGGCGCAGCGCCATCACCGAGGTGGCTCGCGGATTCATGGCCGCGTTTCCGGATCTGCAAGTACTCATGGACGGCCTACTCGTTCAGGGCGGCCGGTCGGTGTACCAGTGGACCCTCGCGGGCGCCAACACCGGACCGGGCGGGACCGGGCAGCGGGTTCGCCTCAGCGGATTCGAGGTCCAGCAGATCGGCGCCGACGGCCTCATCGTGGAGTCGCGCGGCCACTTCGACAGTGGCGCCTACCAGCGTCAGCTCCAGCACGGCGCCTCAACTGGAGCATAATAGGTGGACCATGTTCGACTACAAGCTGGAACACATCTGTTCCTATACGGCCTCACTGGCCGCCCCACCCGAAGTGATCGGGCCCGTGCCGGAAGGCATCAAGGCGAATTTCTATGCCACCGGCGGCGAAGTCACCGGGCCTCGAATCCACGGCAAGCTGCGCCCGGTCGGCGGCGACTGGCTGACAGTCCGCAGGGATGGCGTCGCCATTCTGGATGTCCGCGCGACCATCGAGACCCATGACGGCGCCCTGATTCTGGTCACCTATCCCGGCGTCATCGATCTCGGCGAAGACGGCTACGACAGGTTTCTGCGCGGCGAGTTGCCGCCGAACCCGCGGATTCGGACCTCGCCGCGGTTCTTCACCAGCCATCCCGATTATTCCTGGCTGAACCGCCTGCATTGCCTCGGGATAGGCCAGGGCGACCTCCCGATCAACCTCGTGGCCTACGACGTCTACGCGGTTCGCTAGGGGATTGCCAAAAGCTGATCCCTGGCGTACAGTTGGTCGTGGAGGAACTTATGGCATTTTGCGGCAAATGCGGCTCCCCCGCATCGGGACGCTTCTGCATCAAGTGCGGCGCCGAGGTGGCCGCCCCGGCCCCTCAGGCGGCGCCCGCCGCCCAGGCGGCCGACAAGACCAGCCCGATCGTTTGGATCCTGGCCGCCGTGTTCGGCTTGTTCCTGCTGGCCGGCATTGCCGTGGTCGGGGCCGGTTATTTCGTCGCCCACAAAGTCAAACAAGCCGGCTTTGACCCGGAGCTCATCAAGAACAACCCCGGCCTGGCCGTCACCAAGATGCTGGCCGCCACCAACCCCGACATCGATGTCGTCTCCGTGAACGAAGGCAAGGGACTCATTACCCTCAAAGACAAGAAGACCGGCAAGACCGTCACGGTGAATTTCGAGGACGTCAAGCAAGGCAAGATCAGCTTCGAATCGGAGGGGGAGCCCAAGGTGACCTTGCAGGCGAGTGGCGAAGGCTCCACCGGCGCCCTGGAAGTGAAGTCGGCGGAAGGCTCGCTGAAGATCGGCGCGGGCGGCGCGGCGAACCTTCCGGATTGGATCCCCCCCTACCCCGGCTCCAAGCCCGAAGCCAACCTGTCCATGCAGGGCAAGGAGGGCACGGGCGGCAGCTTTCACTTCACTACCGCCGATCCCCCCAAGAACGTGATCTCTTTTTACGATGACAAGCTGAAACAGGCCGGATTCCGCATCAACCTGACCGCCACCGGCGGCGAGGGCAGCATGCTGGCCGCCGACGACGCCTCCAGCAAACGCACCCTCATCGTCATCGTCGGAACCGACCAGAACCAAACCAGCGTCAACGTCACCTTCAGCTCCAAGCCCTAAAGGGAATAAAACTTCCACATCCCTTTTGCCGTTTAATTTTTGCCTTTTGCCTTTTGCCTTTTTGTCTTTTCCTAAATCCCCCCTCCCTCCTCCAGCTTCTCCCCCTGCGCCGGAATGATCCCTCGCTCCTCCAGCAACCGGCACACCGCCCGCGCCGCCGCCTCCACATCCTCTCCTAAGGCAGCCGCATCCACGGCCGCGAACCGCTCCGCGCCCACGATCTCGCGGGCCCGGTCCACCACTTCCGGCTCCAGCGTCTCCACGGGACAGATCGCGATCACCCCGGCCTGGTTCAAGACCATCGCCAGCAGGCCTCGCGGCGGCGCCAGGTGCGCCAGGTGCCCCCGGTCGAACAGCTTGCGCTCCACCGCCCCGGCCAGTTCCAGGCTTCCCGCCAGCCACACGGTCGCCGCCCGGTGCCCGTACCGCTCCTCCCGCTCGGCCGTCGTCACCGGCCCCTCCGCCTCATGCGCCGTCTGCGCCGCTTGCCGGATCATCCCCGCGCCGACTGTTTCGTTGCTCATCGGGTCGATCAGGATGAAGCTCCCCGTCACCCGGTTCCGCGCATACGCGTCGAAGAACAGGGGGCGATGCGTCTCCAGCGTGATCGCCCCGATTTCGTTCAGCTCCAGCTCCGCCGCCGGCGCGGGATCGAGCGTGTTGACATCCACCTTGTGATGGATCTCGGCCACCGTGCCCTTCACGACGTGCGTGGTGTGTTTGATCAGGTAGGGATGCCGCGTCCGCAGCGGCCGCGCGTTCATCCACACCACCTGGGCCTCGATGTGGCGGCCCACCTGCGGCACGTTGCGCGGATGCACCAGCATGTCCCCCCGGCTGATGTCGATCTCATCCTCCAGGCAAAGCGTCACCGCCATGGGCGCCCACGCGCGCCTGAGGTCCCCGTCGTAGGTCGCGATCGAAGCCACCCGGCTGGCCCGCCCCGACGGCAGCACCATCACGGCGTCTCCCGCCCTCACCACCCCGGAGGCGATCTGACCGGCGAAGCCCCGGAAGTCCTGGTCGGGCCGGATCACCGTCTGCACAGGAAACCGGAAGTCGGCCAGGTTCCCGGCGTGCGGAATGGGCACGGTCTCCAGGTATTCCAGCAGGCTCGGGCCCGCATACCAGGGCGTGTTCGCGCTCTTTTCCACCACGTTATCGCCCAGCAGCGCGCTGATCGGGATGAACTCCGGGTCCCGAATCTCCAGCCGCCGGCAGAACCCGGCGAACTCTTCCCGGATCCGCTCGAACACCTCCTGGCGGAACTCCATCAGGTCCATCTTGTTGACCGCCGCCACCACCCGCGGAATCCCCAGCAGCGACGCGATGTAGGCATGGCGGCGCGACTGCGGCAGCACCCCGTTGCGCGCATCGATCAGAATCACCGCCAGGTGCGCCGTCGACGCCCCGGTCGCCATGTTGCGCGTGTACTGCTCGTGTCCGGGCGTATCGGCAATGATGAACTTCCGCCGGGGCGTCGAAAAATACCGGTACGCCACATCGATGGTGATCCCCTGCTCGCGCTCGGCTCGCAACCCATCCGTCAGCAGGGAGAAGTCCAGCGGCCCCGCGCTCTGATTCACGGAGGCTTTCCGCGCCGAAGCGATCTGGTCTTCATAGACCCCCTTGGAGTCGAACAACAACCGCCCGATCAGCGTCGACTTCCCATCGTCCACCGACCCGGCCGTCGACAGCCGCAGCAGCTCCTTCTCCTCATTGAGCCGCAAAAACTCCTCAATCCCCATCCTAATCCCTTTTGCCTTTTGCCTTTTGATTTTTGCCTTTTGCCTTTTTTGTCTTCTAGAAGTATCCCTCCCTCTTCTTCACCTCCATGCTCCCCTCCTGATCGTGGTCAATCACCCGGTTCTCCCGCTCCGACCGCCGGAACAGCATCATCTCCTCGATGATCTTCGGGACCGTGTCGGCCTCCGAGCGGATCGCCCCGGTGCAAGGCGTGCAGCCCAGCGACCGCATCCGGCACATCACCGGCTGCGGCCGTTCGCCCGGCATCAGCGGGATCTCGTGTTCCACCGGGATCAGGGTTCCGCCGCGCACCACCATCTCGCGCACTTTGGCGAAGTACAGCGGCACGATCGGAATGTTCTCCAGATAGATGTACTGCCACACATCCAGCTCGGTCCAGTTCGACAGCGGAAACACCCGGATGCTCTCTCCCTTGTTCACCCGGCCGTTGTACAGGTTCCACAACTCCGGCCGCTGGGTCTTCGGGTCCCACTGCCCCAGACCGTCGCGGAACGAATACACGCGCTCCTTGGCTCGCGACTTCTCCTCGTCCCGCCGGGCCCCGCCGAAAGCCGCATCGTAGCCCCCCTCGGCCAGCGCGTCCAGCAAGGCACGCGTTTTCAGCAGCCCGCAGCACTTCTGCGTGCCCAGCAGGAACGGACTGGCTCCCTCGCCGAGCGCCTGTCGATTGGCGTGCACAAGCAACCTGGCGCCGATCTGGCGCGCGAACCGATCGCGGAACTCGATCATTTCACGGAACTTATACATGGTGTCGACGTGCAGCAGCGGAAACGGGATCTTGCCCGGGTAGAAGGCCTTTTGCGCCAGCCGCACCATCACCGAGGAATCCTTCCCGATCGAGTACAGCATCACCGGATTCGCAAATTCGGCGGCCACCTCGCGCAGGATGTGGATGCTTTCCGCCTCCAATGCCCGCAAGTGGCTGATCGTGAGTCTCTCGTCCATACTATTCAACAACATAGCACATAAACATCCCATTGTCCATCGATGAACTCTAGAATCTACCACGTAGGGGAATACTCCGCCCTCCGGAGTAGTACTGTTAGTCCCTAGGTACCGCCTAACTGCTTCGTTTCCAGAGAGTTTTGCACAGAAAAATTCAGAATCTCCTTGACAGGGCGTATGTCGTCCACTTATGCTAGGGAGAGCTTGGAGACAAGCCCATTAAACTGCGTCGGGTCTGCGGACCCAGAACGTGGTTCTCTCGGAGGAGGAAACATATGAGGAAGTTCTTGTTCGCGATGGTGGGGATTCTGCTGGTGGCTTCGATGGCGACGGCCGCCCCAATGTGCAGTGGTCCCACATCGGTGACCAGCTTGGGAGCCACCGGGTGCTTTATCGGAGCGACCCTGTTCAGCAACTTCAGCATTAGCGGCGCCAATGTGATCGGAAAGCCGGCCTCGGCCGTCGATCCGAATTCGGTCCTGGTCAACATCAGTTACAGCAGCCCGGTTTTCACCGTGGCGACCACCCCAACCACCGCTACCGACTGGCAGCTCACCAGTAACCAGCAGTTCTCGTTCGTCCTGACCTACACGGTCACGGCTGGCGGCAGCGACTTCGCCTCCTACCAGAGCGCCGTTTCGTTCAGCAACCAATCGGGTACCGGGTCGATATCGCTGGTCAAGTCGGTCAGCTCAGGCTCAACGGGTTCGGCGGGCGCCGACCAGGTCAATCCGACTTCGGCGGTCTTTGCCTTCTCACCCTCCCAATCCACTTTCGTCGTCACCGACAACATTCAGGCTAACGGCGGGACCAACGGTACGGTGAATGCCTTGTCTTTCACCAACGTCTTCACCACGCCGGAGCCGGCCACCACCATGCTGATCGGCTCGGGCCTGCTCTCGCTGGCCATGTTCCTCCGCCGGCGGCGCTAGTTCTCTCCTTCTCCGGCAGTTCGCGTTTCAAGCAAGGCTGATGGCCCACTCGGCCATCAGCCTTTTCCTTTTTGGGAGAACCCCCGAACGGAGGTCTGATTGCATTACAAAATGAGCATCTTCCCGGTGTGACGGCGGAAGGGGTGACCGTGGGAGGTCTTTCGACGGCAATCGGCAGCCGGACGGCGCAGTGGGCCGTCGCCGCCTGCGTGGCGCTCGCTGCCTGCGGCCGCCCAGTTTCGGAAGAACGGTCCACGCCCACCGTCTCCATCGATTTTTCCAGGCGCGTCTCCACGGCCACCCTGCCGGTTGCCGCCTCAAGCACTCGCTCGCTCCACATCGCGGTCGCGGGCATGACGTCGCCACCGGAAACCCTGCGCTACTACCAGGAGCTGTTCGACTACATGGGCCGGAAGTTGGGCCTGGCGGTCAGGATGAAGCAGCGGAAGACCTACCAGGAGGTCAACGAGCTGCTTCTCAGTGGGGAATTGGACGCTGCCTTTCTGTGTTCGGGCGGTTACGTCCGTGCCGGCAAGAGCCTGGCCTCGGAGATTCTCGCCGTACCGGTCATTCGGGGCAAGGCGACCTACCAGGCCTACCTGATCGTGCACCAGGACAGCCCGGTGAGCGACTTCGCCGGCCTCCGGGGGCGCTCCTTCGCTTTTACGGATCCGCTCTCCAACAGCGGCTGGCTGTTTCCGGTGTCCAGACTGATCGAGCTAGGCGCCACGCCGAGCAGTTACTTTTCGCGCATCACCTACACCTACGGTCACGACCGGTCCATTGAGGCGGTCGCGCACCGGATCGTCGACGGCGCCTCGGTTGACAGCCTGGTGTACGACTACATGGCCGCCGCCGCTTCCGGGATCGTCAAGCACACCCGCGTCATCGATCGCTCGCCCTGGTTTGGGATGCCGCCGGTGGTCGCCAGCCCGAAGTTGGACCGTGCCGCGAAAGACAAGCTCCGGATTGTGTTGCTGACCCTGCAGCAGGACGCCGAGGGAATCCGGATTCTGCGGAAACTGTCCATTGACCAGTTCGACAGGGGCGAAGAGCGCCATTACGACTCCATCCGCCAGGCCGCGCAAAAAGTGGGTCCTTGGCGTCCCTGAAAAAGACCCTGGGTGGGTCATTATGCGCTTTCGAGTGAACCTCGGCGTCCTGGTCCTCGTGACCACACTGACGATGGTGCTGCTGTTTGGCTCCATCAACCTTTACTGGGTGCGCCGGGAGACAACCAAGGCCTTGACCGTGGAACTGGAGAAGAGGGCGCTCCACGTCGCCCAGGGCCTGGCCCTGCAGACCGTGGAGGCGATCCTGGTCGAGGACCGGCTGCTGCTGAAACGCCTGCTGGAGGAGATGCGCTCTTCGGACAAGGAAATTGCCTACGTCTTTCTGGTCGGGCCTGGCGGCGAGCTGGTAGCCCATACCTTTGACCGCGGTTTTCCGGTGGAATTATTGAAGGCCAACCCGGCGCCCGCCGACCGGGACTACATGGTCCGGCGGATCGTGGACACGCGGGGCAGCGAAGAACCAATACGCGATCTGGTGGTTCCCATCGCCGGGGGATACGCCGGCTTCGCGCATGTAGGATTCCGGGAGAGTCTGATCCTGGCTGGGGTACGGCTGGTGGAACGCGCCGTGGCGGGCATGGTCGCGATCTTCATCGGCCTGGGGTTGGTGGCTTCGTTCCTGTTTGCCCGGGTGGTCTCCAGGCCCCTGCTGAGCCTGGCAGCGGCCGCCGGCAAAGTGAATCTGGAGATGTTCCAGGCGCCCGGGGCCTGGACCGAAGACCTGCCGGCGCGCCCTTCCGCCACGCTGGCCATAGAAACTGAAGTCGACCGGCTGGCCAGCGAGTTCCGCCGCATGGTCGAAAGGCTCTCCGCGGCTACTCGTGAGCTCCGGGAGACCCAGGAGCAGCTCATCTTTGCCGAAAGACTGAGCACCATCGGTACGATTGCCTCGGGCCTGGCCCACGAGTTGAACAGTCCTTTGACCGGACTCCGGAATTGCCTGCGCAGAATCCAGCGCGAGCCCGGCAACGAGGAGCAGTTACTTCGCTACCTCGCGACGATGCAGGAATCGGCCGAGCATATGCACCGGGTGCTCAACGGGCTGCTGGATCTGGCGCGCTCGCGCCGTCCGGTGCTGGAGGCGGTAGCTTTGGAACCCATCCTGGATCGCGTGGTCCTGCTGGCCGCTCACAGGCTGTCGGAAGTCCGGATCACGGCGCGCAAGGAAATCCATCCCGCCGCCGCCCTGATCCGTGTGGATCGGCACCAACTGGAGCAGGCGCTGCTGAATCTGGTTCTCAACGCCTGCGATTCGCTCGAGCAGCGTCTCCGCGGCCAGCCGGACTTCTCGCCGGACCTCCTGCTGCGCGCGGCGCGCGAGAACGGGCACATCCACATCGATGTCGTCGATACCGGGCTGGGCATCGACCCCGAAACCCTGCCGCGACTGTTCGACCCGTTCTTCACCACCAAGGAACCGGGGAAAGGCACCGGTCTTGGTCTCCCGATTGCAAGGAACATCATCCGCCAGCACGGCGGCGATATCCTGGTGGAAAGCCGGCCTGGCGCCGGCGCCAGGTTCCGGATTGTACTGGGAGCGGCGGCATGAAGGTCTTGCTTGTGGAAGACGAAGGCGCGCTACGCCTCTCCCTGAGCGATGACATCCGGGAGGCGGGCCACCAGGTGTTTGATTTCGCCTCGCCAGTGTCCGCCCTGGCGTTCTTCCGGGAGTCGCGCGAGGTGGCGGCGATCGTCACGGACTGGAAGATGCCCGAAATGAACGGCCTGGATTTCCTCCGCGAAGCCAAACGAACGGACCCGGACGTTCTGGTCATCGTCATGACAGCCTATGGGACCGTTCAGACCGCCGTCCAGGCGATCAAGCAGGGCGCCTATGACTACCTGGTCAAGCCCTTTGAGGCAGACGAATTGCTCCTGACGCTGGACCGGGGCGCCCAGTTCCGCCGCGTGCTGGAAGAGAACCGCCGGCTGGCGGTGAAGCTGGAGGAACACCGGCGCTTTCATCGGCTCATCGGCCAAAGCACCGCCATGATCCGGTTGTTTGAGCAACTGGCCGTGATCGGACCGGCAGCCAGCGACGTGCTGATCGTGGGCGAAACCGGAACGGGCAAAGAGCTTGTGGCCGACGCCATTCATGACGCCAGCCTCAGGAAAGACAAGCCCCTGGTGAAAGTGAACTGCGCGATCCTGTCGCGCGAGGTCCTGGAGAGCGAACTGTTCGGGCACGAAAGGGGCGCTTTCACCGGCGCTTCCCAGGCCAGAATGGGCCGTTTTGAAAGGGCCCATAGCGGCTCCATCTACCTGGACGATGTGGACGATATCCCGCTGGAACTGCAGGTGAAACTGCTGCGGGTGTTGCAGGAGCGCAGCATGGAGCGCGTCGGGAGCGCCACGCCAGTGCCTCTGGATGTCCGGGTTATCGCCTCCACCAAGTCGGATTTGCGCGCCCGGGTGGCGGAAGGCAGGTTCCGGGAGGACCTGTTCTACCGCCTCAACGTGGTGCCCGTTCTGGTCCCGCCCCTGCGTCAGAGAAAGGAAGACATCCCGCTGCTGGCTTTGCATTTTCTCCAAAGGTACTCCCCCTCCAGGAGACTTGAGATCACTCCTGCCGCCATGGAGGCTTTCATCGTATACTCCTGGCCGGGCAACGTGCGGGAACTCGAGCACCTGATGGAGCGCCTCGCTCTGACAGCCCGCGGCGAGCGGATCGATTACGTGGATCTTCCCGAAGAAGTATTGTGTCCCTGCCGGGAGGAAGTCTGCTCCTGCCTGGGGGAGAAGTCACTGGACGAAATCACCGACGACCTGGCCAAGCAGGTGATTCGCGCCGCACTGGGCCGCACCAGCGGCAACAAGGCCAAAGCGGCCGAACTCCTGCGCATCCCCCCCTCCACTCTGCGAAGCAAGATGGAAAAGTACGGCCTGGGCTAGCGAAGCTCACGCGAAATCTCGCCGCTCGGGCGCGAAATCTCGTGGCTGGTCCTTCCGGCCTACGGACAAACTCAGTCGTGGTGGAATCCGAGCGGCTCGGTAACCGGCTGAATCTACAGAGCCGCGCGCGTCAGCAAGCGGTTCTTTGCGCGGGCTGCCAGAGCAGCCGAAAGTGGAAGCCGCCTTGCCCTAGCCGAGGCGCAATGAACCAGCCTTGGCGCATGTGGGTCGTGGGTGTGTCCGCCTTGCTAGCTATCGCCTTGACGGCCATGGCGGGCAAGAAGAGCGATTCTAAACCTCCCGGTCGCGTTCTCTCGAAGGTTCCAGGCGCCAGCCCGGTCGGATCCGCCAAGTGCCAGGAATGCCACGAAGACCAGGCTCGTTTCTACCAGGGTTCCCTGCACCACCGCCCCTTCTTTGAAGGCGACGCTGGCCGCGGCTGCGAGTCGTGCCACGGTCCGGGCAGCCGCCACGCCGAGACGGCCGACAAGGCGCAGATCGTCAACAAAGAGGATCTGCAAAAGGCCAAGGGCCAGGAGCGCTCCTCGCTTTGCCTGGGCTGCCACGATTCCAATCTGCTCGCCAAGCGCGACGCCTTCTTCAGCCAGCATGCGCGGGCCGAGGTGTCTTGCTGGGACTGCCACGAGGGTGTCCTGCACCATCGGGCTTCCGGCGGCAAGCCGCAGCCCCGCATGGCCATCCTGCCGGACGCCAAGGAGGGCATCGTCCAGCTCTTCGCCCGCAATCAGAACGAGTACTGCTACCGCTGCCATGAGACGCAGCGGATGGAATTCTCGCTTCCTTTCCGCCATCCGCTGGAACGGGGAAAGATGACCTGCACGGATTGCCACGATCCGCATGGCGAGCCGTGGCGGAACCAACTGGTCACCCACAGCGTCGGCAACGAGGCCGACGCGCTCTGTTTCCGCTGCCACGCCGAGCAGCGCGGCCCCTTCGTCTGGCAGCACCAGGCCGTGGAAGAGGGTTGCACCAAGTGCCACAAGCCGCACGGCTCCCCGAACCGCCGGTTGCTAACGGTCTCCGGCAACGCACTGTGCCTGCAATGCCACTTTGAGACCCGCTTCCCCGCCATCGGACAGACCGCGCACGACTTCAAGCTCTCCCGCCGTGCGCGCTGCCTCGACTGCCACATCCGGCCCCACGGCTCCAACGTTTCGGAGGACCTCACCCAATGACGCGGCACGCACTTCTTTTCCTGCCGATGTTGTTGTACGCCCAGGACGGCGCCGAATTCAACGGCGCCGTGACCGCCGGTTTCAAGCTGATCGACAACCGCGGAGACCTCAACTACTTTCGCGAGCGCGTGGGCGAGCGCGCCGGCCTGACCCTGGAGTCGATCCAGGCCGGGCGCATCGCCAAATTCCGGCATGTCCGCCTGATGACGCTGTTCACGCCGGAAAACAACGGCCGCGTGATCCTCCAGGCGGGCTCGATCGAGAAGTTCCGCGTCCGTCTCAGGTTCGACCGCTTGCAGACCTACTACGACACCTCTTCCACCAACTTCGGCGCCTCAACGCTCGGCTTCTCACCCACGCCGTCGCAGTATCTGTCGATGCCTGGCGATCTGACCCTGCGGCGCACGACAGCCACGGTGGACTTTAGCTGGCGCCTCCGGGAGCGATTCCTGGTCCGGGGCGGCTACCGCTTCCGCCGCAGCAACGGGAGCGACCTGCAACTGGTGGGCGGCAGTTTCTTTTCCGTCCTGGACTCCTCCCTGCCCACTTCCGAGACGTTGAGCACGTTTCATCATACCTATCACCTGGGAGTGGACTTCCCCGTCGGGAGGATCAACTTCCACCTCGGTGGTGAGATCGAAAACCTGAAATCGAGGGACTCGTTCCTCCAGCCGCAGATCGGGGGCATCGCGCTCAACCGCGACTTGACTTACCGCAACGAAACCCACGGCCAATACGGGAGCGCCACGGCCACGTTTGATTTTCCCCTTGGCGAAAGCTGGCGCTTTTCCGGCGGTTATCTATTCAACGGCCTGCTCAACGATCCGCGGTGGTCGCGCCTGGAGGCCAACCGCAATTTCGGCTACCTGACCCAGCGCGGCGACCGCCTGCGCGCCGATTCTCGATTCCATGGTCTGTTCGCGCAGGCCCTGTACGCGCCCAAACGCGCCCTGGCGGTGCGTTACCGCGTGATCCAGGAGTGGGGAGACGGCGCCGGGGACGGCTGGCAGTTGCGGTTCGAGAATCCGGTCGACCGCGGCCTGACCGAATCGCTCGAAAGCCACACCAGCTTTACCAGCACGCTGCACCGCGAGCAGGTGAGCGTGAACCTCTATCCGGCGCAGCGCGTCACCCTGAAAGCCACCTATCGCTTCGACGGGCGTACGCGAGAGTTCCAGAATTTCTTTACCCCGGGCGGCCTGAATTTCATCGCGGGCGCCAGCCTCCAGGACGGCCGGCAGGAAGCGGACTTCCACAACCTGAGCTTCGAAGCGCGCATCCGGGCCACCGATCGGGTGCAGTTCCAGGGCGGATACGGCCGGCGCCAGAACGATATCCGGGAAAGGTACGACCGCCTGGTGCGCAACTACTTCCTGGGCGACCGCGACGCGGAGACCAATCTGTATCAGGCCGGAGTCAAGGTGAGGACCACGCGCCGCGCGAATCTCGCCTTCGACTTCCGGCGGGAAGAGCGCGACGGCTCCGCGCTGCGGTCGCGGAATAGGCTGGAGTTTGACACCTTCGCCGCCACCGTCAATCTGCATCCCACCCCGCGCTGCTTCCTGTTCGGGATGCTGCACTACACCAGCACGGACACACGGCTGCTGGGTCTGGTCCGTACGCCGCAGTTTTCTACCTTCAGCCCCTGGGAATATGCGGTATCCAACACGGGGTTCCTGGTGGGCTCCACCTGGACCACGTGGGAGAGGCTCACGCTTGGCGTGCAGTTCCAGCAAAACCGCGCGGGAGGCACGGAAAGCTATCTGCTGCACGATGTGGGCGGCAGCGTGGAATACGAGCTGGGCCCGAGCTGGTCGCTGGGCGCCCGCTACCAGTTCTTTGAGTCCAACCTGGCGCAGGCGCGGCTGAACAACTACCACGCCCACCTGTTGCAGGCGCTGTTGCAGTACCGGTTTTGAGGCAGGAATGCGATGAACACAAAACGGTTATTCATCGCCACGATCCTGGGTTTGCTGTTCGGTTTACTGAATTGGCTTTTTGTCATGAATGTGATCACGGCGCCGCCGCTGCCGCTTTGGCCTGGGGCTTTGACGATTATCCTGGGCCGGGGCGCTCTGGGCTTCGCTATCGGCCTGAGCGCCTGGAGAATCCCCTGGTGGCTCCACGGCCTGGTGCTCGGATTCATCTTCAGCCTTCCGGCGGCTTTTGTCGTGCCGTTGCTAGGTATGACCTGGATCTTCAGCCCTCTGCCTGTGCTGGCGGGCATGCTGATCGGCCTTTTGATCGAGCTAATTACTTCGGTAGGGTTGAAGGCCAGGACAGGAGTGCCGACGGCCTAGTTCTGTTCAAGGAGTTGTAGCGATGAAACGGACGCTTTGGGTTTTCGTGATTCTACTGGCAGGGACCAGGCTGGCGGCTCAGCTCCTGCCGACGCCCCCGCGCAAGCAGGGCGAACCGACGGTTCGTTCCATTGCTTCCGTGATCGCGTTGCACGATGCCAAATCGAAGCAGTACCAGGCGAACTGCCTGGCCGCCGGGTGTCACGCCGACGTTTTTAACCGGGTCAGTCAAAACAGCACGATTCCTCCGGCGCACAACCGGGTGGCGTCGATGGGCATCCCGGCCGCTCAGTGCGCGTTTTGCCACGAGAACACCGAGATCGCCCGGGGCATCCAGAAAGGCCGTGGGAATGCGGCCAAGCTGGGCAAGAACGTGGATGCGGAGCGGCATTGCTACCCGTGTCATAGCCAGTACGGCCCCGCCAAGAGCCTTTACGCACGTTGATCAGGAGACCGGCATGGAGAGCAAAGCACAGAAACCCAGGAGTTGGCTGGATCCGAGATTCAGCCGTCGCGATTTTCTGAGAGTCGCCGGCGCGGCCGCGGCGGTGACGGGCGGCAGTCTGGTGTTGCCGAGGCGGATCGTGGCGCAGGCGGTGCGCCGATTCACCGGCCAGCCGCCGGACACGCCGGAAACCTCGGCCAGTGTGCGCTCGGTCTACTCGGCTTGTTTGGGCTGCCGCTCCGACTGCGGCATCAAGGGCCGCGTGGAAAACGGCATCCTCACCAAGATCGGCGGCAATCCCTACCACCCCACCAACATGGAAGCCGATGAAATCGTGCCCTACGCGACCGATCCGGACGCCGTCCGGGGCGCGTACGGGCGCCTGTGCCCGAAAGGCCAGGCGGGGGTGGAAGTTCTTTACAACCCGTTCCGCGTGCGGCAGCCCCTGAAGCGGGTCGGCCCGCGCGGCTCGGGGCAGTGGCGGGCCATCGAGTGGGACCAGGCCCTCACGGAGATCGTGGAAGGCGGCAATCTGTTCGGCGAGGGACAGGTCGATGGACTGCGCGCGGCGCGCGACTTGGTCAACGACATCGATCCCAACGTTCCCGAGCTCGGCAAACGAGTCAACCAGGTTCTGTGCATGATCGGCCGCATGGAAGAGGGCCAAACCCACTTCTGGGACCGCTTCTGGCGGAACAGCTACGGAACCATCAATCCGCGCCTGACGCACTACTCGGTCTGCGAGATGTGCTATCACATGACCGCCAACCAGGTGTTCGGCAAGACTCACGTGAAGCCGGACATCAACAACTCTCAGTACATCATCTTTTTCGGCACCAACCCGATGGAAGCCAACTTCCCGATGATCGCCATGGCGCGAAAGCTGGTGAACGGGTTGCCGCGGAATGGCGGGCGATTTGTGGTGGTCGATCCGCGCCTCTCGACCACGGCCGCCCGGGCTGACGAATGGGTCCCCATCAAGCCGGGCGGCGACGTCGGCCTGGCCATGGGGATGGTCCGCTGGATCCTGGAAAACCGCCGTTACAACGAACGCTTCCTGAAAACGCCGAATGCCCGGCTCGCCGCGGCCATCAACGGCAAAGACCGGTTGGGACGCGAGATTCAGACCCACTGCTCGGCCAGTTGGCTGGTCGTGACCGATCCGGCGCACCCCAGCTTCGGCCGGTTCCTGCGCGGCGACGAAGCGGGGTTGGCGGGTGGAACGGCCAATGACTTTGTCCTGGCCGCCGCCGGGAAGCCGGAATTGGCCGCTTCCATCCAGACCGCCGCTCAAGCGGACTCCATCGATCTGTTCTTCGAGGGGACCGTCAATAACATCCCCGTGAAGAGTTCCTTCAAAGTTCTCTTCGACGAAGCTCTGAAGGTGGGCTACGACGAGTACGCGCAGGTCGCCGGGATCCCGCGCGAAACCATCTTCCGGTTGGCGCGCGAGTTCACCAGTCACGGCCCCCGTGCCGTAGCCGACCAATATCGGGGACCCAGCAAGAAGAGCGACGGCTTCGTCCAGGCCATGGCCATCTGTATCCTGAACGTGCTCATCGGCAACCTCGACCGGATGGGCGGCTATGCGGCCGGCGGCGGCAGCTTCAACATTGCCGACAAAGTGGTGGATGTCATGAGGGTTCCAGGCGGTCCGCCGGTGACCGGCAAATTCGCGTTCGCTCGCGCCGGGAAATACGATGCAGCCACGGCGCCCAATCTGATCCGCCGGGACGGTTTCCCACCGCCGCGCCCCTGGTTCCTGCTGGCGGGCAACAACGACCCCGCCTGGCAGGAAGTCATACCTTCCATGGCGGCTGGGTACCCCTATCCCATCAAAGTCTTCATCACCTACTGGTCGGACAGCGTGTTTACCATTCCCGCAGCCCGTCGCTATGATGAGGCCGTCCTGAAGGATCCCAAGAAAGTTCCCCTGTTCATCGCCTTCGACATTGACATCAACGAAACCTCGGCGCTGGCCGACTACATCCTGCCGGAGGCCAGCTACCTGGAGCGTTGGGGGGCGCCCGGAGCCGCCCCGACCGTTGTGCAGCGCGTCACCGCCTGGCGGCAGCCCCTGGTGGGGACCTATGACAAGGGAACCAGTCGCGAGCGCGATGCATCCGCGCCGTTCGACCTCAGTGCACCGAACGTCTACACCCCGGTCCTGCCGAAGACGCGCCAGATGGAGGACGTCCTGATCGACATCGGCAAACGGTTGAGCTTGCCGGGCGTCGGCGAGAATGCCTTTGTGGATGGCGCGCCCGTGCACACCGCCTGGGACTTCTACAAGAAGATGCTGGCCAACATTGTGGCCGATGCGGCAGCCAACGGGATTCCAGTGACGCCGGAAGACGTGGTTCGCCGTGGTGGAGTGTTCCAGAGCTACTCGGACGGCTACGACGAAGGTTCCGGGGTCCTGCTGTGGCGGCTGGGCGGTCGCACCAATGTGTATTCCGAGCCGGTGGGCAGCACCATCAACACCAATCTCGTGACGGACTGGGACCGGGCGGCGCTGAAGCCCATCAATCCCAAGTATTTCCCCGGCGTGCCCTGGGTAGATCCGCAGACCCGCGACATCCGGGGCAACCCCATCCGCGACCCAGGATTCCCGCTCACGCTGGTGACCTACAAACCGGTGACACAAACGCAGTCGCGATCGATTGTGTGCCCTTCGCTGCAAGCGTTGATGCCGGAGAACTTCGTGGAAATGCATACGTCGGATGCGCGCGACCGGGGGCTGGAGACCGGCGATCTGGTGAGCGTAGCCTCGGCCTCGAATCCGGCGGGAATCCAGGGCCGCGTGTGGGCCACCGAAGCCATCCGCCCCGGCGTGGTGGCGATCGCCAACAGCTTCGGGCACTGGGAGATGAGCTCGCGCGCCACCACCGTAGACGGCCAGGCGCGGGATTTCGACCCCGCTCGGGCGATGGGCCTCAACTCCTGCTTGCTGATGCGCCTGGACCCTGCGCTGGGAGACGTTTGCGTGACCGAGCCGGTGGTCGGCGACACTTCGTTTTACGAGACCCGAGTCGAGGTCCGCAAAGTCGCGTAGGGAGGAATGGCGATGCCGCAGATCGGATGGATTTTTGATCGCAGCAAGTGCACGGGCTGCCGGGGTTGTATCAACGCCTGCAAGTTCGAGAACAACACGACGCTGGATTTCACGGTCAACTACCGGTGGTTTGTACGGCGCGAGAGCGGCGCCTATCCCACCCCCAAAGTGGAGTTTTTTACGCTGGCCTGCAACCACTGCGAGCAGCCGGCCTGCGTGGCGGCCTGCCCGGTGGGGGGCATCGAAAAGCGCGCCTCCGACGGCATCGTCCTGATCGACCAGGACAAGTGCATCGGCTGCGAGTACTGCGTCTGGGCCTGCCCCTATGGCGTGCCGCAGTTCAACCAGGTGACCAAGAAGGTGGAGAAGTGCACGTTCTGCGCGCATCGCGTCGAGCAGGGCTTGCGCCCGGCTTGCGTGGACACTTGCGTGGGGGGCGCCATCCAGTTCGGCTATGACGTCCAGAGATACGGCGAGCCCCCGGCGGGTTTCGCCGACCCGGCGCTGACCGGGCCGTCTATCGAGTTTCGGAGATGAATCCAGTTGCCATCAGCCCCGAGGAGGTCGCATCCTTCCGGGAGTCCGTCTACCAGCTCTTCTCGCGCTGCGTCCTCCAGGCGCCTTCCCCGGAGGTTTGTTCAACGTTGCAGGATCGGGAATGGAGGGAGAGCGCGCGCATCCTGCTGGGCCCGGAGAGCGAGGATCTCTGCCGGGATTTGGCTTATGAACGGGACCGCGAGCGGCTGGCGGTCGAGCACGCCGCCTTGTTTGTCGCGCCGGGGCCCCAACAGACCTTTCCCTTCGAGACCAGTTATCGCGAGCGGAGCCTGGTGGACGGGGCAAGCCGGCCCGGGCGGATGTTAGGCCCCACGGCCGTGCAAGTCCAAAGGGCGTATCTGGACTGGGGCTTGCCGGCCGATCTGGACACGGACGAGTTGCCGGATCACGCTGGCGTCGAGCTGCGCTTCATGGCTCTGCTGGTGGCGGCCGAGCGGCTCTCCGGCGAGCGCTGCGCCGCGGCCATCCAGCGGGCGGAAGCGGATTTTCTGAACGGCCACATCTTACAGTGGTTTCCCCAGTGGCTCGACGGCCTGTCCCGGCGCGCCCGGCGGCCTTTCTACCGGGCGGGGGCAGCGGTACTGCGAGGCTTTCTCGAAACTGAAAGGGCGACACTCGATCAGCTTCTAGAGACGAACATCACCGGGGCGAGCTGAGCAAGAGGAGGGGCTCATGCCAACAAAGCTGTTAGGCGCGATCGTGGCCGCCTCAGCCTGCCTGGGAGCCGATCAGACCCGGCGGCTGACCCCACAAGACTTTGCGCCCGCCGAGACCTGCAAGCCCTGCCACACCGAAATCTACCAGCAATGGCGGGCCTCCTTTCACTCCCAGTCGGCCATCGATCCGGTGTTTTGGCAGATGTTCCAGCAGGCCCTCCGCGACGCCAACATCCGCGCTTCGGGATTGTGCTTGACTTGCCATGCGCCGGTAGCCACGGTGGGAATGGAGCGCTCCCCGGTGCGGCCGATTTCGCTTCCGCTGGAGCTCAGCCCCATCGCGCGGGAAGGCGTCACCTGCGACTTCTGCCACACCATCTCTGGCGAGGAGAACCTGGGCAAGAACGTCAGTCTGGGGGCCTATCGCATGCCGCACAAAGGGGAAACCGGCGTCAAGTACGGAACCCACCCGGACGCAACGGCTCCAGCGCATGCCACTCGGGCTTCGGCCTTCCTGCAGAGCCCGCAGCTCTGCGCCATCTGTCATGGATACACGCATCCGCTGCCCGGGCTGGAGCTCCAGAACACGTATGCGGAGTGGTCCTACGGACCCTACCGCGGCCAGGGGCGCACCTGCCAGGCTTGCCACATGCCCGCCTACGCCGGCAAGGCCGCCAACGAGGGCCCGGACCGCCCCGACATCCACGCTCATGTGTTCCAGGGCGGTCATACCGAGATGCTCAAAAAGGCCGCGGTCGTCTCGCTCTGGGCGCGCCTGAGCGACAAGGCCGGCGGAAACCGGATCCGGGTCGATGCGCTGATCACCAACGCCGGCTCGGGACACCTGATGCCCACCGGAATCCCCGGTATCCGCCAACTGTGGCTCGAGCTTGCGGTCAAGGCCCCGGGGGGCGCCGAGGTCTTCACCGGTCGCGCCAGCTTCGGAGCCGTCCTGGTGGACCGG
>JACOSH010000054.1 GCA_016178945.1 Acidobacteriota bacterium
CATCCGGATGCAGCTCAGCGCGCCGCGCTACAAAGCACAAGTCGGCCGCGGAAATACCCTGGACACGATCGACTCCCCGCTCATCCCCCGCCAGTGGTGGAAGAACCAGCTCGCCGAGATCCGCCGTCTGGCCGGCGAACCTGAGCGGCGGCGCGCCATCGCCGCGCTGCTCGATCGCGACAACCCCGGTCCCGGCGGCTTCTACGACGACCTGGGCGATCCGGCCCGGCGTCCCCACCTAGTCGCCCGTGCCGGCTATTACACCGACCCCGACTACCTGCTCTCGCCGCGCATTGGTTTCCGCCCCTATCCGGACGGGCCGTCGCAGTGGTGGCGCTTCGCCGAAACCCATTTCGACACGCCCCTGGAGATGCGTTACACGGGCCTCGATCCGGCCGCGCGCTACAAGCTGCGCGTGGTGATCTCAGGCGAATCTTCCACGCCCGTGAACCGCGTCGCGCTGCGCCTGGTCGCCGGCGGGAAGCACGAGATTCACGGCTACCTCGAGAAAAAGCCGCCGCTCGGCCCTCTGGAGTTCGATATCCCCACGGAGGCGACACGCGGCGGAGAACTGGATCTGCGCTGGAACAGCACGCCCGGCGCGGGAGGCGCCGGGCGCGGCTGCCAGATTTCCGAGGTGTGGCTGATCCGTGTCCCGTAGCCTCGGGCCGGGATCAATCCGTATAGCTCTTCAAGAACTCCACCAGGCTCGGCTGCTGCTTCTCCTTCGCGGCGATGCATTGGCTCATGCGCTCCAGAGCCTGGGACAGATTCCGCGGCCCGCCGGGGAACTTGGTCACCCGGTCTTTGAAAAACGCTTCCGCCTCGGCGCGATGCCCGGCATCGCAGAAGCCCGAGGCGACGAAGGGCAGGAAGGCCCCGAAATCCGTGGGCAGCTTGGCGACGATAGCGTCAAAATTCTCCTTGATGAACAGGAACGCCGACTCCCGGGTCCTGGGATCGCCCGCGCCCGCAAACAGGAGCGGCACGGCTTCCCGAACGTCGAACTCGTCGCTCAAGGCGATCGACCGCGCGGTTTTCAGGATCTCCGGATCGCGGAAGGAGCCCATAGCGCCCAGTAGGGTCTGCCGCTCGCGCCTCTCCTTGACCTTCTTGGCTTCGGCGCGGAATCGCTCGAACAACGCCCGGTCGCCGTTTCGAGCCGCGGTGGACAGCACCAGGCCCATCATGTCCGGGTCCACCGCCTTGCGGTCATCCAGCCAGGCGAGCGCGAGCTTCTTGGCCTCTTCGATCAACTGGCCGTCCTGGGCGGCGATAGCGGTCACACTCAGCAGTGACGGCCGCAGCAGCCGCGCTTCATCCTCTTCACCGGGCTTCGTCTTCAGTTCCCGCGCTCGCGCGGCGTAGGTATTGGCGAGGAACCGGCGGTAGACCGGCTTAAGCTCTTCCGGCACCCAGTCGCTCTGCACGCCCGCCGCAATCCCCAAGGTCGAGGTGATCACCTGGCGGTGCGAATCCCGCGCCAGCTTCGACGCCAGCTTGAGCGCTTCACCCATGCCCATCTGTCCGCCCCGGGAAAACGCGGCCAGATCCCCGATGAGCGCCACCCGCTCGCCGACAGTCAGAGTCTTTCGGTCCTGCTCGATCAGTCTTTGCAGCAAGTCGCCCTTGTACTGGATGCGGTAGTAGCCGGTTCCCTCCACGTTCGCAAAGATCCAGGCCGGACACCCTTTCGCCTTGCGCAACGGCATCTCCAGGGTCTTCCCGGTCAGCATCGCGCACTCGCGCGCTTCGTTCCGGCCCGCGCCGTACTTGACACAGACCGGAATCCGCCAGGTCTGCTCGCCGGGTGCGTTCGATCCCACCGGAAGATAGCGCTGCTGCTCGAGCTTGAGCCGCGCGCCGCGGTTGTCGCAGGCCAGCTCGGCCGTGACCAGGGGAGCGCCGGCCTGCTCCAGAAAAGTGGAGAAGGCCCGGGACACCTCCGCGTTGCTCTCCCCTCCCAGCGCCACCAGAAAATCTTCGGAGGTCGCGTTCCGCCAGGCGTACTTGTTCAAGTAGCGGCGGATGCCCTTCTGGAATTCCTCCGGTCCCAGGTAGGACTCGAACATGCCCAGCAGCGCGGCGCCCTTCCCGTACGTGATTCCGTCAAAGGCGTTGGCGATATCGTGGCTCGATTCGATGGGCTGGCGCACTTTGCGCGCGCTCACCAGCGAGTCGCCGCTCAGGGCGCCGCGGTTTCCGCTCACTCTGACCTCCCACTCCGGGTGGAAGCGATCGACGATCTTGGTGGTCATCCAGGAGGCGAAGCCTTCATTGAGCCAGGTGTCGTCCCACCACTGCATGGTCACCAGATCGCCGAACCACTGGTGCGCCAGCTCGTGGGCGCAGACGCTGGCAAAGCCGCGCTTGCGCTGCAGCGTGTCCAGCTCCGGCTTGGACAGGATGGTGCTTTGTCCGTAGGTCACCAGCCCGGGATGCTCCATGGCGAAGCCCACCAGCGGAATCGCGATTTGATCCAGCTTCTCGTAGGGGTAGGGAATGGCGAAGTATTCTTCCAGCAGCCGCAGGATGTGGGGCGTGGCCTCCGCTGCGTAGCCCGCCTCGGCGGCCCTGCCTCGCGGCGTCAGGATCCGCACCACGGTATTCTTCTTGCCGGCCTTGCCGGCCTCGACGATATCGAACGGCCCCACGGCAAATGCCACCAGATAGCTGGGGAGAGGTTTGGTTTCGGCGAACTTGACCACCTTCATGCCCCCGGCCTCGCTCTCCGACAGCACCGGGGCGTTGGCGAACGCCAGGTGTTCCTTCTTCACCCGCAGCGTCACCTGCCACGGGACCTTGTAGGCCGGTTCATCAAAACAGGGAAAGGCCTTGCGCGCATCCGTCGGCTCGAACTGGGTGTAGGCGTACCAGTTGTCGTTGTCCTTCATCTGGAACAGGCCGTTCGAGTCCTTGCGGCCGATCTTGCCTTCGTAAACGATGTGAAGGCGCGCCGGTCCCGGCTCCAGCGGGCGGCTGAACGAAAAGCCCAAGTAGTCTTTGGGTGTCGAGATCACCTTCGCCGTCTGGCTCTGGATGCCGGCTTCTGTCACCGTCAGATTGGTGGCGTTCAGCCACAGCAGAGAAGTCGATTCCTTGATCGTGAGATCGATATCGACC
The DNA here is from genome assembly GCA_016178945.1 of Acidobacteriota bacterium. Taxonomy (GTDB): domain Bacteria; phylum Acidobacteriota; class Terriglobia; order Bryobacterales; family Bryobacteraceae; genus JACOSH01. The sequence continues at coordinate 3,124 of JACOSH010000054.1, forward strand.
ATGCGAGCCATAATCGTCAGGACCTACCAGTACAGTTTCAGCGCCACCTGCATGCGCCGCTGGTCGTTGGCTTGATCGGTGACCAGGCCGAAGCTGCTCGAATTCAGGTTGGTGCTGCCGGTTCCGAAGCGCACCCGGTTAAACAGGTTGAAGGCTTCCCAGCGGAAGTCCAGCCGCTTGGATTCGGTGAAGTGGAACGACTTGGCCAGACTGATGTTCTCGTTCAGCTCCGGCAGCGTGCGCGCCTTCGGGTTGTAGCGGGTCACATTGCCCAGCCGGTCGATGGGCTGGACCGGGAACGCCGCGAAGTTCAGGAAGCGGTCCACGGCCGGGTCGAAGCGGTCCCCTTTGAGTGGCGCGCGCCAGTTGTCATAGCTGGTGATCACGGGGCGCGTGACGCCGTTGAAGATCTGGAACGGATTGTTGCGCCCCAGCGCGATCTGGAAACCGCTCAGGTAGGTCTGGATAGCCCCCAGACGCCAGCCCCCGATGAACGCATCGGCCAGGCGGCTGCCATTGAGCCATTTCTTTCCGCGTCCGAAGGGCAGCTCGTAGATGGTGTTGAGCTTCAAGGCGTGCGTCTGGTCGAACTGGCCGATCGACTTCTCCAGCCTCCGGTTGTATTGATCCTGCGAGGCGCCGCCGGCGTCGTAGCTGTCCGAGTCGGTCAGGATCTTGGAAAACACGTAGTTCCATTGGAAGGTCAGGCCGCCGGAGAAACGCCGCTCGGCCTTGATCACCAGCGAATGGTAGGTGGAGTGCCCGCTCTTGTCGCCCCCCTGCCCGCCCGTGGTGATCGACTGGTACTGCGGGAAGGGGCGCAGCGCCTGCGCCACCGACATGAAGCTCTGCTGCACCGCCGGGTCGGTGAAGTTGGGATACGGGATGGGTATGTTCGCCGCGCGCGCCTGAGCCGAGGTGATGCCGGCCCGCAGCAGGTTGTTGGCCTGAGTGGCGCCAAATTGCTGAATGAACTGATCCAGATACCGCGTCGGCACCTGATCGATATTGACCATTCCGGTTTGCAGGCGCGATCCGGAGTTGCCGTTGTAGGCCACCTCCAGCACGGTGTTGGTCGTGACCTGGCGTTGGATCGAAAACGTCCAGTAGAGGTTCTCGGGCGCGCGCGAGGCGTCGCTGGGCTGCCAATAGTCGACATTCTGGTTGTTCGAGAAGGCCGGATCGATCAGCGGCGGACGCTTATAGGGGGGCAGCCCCACGTCCCAATTAAAGGCCGGCGTGATCCCCTGGTTCGGCGAGCTGAAACTGTACTTGCCGACGAATCCCATGTCGTGGCCGCTGCCCGACACCACCGTGACCTTGCTGAAGGAGCGTCCGAATGCCGTGCGAAGCGTGGTCTTCGAGTCCGCGCTGTAGGCGATGCCCAGCCGAGGCCCCAGCCCGCCGTACCAGCTCGGCACCAGGCTGCGGGTATTCTCCCGTCCCGGACCGAACCCGGCGAAACGGATCGCGCCGGGGTAATTGTTCACCGCCGGATTGGGGCGGTCCGGCGTGAAGTCGGAGTATTCGTCGCGCACGTTCCGGGGCGGCTGCGTGAACTCGTAGCGCAGCCCGAAATTGAGCGTCAGCTTCTTGGTCAACCGCCAGTCGTCTTGCGCGTACCAGCCGTGATAGGGATAGAGCTGCCGCACGGCGCGGATGGTCTCCGTGTTCCCGGCAAAGGCGTCCCCAGCAGGTACGACGCGAACGAGCTGCCGCTGCGGAAGGCCGTGCCGTCCTGCGGGTTGCTGGTGCCCAGGAAACTGAAATTGGCGTGCCCGGAAATATCCTGTTCGCCAATGCCGGTGGCGCGCTGGCTCTGGAACGCATAGCCGACTTTGAAGGTGTGGCTTCCGCGAATGTAGTTGAGGTCTTCTTTGATGGACCACAAAGGCTGCTTGGTGCCGTTGAACGAGACCGCGCCCCACTGGCTGAACTCGCTGAAGGTCACCCGCGGGAAGTTCTCGTTGCAGTCCACCGAGTTCTTGAAGCAGATGCCCTTGCTTTGCCAGTTCCGCGTGGCGTTCGGGGAGAAGTTGATCTTGTCGAAGGTATTGCCGCCGATGGAGAAGTGATTCAGCAGCCGCGGTGAGATTGTCCAGTCGTGGCTGATGCGCGCGGCCTTGGTGTCGAAGGCCTGCACACCCACGTCCCAGATCGGCTCGGGCAACCCGGGTGCTCCGCCGGGGCCAACCTCGCGCCGGTACCGCGACACATTGTAGAAGCCGCTCAGCCGGTGTTGCGTGCCGATGGAATGGTCGATCTTGAGGCTGCCCTTGTCCTGCGGCTCCAGAATGGAGCCGGAGCTGGTGAGGAAGTTGTTATTGACGTACTTGAATCCGCCGCCTTCCACGCCCGGCGCGTTCGGCTTGACCGGCGAGGCGAACGGGATCAGCTTCTTGCTGAACTCGCTGAAGCGAGTCAGCGGAATCTGGTTGCCGGGAAAAGCCGTGCGGACCATGCCGCTGCCGCTGGGGTTGGCCCGCGTAGTGGCCGGGTCGTAGATGGTCAGGACCGCGCCGCCCTGGTTCACCCACCTGGAGAAATCTCCCTGATACATCTCCGGCGTGGGAATGCTGCGAAACACGGCGTTGCCGCCGACGCGGTTGCGGAACCCCTCGTAGGAGAGGAAGAAGAAAGTGCGGTTCTTGCCGTTGTAGATCTTCGGCAGCCGAACCGGCCCGCCCAGCGTGGCGCCGAAATCGTTCTGCTTGTACACCGAGCGCGTGCGGGCGAAAAACCCGCGCGCGTCCAGTTTTTCGTTGCGCAGGAAATCGTAGGCCACGCCGTGGAGGTCGTTGGTTCCGGATTTCGACGAGAAGGTCATGACGCCGCCGCCGGCCTGGCCGAATTCGGCTTTGAAGCCGTTGGTGTCCACGGTGAACTCGGTGATGGCCTCCAGCGACGGGGCGTTGTAGGCGATCTCGGTGGCGTCCGCGGACCGGTTGGTGCCCACCGAAACCCCGTCCAGCGTGGCGTCCCAGGCCCGCGCCTGGCCCCCGCCCAGCGACAACCGGCTGCCAGAGCCGCGCGATTCCGGCGTGATCGACACCAGGTCGAACGGGCTGCGCAGCGCGCCGCCCACCACCAGCGGCAGCTCGTCCACCAGCCGGTTCTGCACGGCGGTGGTGATCTTGGCGTTCTCGGTCTGGACCTGCGTGACGTCGGCCCGCACCTCGACGGTCTCGGTGACCTGGCCAACCTGCAGCGACGCGTCCACGCGCACCGTGCCCGCCGCCGTCACGGTTACGCGGTCCTGCACGAAGCGCTTGAAGCCCGGGGCGGAGACCTCGATGCGGTAGTCGCCCGGCGTCAGGTTGGGGGCGTTGTAGTCGCCCGCGGTGGTGGTGCTGACGCCGATCGTGGTGTTGGTTGCGCGGTGCGTGATCGTGACGGTGGCCCCGGCCACGGCCGCTCCCGAAGGATCCGCCACCGCGCCGGTGATATTCCCGCGCTCGGTCTGCGCCCAGACACCGGCCGCGGCCAGCAGTACCATCCAAAGCTTTCGCATTTGGGACCTCCCTCTTGGATCTTGCTGGTCATTATACAGCAGCCTACCGCCACGGGAGCAGGAGCCCGTTCACTCGGCCGCGTCCTGGATCGGCCGGAACCAGATGTTCCGGAACTTCATGTTTGTGACTGGCGCGCCCTTGTAGTTGTGATCCTGCAACAGCAACGGGCCGGACTCGCCTGCTTTCCCCTCGGCGCAGCCCTTGACCGAGTCCCGGATCTTCACGTGGTCGTGAATCAGGACGCCGTTCTGCAAGATGGTCACGGTGGCCTCCGCCTGCACCTTGCCGTCGGCTCCGCAGCGCGGTCCGTGGAAGATCAGGTCATAGCTCTGCCACTGCTCCGGCGGCCGGCAGGCGTTCACCAGCGGCGCCGCCTGGCCGTACAATCCGCCGCACGATCCATGGGCGTAAGTCGGGTTCTGATACGAATCCAGGATCTGGATCTCATAACGCCCGTGCAAATAGACGCCGCTGTTTCCGCGGGATTGTCCCTTCTGATCCGGCATGTAGGGCGGCGCAAATTCCAGGTGAATCTGGGCGCTCCTGAACCTCTCCTTGCTCGCGATGTCGCCCACACCGGTGGTGCAGGTCATCGCCGCGTCAGCCACCTTACACCGTGCCGGACGACCGTCGGTGGTGGTCCAGTGGGACATGTCTTTGCCGTCAAACAAGACCACGGCGTCCGAGGGGGCGCGCGCGGCTCCACCGGGATCCACCACGCGCGGCTGCTCTTGAGCAGACGCAACGACGCCGAGCCAAACGGCGATGGCGAACCATTTCCTCATCGGATTCCTCCTTCTAAGGCGAGCCGGCCAGCCGGACGCGTGCCGCCCCCAGAATGCGCCGGTTGTCGCGGTCCTGGAGAAAGAGCACGGCGGAGAGATTCTCGGCCTTCCAGGACTTGTCAAGTTTTAGTTTAAGTTCATTTGTCCAAGGCGCTAATCTGATTGTAGTTAAATAATCCAGTCTACGTACCACGGCGCGGTGTTTCATGAGGCGGCCCTGGTTCTCGCCGCGTCGGACGTCGGATTGTAGCCCGTCCTCGGTGATGGCCAGGAAGACATCGGCGTCGCCAGCCCCTCGGGGCAGGCCGTCTACGCGGACACGCAGGCGGCCATGCAGGTAGCCGATCAGGATCTGGGCTTTGGGCGCCTGGGCCGCTTCGGCGATGGCGGCCGCGGCGCGGCGCGAATCGCTGCCCACGAACTCGGTGCGCCCATCGACCACCATCTGCGGCGTGTAGACGCCATCGCGGCGGAAAACCGCGCCGTATTGCTGCTGGCGCGCCGTGAAGGCCGCCGAAGAGAAGGGGTCGCTCCAACCCAGGCGGTTCCAATAGTCCACATGCAGCTCCAGGGCGATGATTTCGGCAGCCGGCGCCGGTTGGGTGGTGTCCAGGCGCATCAAGAGCTCGTCGGCGGGCGGGCAGCTCGAGCACCCTTCGGAGGTGTAGAGTTCCACCAGCACCGGAGCTCGCTCGGCAGCCGCTGCGGTGGCGGCAATCAGGAAGCTATACTGGAAGAACAGGCGCATGCCCATCTACGAATATCGTTGCACGGATTGCCGGGAAACTTTCGAGCAGTTGCGCCGGATGGCGGATGCCGATCGAGACCTGGTCTGTCCCGCGTGCGCTTCCAAGCGAGTGGAACGCCTCTTTTCTTCCTTTGCCACGGCCGGATGCGCCAGCGCGCCCGGCCGGTTCCGGTGAGGGTAGCTCACGGCTGGCCGGAGGCCGGCGTCACTTGAAGCCAATCCCACTCGGCCCCGCCGCGGGCCACCAGCGGCGCGACATCCGACTCCAGTAAGTAGCCGGACACGGCGAGTGCGCGGGCGGCGGATTCCACCTTCTTAAGGTACTCCTCCTTTCCCTTGTAGCGCTCCTCCACCGAGGGGCGCGGGTCTTTGCTCTTCGTTCGCTCGGCTTTGGTTCTGGCGAAGGGAATGAAGGAGCCGACCATGCTGTAAAGCTCATCGCCCGCGCCGATCTCCGGTACGCGCAGGTTCCATCCGGTGAACGTGCCGAGCGGCGCCTGAATGCCGGGTAATCGAATGCCCGAGGTCTCGTTGCCATCGCCGTCCACTTGAGGCACCAGCGTGGGGAACGTCTTGCCCACCAGCGGCGGTTCCATGCTGACGATCCCCTTGGAGCGGAATTCGGGGCCGTAGTCGGCGCGATAGGCGTTCTGGATGCGGGCTGGGATGTCGATGCCGGGGATGCGCGGGAAGCGCAAGTAGTCGACCGCCGTGAGCTGGCCGGAGGAAAGCAGGGGATACTGCGACGGCGGCGGCTCCTTGCCTTCGGCGACCCAGCGGTCCATGGCCGTCAGCAGCGCGCGCAGCGACCAGGTGTAGGGATTCGGGTTCGGCAGGTTCCGCGTGCTGCTTCGCTTGGGCGGAAACGCCGCCGGGCCGTGCTGCCCTCCGGCGAACAGGTAGATTCGGGTGTTGGCGGGCGGGCTGAAATCCTGCTTGCCATCCACGCTGGTGTGGATCAGGGAGGCGGCGCGGCCCCAGTATTCGTAAGAGGAGTTGGTGTAGAAGATCTTCGGGCTGACGCCCGCCTTCTCGGCGCGCGCCAGCAGGCTGTCGGTAAGGCCGGTTTCCGGATCGGTCTGCGGCAGATCGCTGAATGGGAAGATGTCGGTGGGGTAGAAGAGGTTGAAAAAGGGATGGCCGTCGCGCGAGGGCTGCGCGAAGCGATTGTTGAAGCTGCCGCGCCCGCCGCCGGCGACGTGCGCCATCACGCCGTCAAAGACCTTGCGATTCTTCTCGTCGGCGTTGAATCCATAGTAGAGGAAGGTGCGCAGGAAGCGGCCGCTTTGCGAAACGCCCCAACCGTAGGCGCGCTTGATGTAGCGGCTATGGTCGGCCAGCACGGTGATGACCGGGCCGTGGCCGTACTTGAGGAAGGAAATGATGTCGCGAACCGCCGCCGGCCCCAGTCCCACCAGCGCCGGATCTTGGGCGCGGTAGATGACTTCGTAGATACGCCCCGGCTCGAAGCCCGCTTCCATGGCCACGTGGGTGCCCTCGACGATCCGCCAGTGCTCGCGGGGCACCACCCGGCGCGGCCCGTCGCGCAGCTCGCGCACGGTCAGGACCATGGCCGGATCGTTGGGATCGATGACGCGGTACGGAATGTGGCTGCGATCGGCCAGCGAGTGGCTGTACTCCTGCCGGTCCGGAATGAATTCGGACCGGACCAGCCCGGTGATGGGCCGCTCGCCGTCGCGGGCGATGGGAGCGTAGAGGCGCATCCGGCCCTGCTCCCGGGGCACGTCGAATTGCCAGCCCAGCCAGAGCGTCGTGTAGCCGCGCTCCATCAGAAAGCCGTCGCCGAAATGTTCGGGCGACTGCGGATCGTGCGAGCCGGCGGCGCGGTTGAACGTGGCCAGCATGCCCTTGTTCCCGCGGTTGGAGACCTCGTAGATCACGGCGCCATTGCCGCGCGCCGGATCGCGCGGCTTCAAAACATAGATATCCGCCGAGAACTCGACCAGTCCGTTCTCGTTGCGGGGCGCCTTGTCGATGTCGCAGATGATCTGGTTAGCCGGCACCTTGGGGTCGACGGCGAAATAGGCCTTGCCCACAATGCGCTCGTACGGGCCGGCCGCGCCGAAGCTCCTGCCGTTCAGCACGTCGGAACGCTCGGCGACTTCAATGCGGACCACCGCCGCCGGAAGAGTCAAGCAGGTCAAGGCCAGGCCGAGCGCCGGCCGGATCAAGCGAGAGAGCATGAGGATATGGTACTGCAAGTTAGTTTGTCAGTTGGTCAGGCAGTGCGCGGCGCGAACCGCTGGTGATAAGCTTGGGGAATGCGGCCTTGGATCCCGGAGCCTGTTTCCCGGCGCAGGTTGCTCGAGATGAGCGGGCTGGGGTTCGGCTCGGCCGCGCTGGCGAGCCTGCTCCAGGCGGAGAGCCAGCGCGTCCATAGCGATCTCAAGCCGCGGCGAGGCCATTTCGACGGCCCGGCCAAAGCGATCATCCAGCTCGTCCACAACGGCGGCCCCAGCCAGATGGACCTGTTCGACCCCAAGCCGGAGCTGCAAAAGCGCGCCGGGCAGCCTCACCCGGATGGCGTCGAGATCCACCAGCCCAACAACGCCAACACGCTTCTACCCAGCCCGTTCCAATTCCGCAAGCACGGCGAGTGCGGCATGGAGATCTCGGAGATCCTGCCCCATCTGGCCGGGATAGTCGACCAGATCTGCCTGATCCGGTCGATGTACACCGAGCACAATAATCACCCGGAAGGCCTCAACATGCTGCAAACCTGCCGCATCTTTCCGGGACGGCCGGTGTTGGGCGCGTGGGTCAGCTACGCGCTGGGCAGCGAGAATCAGAGCCTGCCCGGGTTCATCGTCCTGCGCGATCCGGAGGGAATGCCGGTGAGCGGCACGCAGCTCTGGTCGAACGGATGGCTGCCGGCGCTGTACCAGGGAGTCGAGTTCAGCTCCAGCGGGGCGCCGGTGCATAATTTGCGGCCCGCCGATCCGCTGCCGCCCGGGGCCCAGCGGTCAAGTCTCGAATACCTGGCCAAGCTCAACCGGCGTCATCAGCGGGAGCACCCCGGCGAATCCGAGCTGGAGGCCCGCATTCAGAACTTCGAGCTGGCCGCCCGGATGCAACTGGCGGCGACCGAGGTGCTGGATCTTTCCAAGGAATCCGAAGTTACTCGGAAGATGTACGGGCTGGACAATCCCCTGACGGCCGGCTACGGGCTGCGATGCCTGATGGCCCGGAAGCTGGTGGAGGCGGGTGTCCGCTTCGTCCAGGTCTTCCCCGGCGCCGGGCAGCCTTGGGACACGCACTCCAAGCTCAAGACCGATCTGCCCGCGATCTGCGCCAAGACGGATCAGCCCACAGTGGCGCTGATCCAGGACCTGAAGGGCCGCGGGCTGCTGGATTCCACGATCGTCATGTGGGCAGGCGAGTTCGGGCGTCTCCCCACCACCCAGAACTCGGATGGGCGGGACCACAACCGCAACGCGTTCAGCCTGTTCTTCGCCGGCGGAGGCTTCAAGAACGGCCTCACCTACGGCGAGACGGACGAGTTCGGTTACAAGGCCACCGTGAACCGCGTCAGCGTCCCCAATCTGCAGGCAACGATTTTTCACCAGCTCGGGCTGGACCACCAGCGCCTGACCTTCGAGCACGCGGGCCGCGAGGAGACGCCCACGGACGCGACGGTGAGCGGCGCGCGCCTGGTCCCTGCCCTGCTGAAGAAGCCGCCGGAACCGGTGTGAGCCCATGCGCAGACTGGCCTTGATCCCGGCATTGACTGCCCTCGCGGCGGCGCAGCCTCCTCGCTTTGAAAAGGACGTGCTGCCCATCTTTACGGCCAACTGCTTTAGCTGCCACGGCGGGACCGCCATGGTGGGACTCGATCTGCGAACAGCCGTCTCGACATTGCGCGGAAGCCACCAGGGGCCGGTCATGGTGAAGGGATCGGCGGAGAAGAGCCTGCTCTACCAGAAGGTCTCCACGCGCGCGATGCCGCCGCCGGCGTTCAACCTGAAACTGACTGACGCCCAGATCGAGACCATCCGGAAGTGGATTGAGGCGGGTGCCCCCTCCGACGAAGCGGATTCCAACTCCGCCCGCTGGAAGGAACAGACCGCCCGTTACGAAAAAGATGCGCTGCCAGTTTTCCGCGCCCGATGTTTCGCTTGTCACGCCTCCGGCAAACCCATGGGTGGCCTGGATCTGCGCACGTTGGATGGGCTGCTGCGCGGCGGCGCAAACGGTCCGGTGATCGAGGAAGGCGCCGCCGACAAGAGTCATCTCATCCGGCGGATCGCGAATCGCTCCATGCCGCCGCCGGGCGCGGGGTCGCCTCCGACCGAGACCGAGATGCAGGCGCTGCGCCAGTGGATCGACACGACCCGGTTCGGCGCGCGGGAAACGGTGGTCGAACGCACGGCCTTCACGCCGGCGGAAGCGCCGGACATCACTGAAAAGCAGCGCCAGTTCTGGTCGTTCCGCAAGCCGGTGAAGGCGGATGCGCCGGCGGTGAAGAACCGGCAACGCGTGCGAAACCCGATCGACGCATTTCTGCTGGCAAGGCTGGAGGCCAAAGGGCTGAGCTTCTCGGCCGACTCCGCAGGCTTGAAGCTGATGCGGCGCGCCTCCTTCGATCTCACCGGGCTGCCGCCCTCGCCGAAGGAGATGGAAGAGTTTCTGGCCGACGCGAAACCAGGCGCCTACGAGCGCCTGGTGGACCGCCTGCTCCAGTCCCCGCACTTTGGAGAGCATTGGGGCCGCCACTGGCTGGACTCGGCCGGCTACAGCGACGCCGCCGGTTTCGACAATTGCTTTCCGGTGGTGGAGCTTTTCGACGGGATGTGGCGGTATCGCGACTACGTCGTGCGGGCGCTGAATCAAGACAAGCCCTACGACCGGTTCCTGGTGGAACAACTGGCGGGCGACGAGAGGGTGGACTGGCGCAACGCCTCCAAGTACACGGCCGAGATGCTCGACTCGCTGACCGCCACCGGATACCTGCGCAGCGTCTACGACCGCACCGACGCCGACATCGTGAATCTGGTGGGCGAGCGCTATGACGTTCTCTTTCACCTGATGGAGAAAGTGTCCACCGGCCTGATGGGTCTCACGGTCGGCTGCGCGCGCTGCCACAGTCACAAGTTCGATCCCATCCCGCAGCGGGATTACTACCGGCTGATGGCGGTCTTCATGCCCGCCTTCAATCCGATGAACTGGAAGCAACCGAAGAACCGCTTCCTGGCGGATGTCGCCAAGCCGGAAGAGGAATCGGTCACCCGGCACAACCAGGAGATCGAGCGTTCCCTGGACGAATTGCGGAAACAACTCGCCCGCTTGCGCAAGCCCTATGAGGAACGCCTGTTCGAATCCAAGCTCGCGGCGATTCCGGAAGCCATCCGCGCCGACACGCGGGCCGCGCTGGAGACGCCCGCCGGCAAGCGGGACGACGTGCAGAAGTTCCTGGCCTCCAAGTTTGAGAAGGTGTTGAAAGTCAGCCCCGAGGAGGTGGAGCGGGCGCTCAAGGAAGACGACAAGGCGGCTGCCGCGAAGCTAAGCGCTCAGATCAAGACCTACGAGGGCTACAAGCGGTCGTTCGGAAAGATCCAGGCGCTGTGGGACATCGGCGCGATGCCAGTAGCGCGGCTTCTGCAGCGCGGGGCCGTGGAGTCGCCGGGTCCCAAGGTGCAAGCTGGCGTCTTGTCGGTGCTCGCCTCCGGCGGCGGCGATCTGGTGAAGCCCCCCGATGCCATGGGCGAGACCACGGGACAGCGGCTGGCCTTGGCCCGCTGGCTGGCCAGCCGCGATCACCCCCTCACGGCCCGGGTGTTCGTCAATCGCGTGTGGCAGCATTTGTTTGGACGAGGCATTGTCGCAACGCCGGACAACTTCGGCAAGATGGGCGCGCCGCCCACGCACTCGGAGCTGCTGGACTGGCTGGCGGTGGACTTCATGGAGCACGGTTGGAGCGCCAAGCGCCTGCTGCGCACCCTCCTGACTTCGACCGCGTACCGGCAGTCGGCCAAGATCACAGCGGCCGGCGAGAAGGCCGACCCGGAGAATCTGCTGCTCTGGCGAATGAACTTGAGGCGGCTGGAGGCCGAGGCC
>JACOSH010000055.1 GCA_016178945.1 Acidobacteriota bacterium
GGCCCGGCTCACCACGGGAACGGCACGAGCTGAATGAGGCCGGCTGCCGACAAAGTGGCGCAAGTTAGTCCACAATGGTAGAAGGAGAGGGGATTCTCCTTTGCCGATGCTCACTTCCACGACCACAACCGCGGTGCGCGACATCGAGCTGACCTCGCTAGCCAATGGTGTTCGGGTGATCACCGAAGTCATGCCCCACGTGCGGTCGGTGTCGGTCGGCATCTGGGTGGGGATCGGCTCCCGGCGCGAGACGGCCGAGCAAAACGGCATCACCCACTTCATCGAGCACATGCTGTTCAAGGGCACCACCAGCCGCTCGGCGGAGGAGATCGCCCGCTCGGTCGACTCGATCGGCGGAAATCTCGACGCCTTCACCGCCAAAGAGATGGTCTGCTACAACACCAAGGTCCTGGACGAGCACCTGGGGCAGGGCTTCGACGTGCTGTCCGACCTGGTGCTGCATCCCATGTTCCGCCCCGAGGACATCACCAAGGAGAAGGGCGTCATCCTCGAAGAGCTCAAGATGGAGGAGGACTCGCCCGACTACCTGGTGCACGAGATCTTCAGTTCCAATTTCTGGAAGGACCATCCGCTGGGCAAGCCGATCCTGGGGACTCGGGATACGATCAAGCGATTCGACCGCGAAGCCGTGGAAAGCTACTACCGCGACGCCTACATTCCCTCCAACACCGTGATTACGGCGGCGGGCCATCTGGCGCACAGCGGGATGGTGGAGCTGGCGCGGCGCTACTTCGAGTCCCTGCCGCCTCGCCCCGCGCCTGCGGCCGACCAGCCCCCGTCCACGCACGCGCGCATCGCGCTGCGTCACAAGAAGGCGCTCGAGCAAGTGCATATGTGTCTGGGCGTGCCCTCGTACCCGTTGCCGCACGAGGAGCGGTTTGGCTGCTATATCCTCAACACCGTGCTGGGAGGCGGCATGAGCTCGCGCCTGTTCCAGAACATTCGTGAGCGGCAGGGCCTGGCCTATGCCGTCTTCTCCGAGCTGAACCCGTACCGCGACACGGGCTGTCTTTCGATTTACGCAGGCACCTCGCTGGAATCGGCGCGCAAAGTGGTGGAATCGATCCTCAAGGAATTCCGGCAGCTCAAGCAGGAGCTGGTCCCCGACGAGGAGCTGCGGCGGGCCAAAGACCACCTCAAGGGATCGCTGATGCTGGGCCTGGAATCGACCTCCAGCCGCATGTCCAACCTGGCGCGGCAGGAGATGTACTTCGGGCGCTTCTTCAGCCTGGACGAAGTGGTGGAGTCGATCGAGGCGGTCACCCGGGAGCAATTGCAGCGCATCGCGCAGCGCTTCTTCGATCAGAAGCAGATCGCCCTCACCGTGCTGGGCAATCTCGACGGCTTCCGGATCGGACGGGAAGATTTGGTGTGCTGACCGGGCGTCGCCTCTCCAGACCGTTGGCAGCGATCGGGAGGCTTTGTTTTGCGCTGGCGTGCGGCGTGGCGGCCGCGCGCGCGGTCGACTGGAAGGCCCTCAAGCCGGAAGGCTACGTCAGCGATTTCGCCCGCGTAGTGGACGGGGCCAGCCGCGCTGAGATCGAGCGCTACTGCCGCGCGGTGGAGCGGCAGACCGGAGCGCAGATCTCGCTGGTTACGATCCAGACGCTGGCGGGCGAGCCGGTGGAGGATGTCGCCAACACGATTTTTCGCGCCTGGGGCGTCGGGGAGAAGGGCAAGAACAACGGGATTCTTCTGCTGCTGGCGGTGGGGGAGCGGCGCAGCCGCCTGGAGGTCGGCTACGAGCTGGAGCAGTTCATCCCGGACGGATTCGCCGGCGATATTCTGCGGGCGATGCGGCCGGGGCTGCGTCAAGGACATTATGGAGAAGGGCTGTTGGCCGCCGCCCACACCATCGGCGAGCGCGTCGCACAAGGCAAGAAGATTTCGCTCGACACGGCGCCGCGCCGGCGGATCCGCGAGCGGGCCCACGAGTCGATCCCGTGGCCGCTGCTGCTCGGCGGCTTGTTCGTGGCGCTGATGGTGCTCCGAGGCCTCAGCCGCATGGGCGGGGGTGGGGGCGGCGGCGGGTTCTGGACGGGAATGCTTCTCGGGAACATGATGGGCCGTCACTGGGACAGCGGATCGCGATCCGGCGGCGGCGGTTTTGGCGGCTACGACTCCAGCGACGGCTTTGGCGGCTTCGGCGGCGGCGATTCCGGCGGCGGCGGCGCTTCCAGCGACTGGTGAGGAGCGATGGAACGGAAACTCGATCATCTAGTGGAACGGCTCAAGAAGGTTCACGGCGACCGCCTGGTGACCGTGGTGCTCTATGGGTCGGCCGCGGCGGGCGACCATCACGAGCGCTACTCCGATCTCAACATTCTCTGCGTCCTGACCCAGATCACGCCGCGCGAGCTGGCCGATTCCGAGCAGGTCTTCCGCTGGTGGCGCGATCTGGGGAATCCCGCCCCGCTGTTGCTGAGCGAGCACGAGCTGCGCACCTCCACCGATTGCTTCGCGATCGAGTTCCACGACATCACTCGCCGTCACAGGGTTCTCTACGGCAGCGACATCGTCTCCGCCCTGCCGGTCGACGATTCGTTCTACCGCGCCCAAGTGGAGCACGAGCTGCGCGCCAAGCTGCTGCGCCTGCGCCAGAAGGCCTCCGGGATCCTGTCCGATAAGAACCTGCTGCGGCAGTTGCTGGCCGATTCGGTGTCCACCTTCTGCGTGCTGTTCCGCCACGCGCTGGCTCTGCACGGAGTGGACGGCGACATGAAGAAGCGCGATCTGTTGTCCCAGGCGCGGCAGCAGTTCGGCATCGACGCCGCGCCGTTCGAGAAGCTGCTCGACCTGCGGGAAGGGAAGATCAAGCCCGGGGAGATCGAGCCCGGGCCGCTGCTGGATCAGTACCTGAAGGAGATTTCGGCCGTGATCGACGCCGTCGACCGGCTGCAAAAGTGAGGAGAGCATGAAAATCGTCCTGTTCATCTTGGGAATTCTGGTGATCGCCGCCCTCATCACGGGGGGCAAGTTCATTACCGTCCGCAACGAGCTGGCGGTCCAGAATGAAGCCATTTCGAAGGCCTGGGCGGATGTGGACGCGGTGTTGCAGCGCCGCGTGGATCTGATCCCCAACCTGGTCGAGACGGTGAAGGGCTACGCCGGGCACGAGAAGGAAGTTTTCGAGTCGGTGGCCCAATCGCGCGCGGCCATGGCCGGGGCACGCAACCCGCGGGAGAGGGTCGCGGCCAACGCGCAACTGGAGTCGGCCCTGTCCCGCCTGCTGGTGGTGGTGGAGCAATATCCGCAGCTCAAGGCCAACGAGAACTTCACCCGGTTGCAGGACGAGCTGGCCGGCACGGAGAACCGCATCGCCGTGGAACGGCGGAAATACAACGAGACGGTGCAGAGGTACAACACCACTCTGGCCCTGTTCCCCAACAATATTGTGGCGTCGATGTCCGGATTCCAGCGCAACGACGCGTACTTCAAGACCGACCCGGCGTCGCGAGTGGCGCCGAAGGTCAAGTTTTAACCGTATGTCCGCCGGCTACGACGCACTTCGCCGGCGCGCGGCTTGGCTGGATCTGACGGATCGGGGGAAGATCTTCGCCCTGGGCGAGGACCGCGCGCGGCTGCTGCACGCCATGACCACCAACCACGTGCAGCAGTTGCAGCCCAGCCAGGGATGCTATGCTTTCTTTCTCAACGCCCAGGGCCGCATTCTCGGCGACGTGAACCTGTTCTGTCTGGAAGACCGGTTTCTGCTGGACGTCGAGCCCGAGACGCGCCACTCGCTCTATCAACACCTGGACAAGTTCATCATCGCCGATGACGTCACGCTGGAGGATGCGAGCGAGCGGATGGCCGTCCTTGGCGTGGAAGGTCCCCAGTCCGGCGAAGCGCTGGCGGCCATGGGCGCGCCCGTGCCGGAGACGCCGTTTGGTCATGCGGCGTGGGAGGGCAGGACGGTGGCGCGGGTGAGCTTCACGGGGGCCGAGGGGTTCCGGATCTTCGCGCCACCCGAAGACTTGCCGGCCCTGGCCGCGAACCTGGAAGCGGCTGACGCCGAAGCGGCCCGCCTGGTGCGCCTGGAGAACGGCAAGCCCCGGTACGGCGAGGATATCTTCGACACTACGCTGACGGCGGAGACCCAGCAGAACCACGCCCTGCACTTCAGCAAGGGATGCTACCTCGGCCAGGAGGTGGTCGAGCGGGTCCGTTCGCGGGGGCACGTGAACCGGCTCCTGGTGGCAGTGGAGATCGAGGGTTCAGAACCGCCCGAGCCGCACGCGATCCTTACCGTGGACGGCGCGGAAGTGGGCCGGATGTGCTCGTCGGGATTCTCGCCGGCCATGGGACGCGTGGTGGGCCTGGCCTACATTCGCGTATCGCATGCCGCGCCCGGCGCGGTGCTTTCGGCGGCGGGGAAGTCCTGTCTAGTTCGCCAGCACCCGGCGGGCCGCCTTTAGCCCTCCCGCCCGCTGGATACCGGGCACGAAGAACTGATCGATGAATTCCTGATCCGTGCCGCTGAAGCCGGCCATGTCCGCTTCCAGCGCCACCGGGTATTCCGACACCGCCGCGGCGAACAGGCACCAGATCGCGGCCCGGCCGGTTCCGTGCAGGTGAATGCGCTGGGGCGATTGCAGCACCAGGTAGGAGATCGCGGTCAGAATATCCTGCACCCGGTTGGCGTCGTCGCTGCGGTTGAACGTCAGGAAGTAGCCGCCGGAGCGGTCGCGCGGCTCGACGGCCGCGCCGGTCTGGAAGGCGTCGATGGCCAGCACCTGCTCGCCGGCCTGGATGAACTTCTGCGCTTGCGGAGTCTGGAGCGCAGCGTCCGAGCCTTCGGGATGGACCACCAGGTGAATGACGCGCGAGGCCGGACCGGCCCGCCGGACCGGAACGCGGTCGCCGCGGCCCGGCCGGCTCAGGACCAGGCGGTCGCCGCTCCCGAAGGCCTGGACGGGAAGTACGAATTCCGTGCCGATGGCGTAGGCCAGCCGCTCGCGCAGCGTCTGTCGGTCGGTGGTGGTCTCGGCCTGCCGCTGCGACGCGGCCACCCACTGGGCGAACAACTGGTCGTAGCCGACGGCGTTCGAGGGCAGCGCGCGCCCGTGCCACACCAGCATGTCCTGAAGCTTCTCGATCGAGGCGCTCTTTTCGGCGATCTCCTCGTCCTTGCCCAGCACCCGCTTGCCGAAGAAGCTGTAGACCGCTTCCCGGCTCTTCTGGTTGTAATTGTGCTCGAAGTCGTACTGGACCGTCTCCACGTTGGCGGCCTTGTCATAGAGCGCGTAGATGGCCTGGATGGCGGGGAACTCGACGCGCGGCGTGTTCTTGGTCCAGTCGCCGGTGGCCGAAACCATCAGCAGCGGCCGCGGCGCCATCAACGCGCCCAGCTCGACATTCGACGTGCCCACGCGCAGGCCGGGCGCGTTCTCGCACGGCGAGCCTCCTTGCATGTGGGCCGAGATCATGTTCACCGGAGCCGAGACCTTCACCCGTTCGTCGATGGCGGTCAGCAGGAAGGTCTGGGTGCCGCCTCCCGACGCTCCCGTCATGGAGATGCGCTCCCGGTCGACATCGGGCAGCGATTCCAAGAAGTCGAGTGCGCGAATCGAATTCCACAACTGCAGGCCCAGCGGGCCGAACGACCATAACTGCTCGCGCTTGCCGCCGAAGCTGTGGGGCGTCTGCGCGGTGTCGTTGTAGCCCACCATGTCGTAGGCGAAGACCACGTAGCCCTGGCGCGCCAGGTTGATGCACCGGGTGGGAATGGAGTTGTTGGGCGAGTTCTCCAGCCGCCCGTAGGTCCAGTGGCCGTGCGGCGACAGCACGGCGGGCCGCCGGCCGCTTCCACTCGGCCGGTAGAGATTGCCGCCCAGGTAGTAGCCGGGCATCGACTCCAGAGCAACCTTTTCGATTGAGTAGTCCTTCTTTTCGATACGCCCGAACACCTGGGGATTCAACGGATGGCTTTCGGGCATGGGCATGAGCCCGGCGGCCGAGAGAATCTGCTTTCGCAGTTGCGCGGCCCGGGTTTCCCAAGCCTCCCGGCTCTTGAAAGCCGGCGGCGGGAACTCGGTCTTGGTGTCGGGGATGTAGGTATTGCGGCGGTCATGCTCCGGCGGCTGCGCCAGAGCGGTCAGGGCGGCGAGGATAATCGGAGAGAGGCGCATCACAGCGTCAGATTCTATCAGAAGAGCTTCAACCGCACCGAACTTGCGCTATGCTGGCTTGCACATGGACATCGACTGGATCCGCCGTTACTGTCAAAGCCTCCCCAAGACCACGGAAACCGTGCAATGGGGAAGCGACCTGGTGTTCAAGGTGGGGGGCAAGATGTACGCGGTCGCGGCGCTGGAACCGGGCGACCACTGGCTGTCGTTCAAGTGTACGCCCGAGGGCTTTGCCGAGCTGGTGGAACGGCCCGGGATCATCCCGGCGCCGTACCTGGCCCGGGCCCACTGGGTGGCGCTGGAGGCCGCCGAGCCGCTGCCCCGCGTGGAGATCAAGCGTCTGGTCCGGCAGGCCTACGATCTGGTTGTCGGTAAGCTTCCCAAGAAGGCTCAGAAAGAAATTCTCTCGCAAAGACGCCAAGAGCGCCAAGAAACACCTTAGGTTCTCAGTCTCTTACCGCGGCAGATGGTCAGGCGGCTGACAATGCGGCGGGGGGCGGTGACGGCAGTCTTCTGGGAGTCGACTAACTGGAACTGGCCTTCCTCGATCTCCAGCAGCGCGATGTCGGCGGGCGCTCCGATGGCCAGCGAGCCCAGGCCTTCCAGGCGGTTGACGATCCGGGCCGGATTCGCCGTCACGCGCGTCAGAACGTCGTCGAAGCTCATGCCCAGATAGAGTAGCTTGGACATGGTGGTCGGCATGTCGAAGACCGGGCCGCGGATGTTCAGGTTGTAGATATCGGTCGAAATGGTGTCGGCGACGAAGCCGGCGTCCAGCGCCTTGCGCGCCGCGGCGAAGTTGAAGCTGCCCAGGCCGTGTCCCACGTCGAACCAGACGCCGCGCGCGCGGGCCTCCCGCACGCCGGGTTTGATCCGGCCCTCCTTGTCGACGATGCCCAGCGTGTGGCCGTTGTAGCAGTGGGTGACGACGTCGCCGGGCTTCATCAGGTCCATGACCTCGCGGGTCTCCGGCGGGGCAAAGCTGATGTGGGCCATCAGGGGGAGCTGGTAGCGGTCGCACAATTCGCGCGCCACCTTGAGCAGCTCCAGGCTGTAGCGCCCGTTCATGTTGGAACCGGCCTGGAATTTCACTCCCAGCAGGATGTCGCGGTTGGCTTTCACGGCTTCGCCGGTCGCGCGGATTCCCTTTCGTGCGTACTGGATGGGATCCTCGTCCGGGTTGCGATTGCTGGGATAAAGATAGACGTACCCGAAGATCCGGCACTGCGCCGGCTCGACGATGAAGCGGCGGAAGCCGGGCGCCTGGTCGTAGCCGAAGCTGCCGGCGTCGACCCAGGTGGTGACGCCGGAGCGGGCGGCGATGGGATCGGCTTCCACCCCCAGTCCGGTGGCCGAGTGATAGCAGTGGGTGTGCAGATCGATGAGGCCGGGCGTGACGTAGAGGCCGCGCGCCTCGATCGCTTCGAAGGCCGATTCGGCGGGAATGGAGTCTTCAATGGCCGTGATCTTGCCGCCCTGGATGGCGAGGTCGGCGCGGCGGCGCAGGCCGCGTCCAGGGTCGCGCAGCTCGCCGTTGCGGATCACCAGGTCGTAGCGAGGCTGAAAGGCTTGGGCGGCAGCGCCCAGAGTTGCAAGGAAGCGGCGGCGGTCAATCATGGGATGTGAGAGTATAATACCAGCGTCATGTCTCACTTGAGCAGCCGGCGGGGGTTTCTCAAGGCCGGCGGTCTGGCTTTCGGCGGCCTGGACCTGGGGCGGCTTCTGGCCGAGAGCAGCCGGCGCGAGATTTCCTGCATCGTCTTGTTCCAGAACGGCGGCGCGAGCCAACTGGACACATTCGATCCGAAGCCGGACGCGCCCGCCGACATTCGCGGCAGCTTCAAGGACATTCCCACGGCGGTGCCCGGAGTCCATATCTCCGAACTCCTGCCGCGCTCGGCGCGGGCCATGAAGCAGTTCTCCATCATCCGCTCGATGCACTCCGACGAAGCTATTCACGAGCGGGCGCGCCAGTACATTTTTAGCGGGACCAAGCCGCGCAA
>JACOSH010000038.1 GCA_016178945.1 Acidobacteriota bacterium
AGGAGCGCGACTGGCTGGCCGCCCAACTGCGATCCGCCGCACAGCCGCACCCGTCCGCCGCGCCCTCGCTTTGGAGGGCCTTTCGGGACCGCAACGCCCTGCTGCTCGCCCTGGCGCTCTCGGCGGCGAACGTGGGCAACTACGCCATCGTCGTTTACATGCCCACGCTGCTCAAGCAGGCGTCGACACTCAGCGTTGAGGCCGTGACGGCATTGACCGCCCTCCCCTTCTGCGCCGGAATGGCGGGCGTGGTCCTGGCCGGCAGGTCTTCCGACCATTCCGGCGAACGCCGCCTGCACACCGCCATCGCCCTGTTCGCGGCGGGCCTGCTCTTCGCGGCCAGTGTCATCCCCGGCCTGCCCTTCGCCGGGACGCTCCTGGCGCTCTGTCTGATGGCCGGCTGCGCCTATGCCTGGCCGCCCCCGTATTGGGTTCTGCCCGGAATGGTGCTTCCCCCTGAGATGGCGGCCGCCTCCATCGGCTTCATCAACGCGCTCGGCAACCTGGGAGGATTCTTTGGACCCACCATCGTCGGCGCCGTGGTCGGACGGGGATACTCGATGGGTGTGGCCGTGCTCGTGCTCGCTGCCAGTTACTTTGTCGCGGCGCTGGCCGTGCTCGCCGTTCGGAAAAGGGCACCCGCGCCGCAGGTTAACCGTTGAGCCATTATTCCGGTGCTGCCGCTCGACGGAGCTACTTCTGCGCCACGAACCCGTGATTCGTCCCGTCAGGGGTTGCGAACTGGCCGCTGATCTGGCCCCTATCGTTGATGCCGATAGCGCAGGTGCCTCCGCCCGCCGCGTCACCCGGCACATTGATTGTGGTGAAGACGCCCTTGTCCAGCAGATAGCCATGGAACCTGTCCCCGGCGAAGAAGCATCCCACGATCTGGCCATGATTATTGATCGCGTTAGCCCCGTTCCCGATACCCGTGGCGCCCGGAACGTCGATGGTAGTGAAGACCCCATTGTCGAGCAAATAACCATGGACCTTGCCGCCTGCAACAAACGGACCCACGATCTGGCCGCGATTATTGACCTGGCGCGCCTGCGCTGATGTGCTGCCCGGGACGTCGATCGTAGTGAACACGCCGTTGTCCAGCAGAAAGCCGTGGTCCCCCAAGGCGTCCCTGTACCAGCCTACGATCTGGTCGCGGTCGTTAATCCCGAGGGGTTGGGTACCTACCGGGCCCGGGGCGCCCGGGAAATCAATGGTGCTGAAAGCGCCCTTGTCCAGGAGGAAACCGTGGAACATACTCCCGGCAAAGTATAGGCCCACGATCTGGCCCCGATCATTGATCCCGATGGCGACAGTGTCGCCCGTGGCGCTCGGGACATCGAAGGTAGTAGAAGCGCCCTTGTCCAGCAGAAAACCGTGGGCGAACGCCGAACCGGCGTAACCTCCCACGACCTGACCCCGGTTGTTGATTTTCCAGGCGAAGGTTCCGAAGGGTGGTACCGCACCAGGGACGTCGATCGCTTTGTAGGTAAACTGAGCATAAGCGGAGGGAGTTACTAAGGCGCTGAGAACCAGCACCGCGCCAAATTCCTCATTTTCACGTCCTCCTCCAAAACTACTAAACTGGGATTTCCATTTCGGTTCTCCAGCCCGGTTCAGTATACACCCAGCCGCCATTCTTTGATCCCGCAAGTGACAATTTCTCCTCCAGGACCACCTTGGCCTCCGTCAAGCTCCACTTCCGCGCTGCCGCAAAACACCAAAACGGCGCGGCATCCCGTTCGGCTGGCGGTCCAATGGCGACGATCGAGCGGTACGTCCGCAATAGCCGCTGAGCGACCGGTCTGCCAGCGCGGCTTCGATGGTCCCACTCCGATTCCGGAAGCGCTTCCGCGCGACCAGCTATCCACGCGATAGGCCCGCGTTGGTAGGAGGAATCATCATGCCGTACAAGCCGGCGGCGGGTAGGTGGGGGGAAGTGCAGTTTCTAGCGCCGCCCCGCCCACCGTGCGGCGTGCGTGATACGATGACGACTTAACACCCACTACAAAGGAGACGCGCACTCCCATGAAGCGAAGAATCTTGCTGGTATGCCTTTGCGCGAACGCAGCGTTCGCCCAACTCGCCCTCGATCAGAAACTCTCCGATTTCCAGAATCTGGCCGGTCTCTACGCCAAGAACTACGGTCCGGCTGACTGGAAGCTGACGGCTCTCGGTGTCGACCTCTTCAATCTGAAACCCTGGCTCGACAAAGTGCGAGCCACGAAGAATGACCTCGAGTTCTACGACGTGATGATCGAATACGTCGCCAGCCTCGACGATGCCCACGACGGCTATTCGGTGCCCTCCGGCTTCGCCGCCCGGCTGAACTTTACCGTCGACCTCTACGACGGCAAACCCATCGTGGATTTCATCAACCGCACTCGTCTGCCCGCCAACGAGTTCCCCTTCCAGATCGGATACGAGCTGGTTTCGATCGACGGCAAGGACGCCGGGCAGTTGATCACCGAGTACATGAAGTACGGCGTGGCGGCGAATCCGCGATCGACCCGCCGGTTCGCCGCATCCTACCTGACGGCGCGATTTCAAAGCGTCATTCCGTTCGCGCCGGAGGTGGGCGAGATCGCCACGGTCGTGTTCCGCCACCCCCGCGGCGTTCTGGAGACCTACCGGATTCCCTGGACGAAGACCGGGCTCCCGCTGACGGCGGTCGGCCCGGTTCCCACACCCTCGAGCGTAGCGCCAGACTCGTCCTTCGCCAAGACCAGGCTCTCCGTGGCCGAACGGTTTCCCGGCGCCCCCGACTACATGCTGCCCCTGCTCGAGCTGCAGCTCTGCGAGCTTCCGATCCGGCCGTCCGTGCGCGAACAGGCAGTGCTCAATTTTGGCGGGCGCAGCCCGATCTTCGCCATGCCCGACGATTTCGTCCAGCGTTTGGGCCGCGTCGCCAACGACGTCTATTTTTCGGGTACGTTCGAGGCGGGCGGCTACCGCATCGGGTTCATCCGCATTCCCTCGTTCGCGCCGTCCGATCTCAACCTGGCGGTCAATCAGTTCGCCAACGAGATCCTCTTCATGCAGGCCAATACCGACGGCCTGATCCTCGACGACATGCGCAATCCCGGCGGCTTCGTGTCCCTGGTCAACACGCTGGCGAGCTGGGTGATTCCCTACCGCCACCGCACCCTCGGCTTCGAGCTCCGCGCCACTTCCAACTGGGTCGCCCAGATCTCCAGTGCGCTGGAAAGCGCCAGGGCGCAGGGCGCCCCGCAGTGGGTCATCGATCTGCTGGGTTCGATCTACAACGCCATCGCCACGGCCAACTCGGAGTTCCGCGGAACCACCGGCCCGCTGCCCTTGGACGACGTCACGCTGGACCGCGATCCCCCCATGCTGCCCGACGGGCGCGTCCTGGCCTACAGCAAGCCGCTGATGGTGCTCGTCGACGAGCTCTCGGCTTCCGGCGGCGACGCTTTTCCCGCCACCATCCAGGACAACAAGCGGGGGCTGATCTACGGCTACCGGACCATGGGCGCCGGCGGAAACGTGGTCGGCGCCCCGGCCGGCGTCTACTCGGAGGGCTCGGTCACCCTGACGCAATCGCTGATGAACCGCATCCAGCCCATCGTGACCCCGGAGTACCCGGCGGCGCCTTACGTCGAGAACATCGGGGTTCGTCCCGACATTGTCGACGACTACATGACCATCGACAACTTGCGCGAGCAGGGGCGTCCCTTCGTGCGCAAGTTCATCCCCGTGATGGTCGAGCACATCCGCGGGAGCGCGAAATAGCTGGAGGCTGCCATGAAGAAAACACTCTCTATCCTGATCGCATTCTCCGGGCTGGCCTCCGCCCAGCTTACGGTCGAGCAGAAGCGCGAGGACTTTCGCTATCTGTCCGGCCTGTACTCCAAGCAGTACGCGCCGGCCGCCTGGAAGAAGACCGCCTTCGGCTTCGACCTGCTCGACATCCGCGCCTGGCTGGAGCGGGTCGAGAAGACCAAGGACGATCTGGAGTTCTACGAGATTTGCGTCGAATTCGTGGCCGGGCTGCGGGATACGCACGATGCCTACTCGCTGACCTCGGACTTTCTGGCCAACCTCAACTTCAGCGTCGATCTCTACGACGACAAGGTTCTGATCGACTCCATCAACCGCGTGCGCTTGCCCGAGCGGGATTATCCCTTCCAGATCGGCGACGAAGTGGTTTCGCTGGACGGCAAGGACGTGGAGAGCCTGATCCGCGAATTCTCCAGGTACGCCCCGCAGGGGAATCCACGATCCACGCGGCGGATGGCCTCGGCGCGCATCACCGTGCGGCCGCAGAGCCGGATGCCCCACGCCCACGAAACCGGCGCGGCGGCAGCCGTGGTGATTCGCCGCCAGAGCGGCGCGCTCGAGTCCTATTCCATCCCCTGGATCAAGACCGGCACCCCCATCCGCGTCGGCCCGGTGCCCTCGCCCAAAGGAGGCGTTGCGCCCCGCCTGGCGGCCCCCGGCTCCGCAGCCCAGGCCATCGAGGAGGCCATGGCGGAGCTGCCCGATTACATGCGTCCATGGGTCGAGACGCAGTACTCGGCCGTCGACGAACCCTACGGCGTGCTCGGCTACGGCGGGCGCGCGCCGCTGTTCAATCTCCCGGCCAACTTCGTGCAGCGGATGGGACGCGTGCCCGCGGACTTCTTCTACTCGGGAACCTACGAGGCCGAGGGTCTGAGGATCGGCTACATCCGGATTCCCAACTACGGCACGCTCTCGCCAGTCGTATTGAGCCAGTTCGAAAGCGAGATCGCCTTCTTCCAGGCCAATACCGACGGTCTGGTGGTGGACGAGATGCGCAACACCGGCGGTTTTCTGTGCTTTGGGGAGAACGTCGCCGCGCGCCTGATCCCGTATACGTTCCGCGCCACCGGCTACGAGTACCGCGCCACCTGGCAGCGCGTCAACGCGTTCTACAACGCCCTGAATTCCGCGCGGCTCCAGAGTGCCGAGCAGTGGGTGATCGATCTCTATGAGGTGCTCTTCAAGGAGCTTCAGCGGGCCTACCCGCTGAATGGAGGACGGACCGAGGCGGTTCCGGTCTGCACGCCCAGCCTGGATCGCGCACCGGCCACCGACTCCGCTGGTCGCGTAATCGCCTACACCAAGCCGATTCTCATGCTCATCGACGAGTTTTCGACGTCGACGGCGGATTCGGTCCCCGCCATGTTTCAGGACGCCCGGCGCGGCATCCTGTTCGGCTGGCGGTCCAATGGCGCGGGCGGGACCAATACCAGTTTTCCCGGCGCGGCCTATTCAGAAGGCGCCACGGGCATGACCCTCGGTCTGATGACCCGCAAGGAACCGATCGTGACCCCCGATTACCCCACGGCTCCCTACATCGAGAATATCGGTGTACGGCCCGGCATCGAGGCGGACTTCATGACCAAGGAGAACCTGTTGCAGCGCGGCAAACCCTTCGTCGACGGGTTCACCGCGGCGATCGCGCAGCACATCCGCGATAGCCGCTGAGTACGCGTCAACGCGAAGCTGTCAGCGCGCAGCGCTCAGGCGCGAACGTCCGGATCTGGCTGGTCTTGACCCAGGATCTCTTTGGAAGGCCGGCCGCGCTAACTTCGATTCGGTGGGGTGGAATTGGTTGTGACGGCCTACCGGCCGGGCCAGAGCGAGTGGGAGGACGACCTGAAAGGAGAAGAGCACTGCGATGAAATGCACTGCCTGCGGGGCAGAGATGCGGTCGACAAGGAGTGATCTGCCGTTCAAGACTACCGAGCACACAATTGTGATTCTCAAGAGCCTTCCGATACTTCAGTGTGAGAACTGTGCTCAGTACCTAATTGAAGATGCGGTACTCGGTCGGGTCGAGCGGATTCTGGCGACTGTCGACGGAGCGGCTGAGTTGCAGGTCATTCAGTATGCAGCATAGGCCGTCTAACTGGGTGCTCCGGGCGGGCAAACAGCTCCCGCCGCTGAGCGCCCGAGCCGTTAGAATATCGGCGTACGTCCCGACATCGAGGCGGACTTCATGACCAAAGAGAACCTGTTGCAGCGCGGCAAACCCTTCGTCGACGGGTTCACCGCGGCGATCGCGCAGCACATCCGCGATAGGCGCTGGGCGCACTCCTCGGCCAGCCGGGTGCGGGCCAGTTGGTGCAGCTTCTCAGCCAGCGCGGCTTCGATGTCCTGACTCCGATTCCGTGCAACTTTGGTCTTCGGCATGGCCCGTAGGTAGAACACACTATCATACCGTTCAGCGGTTGCTGCGGGCGCCAGCCGCTGTCACCTTCCGAAGCCGACCCCGCTGAGACAGATGACGCTGGAGGCTGTCCGGTCGAACTTCAACCGCACGGCGCTCAGTTTGGTGGGGTCGAAGGGCTTGGCTCCGGCGCTTTGAAAGGCAGCCAGAGTGGCGCGGACAGTCTGGAACACCGGCTCCCAATCCTTTTCGTAGGCCTGGCTCTCCAGAGGGCCAAGCTTGGTGAACTTCTCTCGAAGGGGCGGTGGAATCGCCGCGAACCGGCTCGCCGGAGCGGTCGCCCGGCCGCCGTCGCTCCCCAGCAGCTCGATCGTAAAATCCGGCGATTCCCGCTCCTTCTTCTTGGACTTGTCCGGCTTCTTGTCCGGGTCATCCTTCTTCTGGCCCGGCGGCGGCGCGTCCTCATCCAGCGCTGCCAGGGATAGCTCCACCGTCGACTCCGCGCCCAGCCGCCACTGTGCCGCCGCGCCCTCGGGCAGCGTGATCTGATACTGCGGAGCCGGGGCGCCCGCCACGCGGTTCCATCCCAGGAAGACGCCGTTGTAGTCGCGATCGCCCCGCCGCCAGGGAATGCGGCCCTCTCTCCAGATGGACAGGTTTTGGCCGGCGAGACGGCCGCCGCGGGCCGTGGCCGTGGTGATGTCGGCATCCTCGTCGAACGAAGCGACCGGCATGTACCGCGCGTCCCGGTAACGGTTCACGAAGAGTGTGCCGGGCAGCCAGGCGCGCGCCACGCGCCAGTCCTGAAACATCGGGATGTACTCGCGCCGGTCCTTCAGCGTCGCCTCCAGGAATGCGGCGATGTAGGTCCTGGAGATGCGCCTTTGATCCTCCCCCGGCATCAATGGCTTGAGGTTCAGCAGCCAGCTCAGCGGCTCATCGGCATCCGTGTGTCCCCAGACGGTATTGAATTGGCCGTGATTGGCGCGGTAAGCATAGATCTCCGCTCGAAACCAGGGGCCCGGCCTCGTGTATCGCACGTGTTCCCACTGGCGGCTGCCCATGAACGACGACACATCCGCGTCGTGCGCGCCCTGCAGGGTCAAGTAACTGACGTCTTCGATCCAGCGGTGCTGGCCCGCGGGCTTGTATTGACCGTCCGCCGGCGCGATCGCCACCACCGCCTGGATCGCGAAACCGTAGTCGAAGCGGATGTTGGCGTCCTCCGGGTAGTACTGCATGCGGTTGAAGGCCGCCGCGGTCGCCGCCGCTTCCCCACCGCGCGAATGACCCATCAGCGCGATGCGCTGGAGATCCACTCTGCCGTGGAAGGGACTGCCGGCCGCCTGATTCCATTCGCGCCACAGCTTCAGATGCTCCAGGAG
Organism: Acidobacteriota bacterium; assembly: GCA_016178945.1. GTDB lineage: Bacteria > Acidobacteriota > Terriglobia > Bryobacterales > Bryobacteraceae > JACOSH01. The sequence continues at coordinate 7,540 of JACOSH010000038.1, forward strand.
CATCCATCCCCGCACCGCCTGCTGCTTGGGTGGATCGTGGAACAGGCCGCTGTTGAGAAAGTTCTCGTCCACCGACGCCAGGATGAAGCCGCGGCTCGCCAGCAGCTCACCGAGATACGCGTACCCGGGGTCCGAGAATCGGGCCATGTCGTGATTTCCATGCACGATCAGCGCGAGCGGAAAAGGGCCCGGACCCTCGGGGTACCACACACGCGCGTTCAGCGGCAGCTTGTCCGCGCCGAATCCCCAATATCTTAGCCGCGCCCATCGTTTCCATCCTTTGAACTCTTTGAAGAAATCCGAGGCGTCCACGGTGCGAGTCCGGATCGCGACGCCGGTACCGTACTCGGGCCGCCGGATATCGGTCCCGGCTCCGTAGAACAGCGTCTTGACGCGATAGGGCCCGTTTTCGGCCGGATTGGACGCCGCCAGTTGCGCCGGCATCGAGGCGGCCGGCGGCTTCCACGAGGCGATGTTTTCCATCGAGCCGTCGCTCGCCAGCAGCCAGACGCCAAAAGCGTTGGCGGCCACGGCGAGTCCGCACAGCAGGCTCGTGAGGATCTTCTTGCTCAGCGCCGCCTGTGCGAACCGGCCCGCGACAAATGTCGCGATGGCCGCACCCAGGAACCCCTCGGCCAGTCCCACCGCGATGGCCATGATCGCGCCGAGCTCCGGCGGTCCCCAGACCAGCATCACCACCGTGCACGAGCCGGCCATCAGTCCGGTGGCCATGCGCGGGAGCTTCCGCGCGATCGTCAGCAGCAGCGCCACCAGGAGCGCGGTCAGGGGGACGATCAGCGCCGCGCACACCGTCGCGAAGGCGAAATCGAAGGCGTATCCGAAGCCGGTGTGCAGGGAACGGCCGGCGATGACCACGCACGCGGCGGCCGCGGCCAGCGTTCCCCACACCGCTCCGCGCCGCGCTTCAGGACCTGGCCGGACGGCGTTCCACTGGCGGGCCCGCCAGTCGCGCAGCCTGCGCCAGCCTCCCTTGGCGCGCTCCCGAAAAGAGCGCGCTCCGTCCGGCGTGGACATTGCGGCAGTGGACACGGTAACCCTCCTGAACCGGCGAATGCGGCTCATCCAGTCTATACGAAGGAGGCTGGTGGACCGTTCCCGGACCGCCGCTGCGCGTTCGCACAGATGTGTGCGACACTCAAGACTGTGAGAGGGAGCGGTCCATGTTCACGTTCGCCTATCCCGCCGTTTTCAAGCGTGATGAAGATGGAAAATTACTCGTCAGCTTTCCCGATTTCTCCGCGGCGCATACGGACGGGGCCACCGCAAACGAAGCCATGGAGGAGGCCATTGACTGTCTGGGCAGCAGTATCGCTTTTGTCATGGCCGACAAGGCCGGCGTGCCTAAGCCCTCGCGACTGAAGCGCGGCCAGAGGCTCGTGCCGGTACCGTTGTGGATCGTGGGGAAGCTGGCCCTGTACTGGGCGATTCGCGATGCCGGAATCAACCAGTCCGAGCTGGCGCGGCGGCTGAATGTGCGAGAGACGGTTGTGCGGCGGATGCTCGATCCCAAGCACGACACGAGGCAAGAGAAGATCCAGGCTGCCTTGGAAGCGCTGGGCAAGCGCGTCGTGATGGCCTATGATGACGCCGCGTGAGCGTTGGGTTGCTATCACGCCTCGCCGTGCCCTACCGGCCAGGCTCGACTCCGCTAACCGCCGGGAAGCATCTACCCGTTTCAAAAGAAAGGGGAGCGGTCGTTTGACGAGGGTCACGAATAACCTACACTGAAAGCGAACTCAGTTCCAGGCGGATTCCATGAGGGCAACCCCCACCCAAGAACGAATCGGCCGCGTCGGGCAGCGCCGCCAGGTGGTCATCCCGCGCGAGATGCTCAAGACCCTCAAGCTACAGGTAGGGGACCCTGTGGCGTTCAGTAATCAAGCCGACGGCGTGCTCATCAAACCGAAGCGCGTAGCAGTTCCCGGCGACTTGCTCACGCCGGCGGAGGCAAGAATGGTCCGCCGCAGCGAGGCCCAGCTCAAACGTGGAGAATCGAAACCCTGGCGTGTTGTGAAACATGCGCTATCGCGTTGAGCTTTCCAACGAAGCCCAAGAGCCTAGCCGTGGTCCTCATCAAATCCAAAGACACCTATCGGTAACAAACCGCACGGCCACCTCGAAACTCGGGCCGCGCCCGTTGCGGAAGCGTAGCCCGCCCCAAGCTCACTCCTTGCTGCACTACACTGGTCAGCATGATGCGCCGGAGCTATATTCTGATGGACCGTCTTTCCTCCTTCCCGCGTCCGGAGGATCTGAGGCGCGTCCTCGACACTGTCCGCGCCTGCGGCTATGACGGCATCGAGCTGAACCTCACCGAGCCGTTCGGGTTCGACATCGGCCTGCTGGAACGCTGGCTCTCCGAGACCGGCCTGGTGGTTCCGTCCTTCCTGACCGGCGAGGCCTATTTCGACGGCCTGTGCCTGTCCTCGCCCGACGCGGAGGTGCGCCGGCGGACCGTCGCGCGCCTGGCCGGCTACACCGCCGCGGCCGAGCGGTTCCACGCGGTCCTGGTGGTCGGGCTCCTGCAGGGGCGCCGCTCCGACGAGCCGGATACCGAACGGGCCCGCGCGCGCATCGTCCAGGGGCTCCGCGGGCTGGCCCGCGCCGCGGAAGCCCGGGGCGTCGAGGTCGTGGTCGAACCCGTCAATCACCTCCAGGTCGGATTCCACAATTCGGTGGCGGAAGTGCGCGAGCTGATCCGCCAGGTGGGGGCCGATTCCATCCGGCCGATGGTCGACACGGTGCATATGAACATCGAAGAGGCCTCGCTGACCCAGCCGATCCTCGATTGCGGCGCCGCGCTGCGCCACGTGCACCTGTGCGAATCCAACGGCGGGCGCTTCGGCAGCGGCCACATCGACTTCAAGGCGGTCCTGGGCGCTCTGCGCCGCATCGAATACCACGGCTTCGTCTCCGTCAAGGTCTACCGTCTCCTGGATCTTCCCGAGGCGGCGCGCTCCAGCATCGAGTATCTTCGCGGCCTGGAGGCGAACTGACATGTGGGACTTCACCGGCAAGACCGCCGTCGTCACCGGCGGCGGCCGCGGCATCGGGCGCGCCACGGCGATCGCCTTCGCGCGTCACGGAGCGCGCGTGGCGGTCCTGGATGTCGACGCCGATTCGGCCGCCGAGACCGTATCCATGCTAGGGGAGCACCCCGCCGGCGGCCGTGCCTGGCGCTGCGACGTCTCCCAGGAGGGCGAAGTGCGTCACACCATCGCCCAGATCGTCGCAACCTTCGGCGCGATTGACGTCCTCTTCAACAACGCCGGAATCAACCTGCGCCTGCCGCTGGCCGAGTGGACCGAAGCCGATTGGACAAAGGTGATCGCGGTCAACTTCATCGGCGCGCTCCTGGTGGCCCGCGCGGCTGGCGCCCACATGGTGGAACGGCGCCGAGGCAGCATCGTCAACATGTCCGCGCTGGGCGGCGGCCTCATCGGGCTGGGCCGCGGCACGGCGGTGTATTGCGGTACCAAGGGAGCGGTCGCGGCCATGACCCGGGACCTGGCCGCCGAGTGGGCGCCCTACGGGGTGCGCGTCAACTGCGTGGCTCCGGGCTGGATTGAAACCGGAATGAACGCTCCTCTTCTCCAGCACCCCACCGCCCCGAGACAGGTGATCGAGCGCGTGCCGCTGGGCCGCTGGGGCTCGGTCGAGGACGTCGCCGGCCCGGTGCTGTTCCTGGCGTCGGATGCCGCCAATTACATTACCGGCCACCTGCTGCCCATCGATGGCGGCGCGGCGGCCATCATCAAGATCTCTTTGTGATGCGCCGCCCACCGGAGGTTATCATGAAGGGATGCCATCGGCGCTCCGGAGGCTGGACCAGCCCGTCATCATCGTGATCCTGGTGGCCCTTGCTTCCCTCGCGCTGGTCATCCTGGCCCTCCTGCTGTGGACTCTGCTGGTTCGCGGCTTTTTCCGCAGTGCGGCCTGCCCCCACTGCGGCAGCAGCCGGATCCGGCCCTCCGAGATGCCCATGCGGGGGGATTGGTGGCGCGCGTGGTTCTCTCTAAGTCCTTACCGTTGCTTGGGTTGTGGCGTTCGATTCTACAACGCAAGATGGTCCCGCCTTCCCAGGGCGGGCGAGCCTTCCGCCTAGCCGGCGGCTCCTGATATCCTGGTAACAAGCATGCGGGCCTTGCTTGTCATCCTGGCCGTCTCCCTGAGCGCCGCCGCGCAGGTGCGGATGATTTCCAGCATTCCCAGCCCCGAGCAATCGGTGCAGGATGGCGCCCAAATGTCTCCGGGCGCGGCCGAGCTGTGCGAGCAGCAACTGGAGAAAGACCCCAACGATCTGACCGCACGCGCCAAGTTGATCGGCTACTATTTCTACCAGTGGATGCGCGCCGGTGAGGAGCGGTCGAAGGCCGCGCGCCGCCGCCACATCCTGTGGACCATCCAGCACCGCCCGGAGCACCCCCTGGCCGCGCTGTACGAGTCCATCCTGGATCCGAAGGGAACCTCGCTGGCCGATCCGCCCGCCTACCAGGAAGCCCGGCGCCTGTGGCTGTCGCACCTGGAAACGCGCAGCGGCGATGTGGCGGCGGCCGGCAACGTGGGGAAGTACTTCCAATTGAATGACCGCGAGCTGGCCGAGCGCGGCTACAAACAGGCCCTGGCCATCGACCCGCGCAACGGCGAATGGCAGTGGCGGCTGGGCTTCCTGTACGGCCTCGCTATTCTGGGGGTGGACGCCCTGGCCTTCAACGGCCAGCCGGCCTCCATCGACCCGCTGGCCCAGCAGTCACCCTTCACCGCCAAAGCCAGGAAGGAGCTGGAGACCTCCGCCAGTCCGCTGCTGGTGGCGGTGGCCGGCAACATCCTGGCCCGGTATGGCACCATGCTGGCCGCCTCGGAGAAGTCCCGCATCGAACATCTGGAAGAGGCGGAAAAATTGTATCGCCGGGCCCAGATGCTCGATCCAAATAATCCGAGTTGGAAACAGATGCTGCAGGAGGCCCAGGCGCTGAAGATCCGAATGCAGGTCAGCGATCCCCCGTCCGACGGGCGGGCCGCGCGGCCCCGGCCGCCGGGGAAGAAGCCCTAACCTCCCAGCGTCTGCTCCGTCGGGTATAGTAGAAAGATTCAACCCAGAGGTCAAGTGAACACAAGCAAGGTAAGTGTCGTTTTCTTAGCCGCGCTGGCGGCGGTCTCCGCCCAGACCTTCAGGGGCTCCATCGGCGGACGGATCACCGACGCTGACAACAAGGCGATTTCCGCGGCGCGGATCACTCTGGTCTCGCGCGAGACAGGCAAGCTGCGCGCCACCGGCAGCGATGCGGACGGGCAGTTCGCGGTCTGGCTGCTGGCCCCGGGCGGCTATAAGCTGGAAGTGGAGCGCGAGGGCTACCGCAAGCACGTCCAGCCGTTGGAGCTGCTGGTGAACCAGGAGATCCGGATCGACGTGCCGCTGCTGCCCGGCCAGCGCACCGAAGAGATTGTGGTCACGGCCACACGCGGTCTGCTTAAGACGGAGTCCTCCGCCCTGGGCGCCGTGATCGAAAACCGTCAGGTAAGGGGACTGCCGCTGGATGGGCGGAACTTCTTCGAGCTGAGCCTGCTGGTCCCCGGCGCGGCTCCCGCCGCCCAAGGCTCGGCCGGCTCGGTGCGCGGCGATCTGGCCCTGCATTTCAACGGCGCGCGCGAGGACTCCAACAACTTCCTGCTGGACGGCGTCTACAACGGCGACGCCAAGCTGAACACCTTCGGGGTGAAACCGCCGGTGGATGCCATCCAGGAGTTCGAAGTCCTCACCAGCGGCTACGACGCCTCGTTTGGCCGCAACGCCGGCGGGCAAGTGAATGTCGTGACCAAGTCGGGCGGCAACCAGGTGCATGGCTCGGCCTACGAGTTTTTCCGCCACGCCGCCATGGATTCCCGGAACTACTTCGCGCCGGCCGGCGAGCCCAGCCCGAAGTACCAGCGCAACCAGTTTGGCGGCTCGCTGGGCGGGCCGTTGCGCAAGGACCGCACCTTCTTCTTCGGCGATTACGAGGGCCTGCGCCTGCGCGAGGGGATCACGCGCGTCACCAACGTTCCGACCGCACAGGAGCGCCGGGGCGACTTCTCGCAGAGCCCCCGCCCGCTGATCGATCCGTTCACGCAGCAGCCCTTTCCGGGCAACCGCATCCCGCAGGAACGCCTGCATCCCATCGGGCTGGGAATCGCCTCGCTATATCCGCTGCCGAACCGCCAGGTCCCGGGGCAGAATTTCGTGTCCTCTCCGGCGTTGCGCGATCGGGACGATCACTTCGACGCGCGGATCGACCATGCGCTCAGCGCCTCCTCCGAGATTACGGCGCGCTACAGTTTCGCCGACCGCACGCTGTTCGATCCCTTCTCCGGCCCCTCGTTTGCGCTGGTGCCGGGCTATGGCACCGACGTCCCGCGCCGCGCCCAGAATGCGATGCTGGCCGAGACCCACATCTTCTCTCCCAGTTTGATGAACGAAGTGCGGCTGGCCTTCAATCGCGTGGCCGGCGGCTCGTTCCAGCAGAATCAGGGGAAAGACATCAACCGCGCCGTGGGCTTGCCCGGACTGGCGTCGAACCCGCGGGACCTGGGCTTGAGCTTCATCACGGTGACCGGCTACTCGCCGCTGGGGGACGAGTACAACAACCCGCAGCACGGCGTCACCAACACCTATCAGGTGGTCGACCAGGCCAGTTACGCGCATGGGCGCCATCTGGCCAGGTTCGGGTTCGACTACCGCGCTCTCCAGCAGAATGCCTACCGCGACGTGCAGTCGCGCGGCTTCCTCAACTTCCTGGGCCAGACCGGCAATGCGCTCTCGGAGCTGCTGCAAGGACTGGTTTCGGTGAGCGGCGGCGCGCGCCTGGACAATCCCCAGCATCTGCGCGTGCACAGCTACGGATTCTTCGCTCAGGATACGTTTCGCGTGCGCCCGGACCTGACCCTGACGGCGGGAATGCGCTACGAATACAACTCGCCGGGCGTGGACACCCAGGACCGGGCGAATCTCTACGACGTGGCGAGCCAGCGGCTGGTGGCGGTGGGCAAAGACGGTTTCCCGCGCGGCGGCTATGAGCCGGATCGCAACAACTTCGGCCCGCGCCTGGGGCTGGCCTGGACGCCGGGCCGCGGCAACACCGTGCTGCGCGGCGGTTACGGCCTGTACTACGATCAGTCGGCGCTGGCCCCCAGCGAGGGGCTGTACTTCAGCCCGCCGTACTTCGATTTCAAGCTCTACTTCTCGCTGCCGCCGCAGGTGGTGCTGCTGTTGCACGACCCGTTCCCGAAAAACTTTCCCTTCCCGTTGCCGTCGTCGGCGTTGGCTTTCCAAAGGGATCTGCGCACCAGCTATATCCAACATTGGAACTTCAGCGTGCAGCGGCAGGTGGGGATGGGCCGCGTCGTGGAGTTGGCCTACGTGGGCTCGAAGGGCACGCGGTTGCTGTCGGGCCGCGATATCAATCAGCCGCGCCCCAGCCCGAGGCAGCCCAATCCCCGCCCGGTGTTGCAGTTCGACGACATCAACCGCATCGAGTCGCGCGGCAACTCCAGCTACAACAGCTTGCAGGCGCGGCTCCAGCAGCGGGTCCGGGGCGGGTTGTCGCTGCTGGCCTCTTACACCTGGTCGAAGTCGCTCGACGACGCGTCCAGTTTCTTCCCCAGCGCGGGCGATCCCAGCTATGCGCAGGACAGCTACAACGCGCGCGCCGAACGCGGCCGGTCCGGCTTCGACCAGCCCCACCGGCTGTCGGCGGCCTACTCCTACGACCTGCCGATCGCCAAAGGACATCGCTGGCTGGGCGGATGGCAGACCTTCGGCATCCTGACGCTGCAGACCGGGCGCCCCTTCACGGTGGCGCTGATGCCGGAGCTGGACAACAGCAACACGGGCCGCTCGATCCTGGGGTTCGGCGCCAACGACCGGCCCAACCTGGTAGGGGCGGCGAAACTGGACGCCCGGACCCCGGAGCGCTGGTTCAACACGGCGGCCTTTGAGTTGCCCCCGTACGGCAGCTTCGGCAACGCCGGCCGGAACATCCTGGATGGCCCGGGCCTGGCCACGCTGAATGCCTCCATCGTCAAGGACACCCGCGTGGGCGAGCGCCTGAACCTGCAATTCCGGGCCGAGGCCTTCAATCTGTTCAACCGCACCAACTTCGATCTACCCGACAACTTCGTGGGGTCGCCGACGTTCGGGGCGATCCGCTCGGCGGGTAGTCCCCGGCACGTGCAACTGGGGTTGAAACTCTTGTTCTGACGGAGCCGCGACGGTTAACGGAGCGGTGGCCACTTTCTCACTACACTAGGTCCTGGGATCTTCGCTCTTGGCCGGATCGTCCACGGCAAACTTGGGCCCGTTGTCATCCCACTCCTCCACGCGGAAGAAGCGGCCCTTGCCCACCGGACCGTCCAGCTCCTTCACCGACAGCTCCACCTTGGAGCCTTTGACGCGTCCCCACACGTGGTGGTAGAAGAAGCCTTCCTTGAAGCCGAGACCCTTGCTCAGGCCGCGGTTGATGCTGCCGCCGGAGCTGCCCACTTCCATGTAGACGATGCCGTCGCGCGTCATCTTGACGAACTGGTGGCCGTGGCCGCTGATCACGTGGCCGACGCCGTACTTCTTGCAGATCTGGTGCAGAGGGAACTCGCCGGAACCCAGCTTCAGGAAGACCAGCCAATAGGGTTTGTGGAAGAAGACGAACTTGGGGCGGCGGTCTTTGTTGGCCTCCAGGTCTTCCTGCAGAAACTTGAGCTGGGCCTCGCTCAGCTCCGTGCCACGGGAGTTGTCGAGCACGGTGAAGTGGGCGTCCTGATAGTTGAAGCTGTAGTAGCTGGGTCGCCCGGTCTGCGCCTGATAGACCCGCTGGGAGGTGTCCGAAAAGACGTCGTGATTGCCGGGAGTGAAGTACAGGGGGTAGTGCTTGTAACGCTCCCAGATGGGACGCAGCTCCTGCCACTGGGCTTCGGCCACTTCATCCTTGCCGCCCTGGATGGTGTCGCCGACGTTGATGACGAAGTCGGGGTGCAGCAGGTCGACTTCGCGCCAGACGCGGCCATAGATCTCCGGGGTTGCGCCGCCGGTGCGGTCGCCCAGAATCGACATGCGGAAGTCGTTCTTGGGCTCGGTGACGGCCCGGGTGCCGACCACGGCGACGAACAGCAGCACAACCAGGCTGCCCACGATCCAGCGGCGATGAGGCGATGTCATAGGGACAGTGTAAACTTTTTCTGCGATTTTTTCGCCCCCAGCCCACTAATATTGTGTGGGAGCGCCGGACCATTGGGGGGTATTGTGCCTGGCAGGCTTGGCCGCCTGGGTGCTCATCAGCGGCCTGGACGATCTGCTGCTGGACCTGGTGCGGGCGTGGTTGTGGGCCCGGCCCCCGGCCTGCCCGGCTGGCCATGGAGCCCGCCCCAGCCCATGGATCGCGGTGTTTGTCCCGTTGTGGCAGGAGCACCAGGTCATCGCCGGCATGATCGAGCACAACGTGGAGGCGCTGGGCTACCATCGCTACCACATCTTCATCGGCGTCTACCCCAATGACCCGCTCACCCGCTCCGTAGTGGTGAACCTGGAGCGCCGGCACCCCCAGGTCCACATGGCGGAATGCCCGCACGACGGTCCGACCTCCAAGGCCGACTGCCTGAATTGGATCTACCTGCGCATGCTGCTTTTCGAAGAGCAGCACGGTGTGTCCTTTGACTTAGTAGTGACGCACGACGCCGAGGACCTGATTCACCCCCAGGCGCTCGACCTCGCGAGCGAGCTGGCGGGGGAGGCCGACATGGTGCAGATCCCGGTCCTGCCGCTTCCGACTCCGTCGCTGGAGCTGGTCCACGGCGTCTATTGCGATGAGTTCGCCGACTACCAGATCCGGGAGCTGCCTGCGCGGCAGTTCCTGGGCGGATTCCTGCCTTCCTGCGGCGTCGGAGTGGCCTTCTCGCGCAGGGCGCTGGAGGAGCTTGCCCAGCGCAACTCCAACCGCATCTTCGATCCCCGCTGCTTGACCGAGGACTATGAGATCGGGTTTCGCCTGCACCGCATGGGCCGCCGCGCGATTTTCGTTCTTCTCCAGCGCCGCGAGGGAGGCCTGTTGGCCACCCGCGAGTACTTCCCGCGCACCTTTCGGGGCGCGGTTCGGCAGCGGACCCGGTGGATGATGGGGATCGCCCTGCAATCCTGGGAGCTGCACGACTGCAAGGAGACTCTCGGCCAGCTTTATTGGTTCTGGCGCGATCGGAAAGGGCTGATCGGCAGCCTGGTGAGCCCGGCCACCAATGCGTTTTTCGTTTACGGGCTGGCCTCGGGAATGGACGGCGCGCCGTGGCTGGGGCCGGTCTTTTCGGTGACGCTGGTCTTGCAACTCCTGCATCTGGGTATCAAGATGTACTGCGCCGGCTTGATCTACGGCTGGCGCTTTGCCGCGGGCGCACCGCTGCGCGCCTGGGTCGGGAACGCAATCAACTTCCTGGCCGCCGCATGCGCCATCTGGAGGTATGCAGTGGCCAAACTAAAAGGGGAGCCGCTGGTCTGGCTCAAGACGGAACATCTCTATCCGTCGCGGTCGACCTTGCTCAGCCTGAGGGAGAACCTGCCGTCAATTGAACTAGGCCTCCGGGAGATCGCCCGCGGCGCAAGCCGCGCGCTTCCCGCGGCCGTGGCTCGAAAGTGGAGGGTGCTACCCTTCCGCGTGAGTGAAGGGCAACTGCTGGTGGCCGGGCCCGAGTTGCCCTCCAGCGAGATGGCCGCGGAGCTGCGGCGCTTCTGCTCCCTGGAGGTGCAGTTTCACTGCATCGCGTTGACGGACTACGCGGCGCTGGAGGAGCAGTACATGCCCCGGCCGGATCAGAGGGCCGTGCCCCTGCTCCAGTGATCCTCGAACAATCCCTTCATGGCTTCGCCCATTCCGGGATGGTCGAAAACCACCGAGGTCCAGGCCGGACGCGTGATCACCGGATCGAGCAGGGCGATCATCCCGCGACAGCCATCGAAGACCGCCAGCTTCATCGGGAGCGAGGCCGTTGCGCGGACCTCGACTCCGGCGCTCATGTACTCTTGCAGGCGTTGCCGATGGGCCTCGTCGAGAGTGCCGGACTCGATCAACAGCCGGCAGGCGACGCCCCCGAGCCGCGCCTGCTTGACCAGCTTTTCGTCCAGCGGGTCCACCGCATACGGCGGGCGCGAGAACTCCAGGTACTCGGCGCCGACCTCCGCCAGCATACGCCGGTACTCGGCGGCGGTTTGGGCCGGCTCGGTGACGATGCGCAAATAGTCCAGCGTGCCCCGGCCGCCCTGGCCGCCAGAATGCAGCTCTTTCAAATCATCCACCAGGCCGGCCGCGGCGCGGCTCTGGTCGGTCAGCTCCTGCTCCAGGAGTTGCCGTTTCCGCGACAGGTAGCTGGGAATCGCCAGGCTCGGCTCGACCGCCGAGAACAGTTTGGTCCGCTCCTGGACCACCTGCGCGAAGCCTTTCTCCACCAGGCTGTCCAGCACTTCATAGATCTTCTGCCGGGGCACGTGCGCGCGCGCCGCCAGCTCCAACGCCTTGAATCGAGCGTGGCCCAACAACACCAGGTAGGAGCGCGATTCGTAAGCGTTGAGTCCCAACTGCTGCAGCCTGCGCCACAATCGCTGGTACTCCGCCCCGGCGACCGATTCACTCATGTCAAACACAATAGCAGGTGTTAGGTGTGAGGTGCTAGGTGTTAGGGGGCGTCGGGCGTCGCTGGACTCTACGGCCGGCGGCGGTCCTGACACCTTACCACCCATCCAGCGGAAACCGCGGAAGAGATGGAGCGCGGCTACGCGGCCGGAGGCTACCGGGAGGCGATGCGCCGCGCGGCCGAGAAGCTGGAGGCGCGCTCCAAGCTAACCCCAGTTCAGGCCTCGTCGCTCGCTATTCTGTATGTGGAAGCCGGGCAGAAGGACCGGGCCCTGGAGTGGCTGGAGAAGGCCTACCAGGAGCACGACTCGATCACTGTCTACATCGGTGTGGATCCGCAGTGGGACAGTCTGCGGGCCGACCCACTCTTCCAGAACCTGGTGCGCCGGATAAGGTTTCCGGCCAACGGCTAACGGTCATGCCTCACCTTATCCTGATCCTCCTGCTGGCCGGCGCGCTCGACGCCGCCCCGCTGCTTTGGTATCGCCAGCCTGCCGCGAAGTGGGTGGAGGCCCTGCCCGTCGGCAACGGGCGCCTGGGCGGCATGGTCTTCGGCGGCGTCCTGACCGAGCGCATCCAGCTCAACGAGGACACCGTTTGGGCCGGCGAGCCGCGAGATCGCAACAATCCGGAGGCCCCGGCCAGCCTGCCCGAGATCCGCCGGCTTCTGTTCGCGGGAAAACTGAAGGAAGCCGAGGAGCTGGCCGACCGCGCCCTGATCGCCATTCCCCGGCGCATGCCGCCCTACCAGCCCCTGGGAGACCTGGTCCTCCAGTTCAGCGGGGAAGGCACGGCCACCGATTACTCTCGCGAGCTGGATCTGGACGGCGGGGTTGCCACGATCCAATACCGCCTGGGCGGGATCCGGTTCCTCCGCGAGATCTTCTCTTCGGCTGTCGATCAGGTGCTGGTGGTGCGGCTGACCTCCAGCCAGCCGGGGGCGATTTCGTTTTCCGCATCCTTGAGACGAGCGGCGGACGCCGCGTCATTCCCGGCCAGTTCCGATGCGATCGTGCTGCGCGGGCAGGCCGTCGCGCGAGATCCGCGCCACGAGCTGGAGCGCAAAGTGGGAGTGAAGTTCGCGGCGCGCTTGCACGCATCGGTCGAAGGAGGCCGAGTGCGCGCGGAGAGCGGCAAACTTTTCGCCGAAGGGGCGAACGCCGTGACCCTCCTGCTGGCGGCCGCGACGGATTTCCGCGCCGGCGATCCCGATGCGGCCTGCCTGCGGCAGATCGCCAACGCCCGCAAACCCTACAGCGGGCTGCTGTCCTCGCACCTCGCCGATCACCGCAAGTTCATGCGGCGCGTCGCGCTCGACGTGGGCGGCAAGGATCTCCCCGGCCTGCCTACCGATGAGCGCCTCCTCCACCTCCAGCGCGGAGAGGACGACCCGCAACTGCTCGCGCAGTATTTCCAGTTTGGCCGCTATCTACTGCTGGCCAGCAGCCGCCCCGGCACGATGCCCGCCAACCTGCAAGGGATCTGGAACGAGCAGCTCGATCCGTCCTGGGACAGCAAGTACACGGTCAACATCAACACGGAGATGAACTACTGGCCCGCGGAGGTCGCCAACCTGTCCGAAATGCACGAGCCGCTGTTTGACCTGATTGACCGGACCCGCGAGCCGGGGCGTCGCACGGCGCGTCACTATTACGGCGCGCGCGGCTTCGTGGTGCACCACAACACGGATCTGTGGGGCGACGCAGTTCCCATCGACGGCGTCGGATCGGGTATCTGGCCGATGGGCGCCGCCTGGCTCTGCCTTCATCTCTGGGACCACTACGACTTCACGCGCGACCGGGAGTTTCTGGCCCGCCGCGCCTACCCGGCGATGAAGGAAGCCGCCGAGTTTCTGCTGGACTATCTGGTCGAGCACGGCCAGGGTCATCTGGTCACCGGGCCGTCGCTGTCGCCCGAGAACCGCTTCGTGCTGCCGGACGGCCAGGTCGGCAGGCTGGCCATGGGCCCCGCGATGGACATTCAGATCACCGAAGCTCTGTTCACGCGGCTGATCGCGGCCGCGGAGATCCTGGGAGTGGACCCCGATTTCCGGAAGCGGCTGGCCGCCGCGCGAGCCAGGCTGCCCGCGCCCAGGATCGGCAGGTACGGCCAGTTGCAGGAGTGGCAGGAGGACTACGAAGAGAGGGAGCCGGGGCATCGCCACATGTCCCACCTGTTCGCGCTGCACCCCGGCAATCGGATCACGCCGCGCGGGACTCCGGAGCTGGCCAAGGCGGCGCGCACGACACTAGAGCGGCGCCTTAGCCATGGCGGCGGCCACACCGGCTGGAGCCGGGCCTGGATCATCAACTTCTGGGCGCGTCTGGAGGAGGGCGATCGGGCCTACGAAAACCTGGTTGCGCTGCTGCGGAAATCCACGCTGCCGAACCTGTTCGACACCCACCCGCCGTTCCAGATACGGCAATTTCGGCGGGACCGCGGGCATCGTCGAGATGCTGCTGCAGAGCCACGCCGGCGAGATCAGTTTCATGCCGGCGCTGCCCAAGGCCTGGCCGGATGGCAGCTTCCGCGGGCTGCGCGCCCGGGGCGGGCTGGAAGTGGACCTGGCCTGGCGGAACGGGCGGGCGACCTCGGCCACGCTGCGCGCCTCGGTCACCGGGCGGCACCGGCTTCGCCCCCCACGCGGCCAGCAGATCACCGGCATCCGCTCGGGCGGCCGGGACCTGGCGGTGGCGGAATGGCTGCCCGTCCAGGCCGGGAGCGAATATTCCGTGGCTTTCCGGTAGAATCGCATGGTGGGCTGACTGACTACTTCAGCCTTCCCATCAGCCGGTAAATCCCCATCAGAGCGCGGTCCATCATGCGCTCCGGGCCGCCGGTCTCGATCCACGCGCCGGTGGGATCGCCGCCGTAGCCGCCCTCCTCAACCGCTTCGATAGCCGGGAAATACATGTGGTGATCGTTGCAGTAGCCCGAACACCAGGGTCTTGGCCGCGCGGGAGTGCCGCTTCAGCCGGAGAGCGTGATCCGCAAAGGGCTTGCCGGAAACACCGGCCAGGGCCACCTCGCCGTTCAGCAGCGCCACGGTCAGATGCGGCCGGATCCGGTTGCCGGCGAACAGGGGCACGACCGCATTGAGCAGCTCGGGGAAGAAATTCGCGCCGAACATGCCGGTCAAAGAAGGGGTTGGAGAAATCAATGCGCGTGGCGAAATCGAAATCCTCGTCCAGGCTCTTCAGGGAAGGCGCGGGCGGCACGCGGGTCTCGATCCGGCTCGCGATCCGGATGGCCGCCTCGCCGAGGGCGCACCCATAGTCCTCGAAGCTCTGTCCGTCCGCTCGCCGCGTGGACTGGTCGCCCGCGGCGCCTTGGAGAAACACGGCGTTGGTCCCCCCAGCCGTTGCTCGACGGTCTGCATCATGACGCCGGGATAATCGGCGGAAACCAGCAGGTCCTTGGCCGGGAGGTTGGTGGGGTGGGCGGCGTAGTTGTCCTGGCGGGCGAAACCCACTTCAAAGCTCTGCGCGGCCAGCGGCAGGCATGCGGTCATGAGCCAAAATGCCCACTGGGTGAATCTCGCGCAGCCGCCGGGTGAGGTCACCCACTCCGTAGCCACTCCTGCGTGGCGGCGGGCTGCGTGATGACCGCCAACCGCTGGCCCGCGACGTGCAAGATTCTTACGACCGGAGATTCGCGGCCACCAGGAAGGAGATCGCATACCATGAGTTTGACACGCCGGGAACTGATTTCAACCGCGGCCGCTTCCGCGGCGGCTCTTGCCGGAACCGGCCCCAACGAACGAATCAACATCGGTTTGATTGGCGCGGGCAGCCGCGGCAAGTACCACTTGGACGACCTGGCCCGCCTGAAATCGGAGAACCTCGCCGTCACCGCCGTCTGCGACGTCTACACGGCCAACCGCGAAGCGGCGGCGGCCCGAGCGGAGAAGGAGTTCGGCGTCAAGCCGCGGCAAACCACGCGCTATCAGGAGGTGCTTGAATCGCCGCAGGTCGACGCCGTCATCATCGCCGCGCCCGACTTCACCCACAGTGAGATCCTGGAGCAGGCCGTAAAGGCGAAGAAAGACGCCTATTGCGAGAAACCCATGGGCGTGGATTTCGCCGAGGCCAAGCGGGCCTATCTGGCGGTGAAGCGCAGCGACCGCGTGGTGCAGATCGGCACCCAGCGGCGCAGCGATGCCAAGATGATCGGCTGCGCCCGATTCGTGCAGTCCGGCATCCTCGGCAAGGTCACGCGCGTGGACATGCAGGTCCACTTTCAGGAGCCGCGCTGGCGGCGCGATTATCACCACATCCGCGACACGGACATCGACTGGCCGCAGTTTCTCATGAAACGCTCGGACCGCGCCTTCGACGCGCGCCGGTTCCGCGAGTGGCAGCTCTTCCGCGACTACACCAACGGCATCCCCGGCCTGTGGATGAGCCACTACATCGACCTGGTCCCGTGGTTTCTCGGCGACCCTTATCCGCGCAGCGTGGTGTCGAGCGGCGGCGTCTTCCTGTGGAAGGATGGCCGGGAGACCGAAGACGTCTTCCACGCCCTGCTGGACTACCCCAAGGATTTCCTGGTCAGCTTCGCGATGAGCCTGACCAACGGCAGCGGAATCCGCAACGAGTGGTATGGCACTCGCGGCGTGCTGGATGCCGAGACGATGCGGATCACCGGCGCCGGTTCCAAGGGCTCCGACCGGGTCCAGGAGGAGATCCGGATCGAGCCGGAGCCGGTGGAGCCGCACATGCAGAATTTCCTGCGCTGCCTGCGCTCGCGCGAGACGCCGCGGGCCGATATCCAGGCCGGCTTCTCGCACGCGGTGGCCGGCTGCATGGCGGCGGAGGCCTTCCGCACCGGCCGGCGCATCCGCTTCGACCCGGACAAGCTGGAAATGATGGGATGACGCGCCGCACCCTACTGGGCATGGGCCTGGCGGCCGGCGCGGCCCCGGCGCCCGCCATCGGACGGGTGGAGGCCTTCGCCGCGGCCTACCCGGTGACCGGCTACTTCCGTTTCTTCACCAAACCCGAGCGCCCCAGCGTGCTGGTCAAGATCACCTGCCAGGACGGAACCATCGGATGGGGCCAAAGCGTCCCAACCCCCATCTGGAGTTACGAGACACCCGAATCGGTGGCTGGAACGATCCGCGACTATCTGGCGCCCGCGCTGACCGGCAGGAATCCGCTGGACCTGGCCGGCGCCCACCAGGCCATGAATCGCGCCATCGCGCCTTCGTTCTCGACCGGAATGCCCATCGCCAAGGCCGGCGTGGATCTGGCGCTGCACGATATCGCCGGCAAGCTTGCCCGCCAGTCGCTGCCGGCCCTGTGGGGGCGCAAGCCCCTCGACCGCATCCCGCTGAGCTGGACGGTGAATGCCCGCACCCTGGATGAAGCCGCGGAGCGGGTCGAGCAAGGGAAGAAGCGGGGCTATCGCCACTTCAACATCAAGGTCGCGCCCGACCCCAAGTTCGATATCGAGCTTGCCAGGACCGTCCGCGGGCTCGCTCCCGACTCGTTTCTGTGGGCCGATGCCAACGGCGGCTACGACACCGCCACGGCCCTTCAAGTGGCTCCCAAGCTGGCCGCCGCCGGGGTCGACGTCTTCGAGCAGCCGGTCGCCGCCAACCGCCTCTCCGGCTTCCGGGAACTGAAAAAGCAGGGAGCGCTGCCCATCCTGATGGACGAGGGAGTGGTCTCGTCAGTCGAGCTGGTCGAATTCATTCGCCTCGGCCTGCTCGACGGCGTGGCCATGAAACCGGCCCGCACGGCCGGTTTATGGGACGCCCGCCGACAGATCGAGATCCTTCAGGACGCGGGTCTGCTGTTTCTGGGCAGCGGTCTCACCGATCCGGACGTTTCCCTGGCAGCTTCCCTCCTGCTGTTCGGCGCCTACCAACTGAAGTATCCGGCCGCGCTTAACGGCCTTCAATTCCTGGCCGGAAGCTACTTGAAGAAGCCCTTCGTCTTGCGGGACGGCGCCCTGGATTTGCCCACCGGCCCCGGCCTGGGCGTGGAGTTGGACGAGGAGGCGGTGCGGAGGCAGTCGCGATGAACGTGCTGCTGTTCTGCGTGCTGGCCGCCGGCGATCCGTTCACCTTCCGCGAGCTGGACGGCCAGCGACTGGAAGCGCTGGAAAACGGCGCGCCCGTCTTCGTCTACAACTACGGGCCGCGGCTCAAGGCGGGCGCGCCCGAGGACCGCCGCCGCTCCAGTTATCTTCACCCGGTCTATACACCCGGCGGCGTCGCGGTCACCGATGACTTTCCGCGGGATCACTACCATCACCGGGGCATCTTCTGGGCCTGGCCGGTGGTGCGGATCGGCGACCGCCAGGCGGACCTGTGGACATTGAAAGGCGTCGAACATCGATTTGAGAAGTGGCTGACACGCTGTGGGGCCCGCCTGGAAGTGGAGAATGGCTGGTACGAGGGAGGCCGCAAGATCGTGCGGGAGACCATCCGCTTCGACCTTCAGCCGGGCCACGCATTCGACGTGTCCCTGACCCTGGAGGCGCTTGGTGAGTCCGTCACCCTGACCGGATCGCCCGACCATGGCAAAGGTTACGGCGGATTCAGTTGCCGCTTCGGACCGCGCACCCGCACCTCGATCCGCACCGACCAAGGCCCGCTCAGCGGCGACGAAGACCATGGCAGCCACTCGTGGGCGGAGCTGGAAGGGACCTTTGAGGGCCGCCGCGCAGGGCTGCGCATGACGGCCGAGAATCCGGGCGAGTGGTGCCTGCGCCAATACGGCTTCGTGGGCGCCTCGTTTCCGGGCCTCCGGCCTTTCCGTCTCGATCCGGGCAAGCCCTTGGTTCTCCGGTATCGAGTGAGCGTGTACGACGGCGGCAAACCTGGAGACTGATCTCAGGAGGCTCTATGTCGCGAATTGCCCTTTTGTCCGTTTTCGCCCTGCTACTTGCTGTGGCCTGTTGGTGGCGCATGGACCCTCCCGTGGCCGCCCAGTCCGACCCCAACGTGCTTTGGCGGATCGGTGAACCCGACGGCTCCGGCGATGAGTTCGGTCTGGGTTCGGCCCCCAGCCTGACCTACGTTGCCGGCAAGAGCTCGCCCAAGGAAGACTGGCGCGAGAGCCAAGCCGCGGCGGCCGACGGCCAGGGCCCGGTCTACCGCATCCAGTTCCGGCTCGACGACCCGCCGGCCGAGGGCGCGGTGCTGGAGACCGATCTCTACTTTCTGTCGATCGCTCCCGCTACGGTGAATCTCACGGTCAACGGCAAGCGCGGCCGCTTCCGCTTGCGGGCCGCCGCGGGCGACAACGCCGATGAGCGCCAGGCCAACACCATCACCTACTCGCGCGCGTCGCTGCGCATGCCGGTCCCCCACCTTCGGCAAGGCGACAACGAGATCGGTCTCTCCTTTCAGGGGGAAGGCGGGCTGGTCCGCTACGATTACCTGGCCCTGATGAGATCCAACGGAGACGGCCCCGAGCTGGACGCTTCGGTCGAGCCCACGATTTACTATCGCCGCCGCAACGGCCAGATGCGCGAGATCACGGAAGTGGTCCTGCGCCATCGGCAACCGCTGGGGACGGCGGCCGTGGGCCTCCGGGTCGCGGGCCAGACCGCGTCGGCGGAAAGTCCCGCCGACGGCTACGACTTCGGCGAACGCGTGGTCGAGGTGGAAGCGCCCGTGCCCGCGCGCCCCGCTCCCTATGAGCTGTCGGTGAACACTCGGCGGTTTCACGGCGAGTTCGTCCCCCAAAAGCGTTGGCGCATCTTCGCCGGTCTGAAGATCCACAACGACATCGGCTACACCGATCTCCAGCCCAACGTCCAGGAGCTCGACAACCGCAACACCGACGGCGTGCTCGACCTGGTCGCCCGGTTCCCCTTCTACAAGTTCAATTTTGAAACCAGTTGGCTGGTGGAGAACTATCTGCAGTCGCGCAAGCCCGCGCGCGCGGCTCAATTGATGAAGCTGGCGGCGCAAGGCCAGGTGGGCGTCAATTCCATGTACTTGAACGTGATGACCGGCCTGTGCACGGGCGAAGAGATGTATCGCCTCCTCTACTACTCCAAGGGACTCCAGCGGAAGTACGGCGTCCCGCTGAAGTTCGCCTGCCTCACCGACGCGCCCTCGCACACCTGGTTCGTCCCCACGCTGCTACAAGACGCGGGCGTCGACGGGTTCGCCAACGGCAGCAACCAGACCCGCGCGCCGCTGCTGCAGAACAGCCATCTCAACGAAGATTCCCCGTTCTATTGGGAAGGTCCCGATGGCCGCCGCGTCCTCACCTGGTTCGCCCGTTCCTACTTGCAGTTCAACCGGCTCACCGGCGACAAGCCCTCCCTCGATCGCCTGCACCGCACTGTGGGGCAGTTCCTGGCCCGCTACCGGCGCGCGGATTATCCGGTCGACGCGGTGCTGCTGTACGGCCTGTACACGGACAACGCCGACATCGGCAACGGCGACGCGCAGCTCATCCAGGAGTGGAACGAAGCCTACGAGTTTCCGAAGATCGTCCCGGCCACCGACGCCGACTATTACGCCTATCTCGCCCGGCACTTCGCCGGGAAGCTGCCGGTCTATCGCGGCGACGCGGGCGCCTACTGGGAAGACGGCGCCGGCTCGACGGCCCAGGAGACCATCCTCAATCGCGACACGCAGCGCCTGCTGCCCGTAGCCGAGATGGCCTCGGCTCTGGCCACCGCTTTCGATCCGGCGCAGACCTATCCCGCCGCCGAATTCCGGGAGGCCTGGAAGAACCTGCTGTTCTACGACGAGCACACCTGTGGAGCGCACAACAGCGTCCGCCAGCCCGATCGCCAGTTTGTGACCTCGCAGTGGGAGCACAAACGCGCCTACGCCTGGCGCGCCCATTGGAGCGCCCAGGATCTCATCTCCCGCTCCTTCAACCGCCTGGTCCAGAACATCAGCATGGAGGGGCGCACGCTGTTCGTCTTCAACCCGGATCTCTGGCCGCGCACGGATGTGGTCCCGGTCGAGCTGGAGCCCAATCGCGAGATGGTGGACCTCGACACCGGCAAGCCCGTCGCGGCCGACGTGGTGAAGGAAAAAGACGGCGTCCGCCGCCTTCGCATCCTGGCCGAGAATGTTCCCGGCCTGGGATACAAGGCCTACGGCGTGCGCCCGGCCAACGGTACGGCGCCTTCGGGCACCGAGGCTGAGCCCGTCGAGTGGCGGATCGAGTCGCGCTACTATCGGGTCGCCTTCAACCCGCGCAGCGGCGCCATCGCGCAACTGGTGGACAAGGAAGCCGGCCGCGACCTGGTGGATGCGTCAGCCTCTTTCGGCGTCAACGAGCTGCTCTATGTGAGCGGCGGCGAGAACAGCCGCATCTTACAGGACCTGCGCACGCTGCCGGCGCCGCGGCTGGCGGTCACCGGCTCGCGCGAGGCCCGAATCCTGGAATCGGTCCGCACGCCGCACGGGCGGCGCATCCGCATCCAGTCGCGCGCCCAGAATGTGCCCGTCATCGAGAGCGAAGTCACCATCTACGATACGCTGAAGCGCGTTGACATCGTGAATCGTATCCGCAAAGAGGAGACGCGCACGAAAGAAGCGGTCTACTTCGCCTTCCCCTTCAGGATTTCGCCGCCGGAGCTGGCCTACCAGGTGCAAAACGCCTGGGTGCGCCCCAACCAGGACCAGCTTCCCGGCGCCTGCCGGGACTGGTTCACGACCCAGAACCTGGTGCGCGCGCGCGACGGCGGCCTCACCATCGCCTGGGCCACTCCGGATGCGCCGTTGATTACCCTGACCGGCATCAACCGCGGTCTCTGGCTGAAGGATCTGGAAGTGAAGAACGGCCACGTCTTCTCGTACGCCATGAACAATTACTGGTTCACCAACTACAAGGCGGCCCAGGGCGGCGAGTTCACGTTCCGCTACTTCATCACCAGCGGCAATCGGCTCAGCGAGGAGGAACTGGCCCGGTTTGACGCCGAGACGCGCTCCCCGCTGGCCTGCTATCCCCGCTACGACCTGGGCAATGAGCGCCTACGCCCGTCGGCGAAGCGGATGCCGGCGACGGCCGGCTCGTTCTTCGACATCCAGGCCTCGCATGCCCAGGTCAGCGCTTTCAAGGAAGCCGAAGATGGCCGGGGTTACATCCTGCGCCTGCGGGAGACCGCCGGCCGGCCGGGCCAGGCCCGCCTGGCGTCCCCTATCTTCCCGCTGGCCGCCGCCCACCTCGCCAACGGGGTCGAGGAGGACCGCGCCGCGCTCCCGGTGGAGGACAACCGCATCGACATCCCGCTCCAGCCTCGCGCCTTCACGACCGTGCGTCTGCTGTTCAAGCCGTGATCGGATGGTTCGGGATCCCCTACACCGTGTAGGTGAGGAAACCTTTCTCTTTGAGCCCGGACAGCGCCAGGCCGTAGCGCCCGCGCACGCCGGTCTTCTCGAAGATGTGCTTGAGGTGGATCTTCACGGTACCGGGGCGGATCCCCATGACGCGGGCGATCTCCTTGTTCTTCATCCCCTGCTCGACCAGCTCGACCACTTCATGCTCCCGCGGCGTGAGGTTGGACCGGGAATGGCGCGGCGTGCGCTCGGCCTCGTGCAGCAAGGAGTCTTCCATCCAGGTGTTGCCGGACGCCACCCGGCGCAAGCACTCGATCAAGGTGGACGGCTCGGTGGTCTTGCGAATGACCCCTTGCGCGCCGGCCTGCACCAGGCGCAGCGCCTCGGCTTCGTTCAACGACACCCCCCAGACCACCGCCGCCGGTCCTCGCCCCCCGGCCCGGATGTTAGCCAGCCACTCCATGATCGCGGGAAGCCCAAATCCCTTGTCTAGCATGACGATAGACGGATTTCGATCGCGCACCAGGTCGCTGGCCGCGGCCAGGGTTGTCACCCCGGCCAACAGCTTGAGATCGGCGCAGTCGTTCAGGACGCTGCGCACCCCCTCGATCGTCACCGGCTGAGTATCGCAGACCGCCACTGTTTTGGAAGACGTGGTGTTCGTTATCATTGACCTCGCTCCTGACCTACACGCTCCAGACACGGCAGCCGAAGGACTCTCGACTACCGATTGGGTGCTCTGAAGCCAGGAGCGAGCGCGACCAGCACGCCCCATAGGACTTATCGACTAAGCCCTCAAAACATTTAGTAGGCCGAAGGGGCAGAGCCTCTCACCTTTTCTTTCCGGCCCGCCGATTATAATGAGTGAAGGACCTAACTGCCTTTCCAGTCTCAGGATGACGATGCGGAACCCTGCCCCCAAAGCCTCGGGTAAGTGGAAACACTTGTTTATCTGCCCGGACCGGGGCCTGTTCCAGAGTCTGACCAACCTGCTGGTCGAAATCACCCCGAGCTCCCCCCTGATCGACTTGAAGGCTTACCCCAACCGGCGCGGCCTCAGCGAGGTGGTTTCCTCCCAGGGACCCAATATCTGCTTCCTAGACGTCGGTTCCAACCCGGATACGGCCCTCAATGTCATCCAGGACATCAACAGCCTGGCCCCCGGGATGCCGGTGGTGGCGATCCACCAGAGCAACGACCCGGACCTGATTCTGCGCTGCCTGCGCCAGGGCGCCCGCGAATTCCTGTTTCAGCCCTTCGCCGCCGACCAGTTGAGCGCCGCCCTGGAGCGGCTGGCGCGCCTGTTGCTGGAGTCCCACGCCGGAGCGCAGAATCTGGGCAAGGTCTACTGCGTGATGCCGGGGAAAGGGGCCTGTGGCGCCAGTACCCTGGCTTGCTCGCTGGCCTTCCAATTGCACCACCTGCACAAGGGCCACAAGACCCTGCTGGCCGATCTGGACCCGACCACCGGGACGCTCTCGTTTCTGCTGAAGCTAAGACCGACCTTCAGCTTCGCCGAAGTGCTGTCGCAGTCCACCCAGCTCGACGAAGACATCTGGAAGGCGATCACCACGCCCTGCCAGGGCCTGGACGTCATCCTTTCGCCGGAAAACCCCATCGAGGGGATCGCCGAATCGCACGAAGCCGGCCCCCTCATCGAATATGCCCGCGAGGCTTACGGCACTGTGGTGGTGGACAGCCGCGGTCCTTACGGAGAATGGGGGCTCAGCCTGGCCCGGCTGTGCGATGAGCTGATTCTGGTCACTACCAACGAGCTGCCTGTCTTGCACGCCACCCAGAAAATGCTGGCCCATCTGGAACGTAACGGAATCGAGGCGGGCAAGATCCGGCTGGTGGTCAACCGCTATAGCGCCGACGCCGGACTGGGCCGCGAGGCCATCGAGATGGCGCTGCACACGGACATCTTCGAGGTTCTGCCCAACGATTGGGACGCCGTGCAGCGCTCCCTGATGGAAGGTAAGCCGCTGGTCTCCAACTCGCCCCTGGGCAAGGCCATCGCGGTCATGGCCGAGCGGCTCAGCGGCAAGCAGGCCCAGGCCAAGCGCGCGAGCATGCTGTCGGGCATCTTCTCTCTGTTCGAAAGCAAGGCCTAGAGCTATCCTCCGCCTGGTTGAAGGATTTTCCGGTACTGTACCCTCGCCTCTTGGATGGCCCGAACAAGATCCGCACGATTCCTGCGAAGGTCCTCGATGGCGATACCATCTCCGGCGCCGGGGAATCGAGCCAGGTCGCCCAGGTGCGCGTATTCGAGACGGGCCGCAAGATCGTCGAGAAGATCCAGCCGGGCCTTCGCCACCTTGCGCGCGGGGGCTTGCTCCAAGATTGACGGCGTGCCATGAACCACTATGTAGATTGGGGCCGTATGAGCCGCCGAGATGCGCGCCTGTCCTGGCCGCGCCGTGTATTCGAGAGTCTCGCGAAAGTTCGCATCGGCCTTCCGCTTTAACCGCGATACGTACCTCGCAAACGGTTCAACGGAATCCGCCGGCCGCTCACCAACTTTCTCTCCGGAGATGCGCGCGGCCAGCCACGTCGAGGCGGAGATCGCGGCGGAGACATCGAGCGCGATCTCTCCGGCCACGGCTTGCCGGGCGGTTGCCACCACCTGCCCTGCCTGCACGATCTCGAGGCGATCCACTCGATCGCGACTCGGATCAAAACGGACTCGCGCCCTCACCTTCACGGCGCCGGGCGCTTCGAGCGCAAGTTCGTCGCCGATCATGGAGCCGCCCACGGAGAACTCGAGGGCCGGACCATTGGTCACGAAAGTGCGTCCGCGGCGGACCGCATCGATCCAGGCCGGAAATGCCAGGGCGCCATCGAGCTTCGCGTAGAATCGCTCTCGACCGGGAAGGTCTGCCAGGCACGGATAGTCCGTACCCGCGGTTGGGGCGACGCGCGCGCCGAGGTTGAGCGTATCGTACCAACTCTGGTAATAAGGAAAACCCAGGTTTATCACTTCGATGAAATCGATCAGGCGCTCCTGCCCCCACAACGCCAGTCCATCCTGCGCGCCCGCCATCCCCAGGTGAGCATAGCCGGCTAATGCGCCCTGCCGGTGGGCCTCGCGCCAGGCCAGATCGTACCGGAGATATGCTTGCGGAAAGTCAATCCAGGTTCGGCCACCCAAGATGATACTGTGTCCGAAAACGTGCGTGCGCGGATTCTCCTGTCCGCCAACCAGCAGGGTCCGGCCAGATTCGTAAACGGACGACGGGCCGAAGGCCCGCTGCGGCGTCAAATGCACGTCCCGAGCCAGACCCATCTGTAACAAGTTGGCGACATGAATGTCTTCGGCCTGCATCCAGGCGGCTAGCGCCGGGTCAAGGCGCGCGGAGGGCCGCGGAATGTGCAGATGATCGTCCGAGCTGTACCAACCTTCCGCCGGCAGGTCGATCCAACGCCGAAGCACTGATCGCACGGATTGTTCCTGGCCCGCGGCGATGACGAACTCTTGCTCGGCGGCGCCATACTCCGGTCCCTTTTCCACACGCATCCAATAACGACCGGGGCGGAGTCGTGTGGCCAGCGTACCCGCAGTGTAGAAATCCGTTGAGCCCTTATACGGATTCCGAACGCCGCGGTATTCCCCCCAACTGGTTTGCAGCGCGGCGCTGGCCGGCGCCCAGTTGTGAAACGGCACCTTCCCGCAATCTCCGAATACGGCCAGCGCCGAATCCGGCACGAGATATCCTCCCGAGCCATCGCGCAGCGTGACGCGCGCCGGAACCGTGCTATTCGTCTCGCCGTCGGCAATGGTGAGGCGAAGGACCCCGTAACCGTCGGTCGCACGATGCGCGACAAAGCAGGCGCTTGAGGCAGCGAGAATAAGCGCGATCCGGAGTCTACGCATTGGGTTGCCGTATCGCGCGTCCACACCACCAGCCGAGACAGGCTGCCGCGCTGTAGGTTAGGACAACGCTGCACGCAAATACCAGGATGTCAGCAGCCGCCCAACCGCCGCGAGGTCCTTTCAAATGGAGAATCGCCCAGGCGCCGATGAGGACCACCGCCAGAAGGCTAAGGAAGAACGCGCCGGCCACGGAACCCGGCACGGGGCCGCGCTTTCGCGCCGCAATCTTAAGGACCACCGTGGAAAGGACAGGAAATGCCACGAAGCACGCGGCCCCGGCGTTACGAGACACCGTTCCGTCTCCAAACCGTGCTCCGATGGCATAGCAGCAAATTCCGGGCACGACACTCGCCGCGGCGGCGGCAAGGGCCGCGGCTCTATCGTGGCTCACTCTCCGTTTGTCCAACCGGCGAAGCCTAGCCATACCGCCGGCACAGCCGAAAAAGAGCAGGGCAACGGCCGGAAGCAACCATAGTGGGACCATGTTTCAATGCCACCGTCAGGGACGATCTCATCATATTCCTGAGATCCTTACAAGGGCGGCACGGACCTGAAAGGTAACGCCGGCGCGGCGGCAGTGAATTCAGGTGAGAATGGAAGCAGTATGGATGTGCACCTGGTGGACGGAACCTATGAGTTGTTCCGGCACTTCTTTGCCGTACCCCCGGCGTTGGACACGCGTGGCATCGAAGTCGGCGCCGTGCGCGGCGTTCTGGCGTCGGTGGTGGGGTTGATCGAAGGTGGGGCGACTCACGTCGGGGTGGCCACCGATCATGTGGTCGAGTCGTTCCGGAACGATCTTTATCCTGGATACAAGACCGCCGACGGGGTGCCGGCGCCGCTGCTCGCGCAATTCCCCGTGCTCGAAGAAGCCCTGCAATCCCTGGGAGTGGTGGTATGGCCCATGGTCCGCTACGAAGCAGACGATGCGCTGGCCTCCGCCGCGGCGAAAGCCGCCCGGGACGAGCGGGTGAGGCAAGTGATTGTCTGCACCCCGGACAAGGATCTGGCTCAGTGCGTCGTGGGCAGCCGCGTGGTTCAGTTGGACCGGATGCGCGGGATCTTGCGCGATGAAGTGGGCGTGGTATCGAAGTGGGGAGTGAGGCCGGAATCGATTCCGGATTACCTGGCCGTGGTAGGCGACAGCGCGGATGGTTTTCCGGGGTTGCCGGGGTGGGGTCCGAAGGCCGCGGCGGGGACATTTTCGTGCTACTCGCACCTGGAAGATGTACCGCATGACTGGCGGCAATGGCCTGCGTCGATCCGCGGCGCTCAGCGCCTGTGCGCGGTCCTGTCCGAGCAGTGGAACGATGCGCTCCTGTATCGGGCGTTGGCGACATTGATCCTGAATGTGCCAGTATTTGAGACGGTGGACGAGCTTCAGTGGAAGGGGCCGACACCGGAGTTTGAGCGCTACTGCGAGCGGATTCAATCCCCGGGCCTGCATGCGCGCGCGGTGGCAGCGCTGGGATGACGGCTTCCGTGTAGCCCTCGATGAGCCAGCGATTTGCATTCAGCCTGTAAGTGATTTACCGGACCTTTGTAAGCGATCGGCAGGAGTTGCCCAGCGTTAGAAGACTGGTACTCTCGAAACAGTACTGAGGAAGTTTTCTGGATGAACAGACTTTTGAATCTTGCGGTGGCGATGCAGGTCTGGAAGGACCGGCGCGGCCAGGACATGATCGAATACGCGCTCCTGGCCGGGTTCGTGGCCGTCGCGATCGGCGCGGTGATGCCGGGTGCCGCCAGCAGCATCAACATCGTCTTCAGCAAGATCAACTCGATCCTGGTTGACGCCGCCGCCAGTTAATCGCCACGCCTCAGGCGGGCCTCCGGCGCCAGTGGTATACTGAAGCCGTCCTCATGGCGCTGTTCAAAGCCCGCAGCGCCGCCGTCTACGGCATTGATGCTCATTTGATCGATGTCGAAGTCGACATGTACCCGTCCGGCACGGCGCGCGATTTCCATACCGTCGGCATGCCCGACACCGCAGTTCGCGAGAGCCGGGAGCGCATCAAATCGGCGCTGCTCAACTCCGGTTTCGGCTTCCCCAACAAAGGTGTGACCATCAACCTGGCCCCGGCCAACGTGCGCAAGGAAGGCGCCGGATGCGATCTGCCCATGGCCCTGGGAATTCTGGGAGCCATGGGAAC
>JACOSH010000039.1 GCA_016178945.1 Acidobacteriota bacterium
AGCCTGCCGCATCTGCGCATCACTGGCATGGATTGCCACATCGGTTCGCAACTCACCGAGACCAGCCCGTTCATCGCCGCAGCGGAAAAGATCCTGCTGCTGGTGGATGCGCTGGCCAGCGAAGGTATTCATCTCGAGCATCTCGACCTGGGCGGTGGCTTGGGCATTTGCTACCACGATGAAACGCCGCCGCCGATCGCCGAATATGTCGCCGCGCTGCTGGGCGTGCTGCGCGGACGCGGCGAAAAACTGATCCTCGAACCGGGCAGGGTGCTGGTCGGCAATGCCGGTGGCATCGACGTCAGCCTGAATGGGAAGGATGTCGGGCCACTGGGACCTCCGGGACGCGTCCGCATTTTCCGCTTTACGCCCGAGGGGCACCGCCCGGTGACTTCGCTCGAGCCCGAGTGAGCCCTACTTTCGCTCCCGCTCCAGGCGAAGCAGCAGGTCGCTGACCAGTTGCTCGACGAGACCTTCGCGCAGCGAGTCCGGATCCCACTGCTCCAGGATGCGGTCGGCCACGCGCGCGACGACCTCCTGGCGCAGCTTGACCAGGGACTCGCGCGGCGCCGCCCGGCGCGCGACAGGCTCCGGCGCGGGCGGTTCCGGCTCTTCGCGCGCCGATTCCCGCAGCCGTTCGCTCACCCGCCGATTAAAAAAACGCACGCCTTCTTCGGAAAAGATCGACGGACTGGATTCCCGGGGATCGGATTTCGGCTCAACCGGCTTTTCCACCTGCAACACTTCATTGCCGGGTGTCACCTCGAGAATTCCCTCTCGAACCATGGCGCGGAACTCTTCCAGCATGGCGCGAGCCTGCTCGGCCGTGAACAGGTCGCTGGAAGGGCGCTCGGGCACGGGGTCCCCGTCGTTCTTAGCGTCGTGATCGCGCGCCAACCGGGCTCCTCCTTCCACTGTTCTTCCGCCTTTCGATCATGCGAGCTTTAAGCTGATCGTACGAGTTCTGGACGGCACAGTCAATGATCGGTACGGACAAGGAGTACGGTGCTAGAACTAGGGTGATCCTAGTCCTACTCTATTGAGCGGAGGCGCTTTGGGCGGGAAGAGCGAATGCAGTCTCGGGAGGGACGGGACGGCCTAGGAGAAACCCTTGTGCTTTGTCGCACCCCATGCGGCGGACCACCTCGAACTGGTGCTCGGTCTCGACGCCCTCGGCCGTGACCCGCATGCCCAGGCCGTGCGCGAGCGTCACGATGGCCCGGACCAGCGAGGAAGCGGTGGGCGTTTTCTCGAAGTTCTGGACAAAACTCTGGTCGATCTTCAGCACATCGATCGGGAGCCGCTGCAGATAACTGAGCGAGGAGTAGCCGGTGCCGAAGTCGTCGACCGAAATCCGCACGCCCATCTGGCGTAATTCCTTCATTTTGCGGGCGGACTCCTCGACGTCGCGCATGATCATGCTTTCGGTCAGCTCCAGCTCCAGGAAATGGGGATCCAGGCTGCTGTCGAGCAGCGTTTGCTCCACCGTCCGGATGAAGTCGGTTTGAGCGAACTGCAGCGCCGACACGTTGACGCTGACCGCGTCGATCTTGTAGCCGGTTTTCTGCCAGGTGCGCGTCTGCCGGCAGGCGTGCTGCAAGACCCAGGCGCCGATCGGGATAATGATGCCGCTCTCTTCGGCCACCGGAATGAACTTGCCCGGAGAGATGCGTCCCAGGCGCTGGCAGTTCCATCGCAGCAGCGCTTCGTGGCCGGCCAGACGGCCGTTGCTCAGCTCGAATTGCGGCTGGTAGAGCAGCGACATCTCGCTGCGCTCCAGCGCGCGGCGCAGTTGGTTCTCCAGCTCCAGCCGCTCGCTGATGGCGGCGCCGATCTCCGGCACGAAATACTGATAGCCGTTCTTGCCGGAGTGTTTGGCGCGGTACATCGAGCTGTCGGCGTTGCGTTGCAGGATGGTGGCCTCGGTCGCATCCTGCGGATAAATG
The DNA here is from genome assembly GCA_016178945.1 of Acidobacteriota bacterium. Lineage (GTDB taxonomy): Bacteria > Acidobacteriota > Terriglobia > Bryobacterales > Bryobacteraceae > JACOSH01. The sequence continues at coordinate 1,947 of JACOSH010000039.1, forward strand.
CTGATGCCGATGCTGGCCGTGACAAACAACTCGCGTTTCTCGATCTGGAAGGGAGTGCGGAAGGCGTTCAGGATCGCCTCGGCGACCACCGTGGCGTCTTCGGGCTGCTTCAGACCGGTGGCAATCACCGTGAACTCGTCGCCGCTGATACGGGCCAGCGTGTCGGTCTCGCGGACGCAGCCGCGCAGCCGCCAGGCCACCTGGCGCAGCAGCACGTCGCCGGCGGCGTGGCCCAGCGTGTCGTTGATCAGCTTGAAGCGGTCCAGATCCAGGTACATCAGGGCCACCAGGTGCCCGTGGCGGCGGGCGAACGCCAAAGCCTGGCGCAGCCGCTCCTCGAACAGCGTGCGATTAGGCAGCCCGGTCAGCGAGTCGTGCAGCGCCTGGTAGGCGAGCTGCTCGCTCAGGCGGCGTTGCTCGATGGCTACGGCTGCCGCGCCCGCCACCGTCTGCAGCAGCTTCATCTGCTGGCGGTCCGGCTGCGCGTTCTGGCGATGGTAGGTGGCCAGGGTGCCCAGCACTTCGCCCTTTCCCGAGAGGATGGGCACCGACCAGCAGGCGCGCAGATCGTGATCCAGAGCGATTTCGCGATGGTCTTTCCAGATGGGGTCGCGCAGGATGTCGCTGACCGTGACGCTCTGCTTCCAATAGGCGGCCGCCCCGCAAGAACCGGAAGTCGGGCCGATGCGCACGGTGGCGACAGCCTCCTGATAGCCCGCCGGCAGGCGCGGGGCTGCCGCCAGCATCAACTGGCGGTCGCGCTCCAGCATCACGGCGCACATCGCGTCCGGGTACTGGCGCTCGACCGTGAGGGCGAGCTGTTCCAGGATCGTTTCCAGGGGCTGATGCGTGGCGATCATCTCCAGCACCTGCACCAGGTCGCGTTCCAGCAGCTCGGCCCGGCGGCGCTCGGTGATGTCGCGGGCGATGGCGTGCGTGCCGGTGGGCGTGCCCTCGTGCAAGTGCAGCCGGTGGCTGACTTCCAGCGTCACGCGGCGGTTGGACTTGGCCACGATTTCCAGCTCATACGGCTGCGAGCCTTCGCCGCGCAGCGTCCGCTGGATCATCTGGCGCGCCCGGTCCAGGCACTCGGGCGCCACCAGGTTGGCGATGTTCATGCCCAGCACTTCCTCGCGGGTGTAGCCGCTCAGCCGCTCGGCGGCCTTGTTGATGGAGGTGAAGTTGCCTTGCAGGTCGATGCTGTAGATCAGGTCGGTGGCGTTCTCCACCAGCTCCCGGTAGCGCTGCTCGCTGGCCGCCAGGGTTCGCTCGGACTGTTTCTGCTCCGAGACATCCACCACCACGCCCACCGCTCCACGCACGTCGCCGGCCTCGTCGCGCAGGGTTTCCACCGTCATGGCGATGTCCAGGGCCGTTCCCTCGCGCGTTTCGCGGCGCAGCGCGACCGGGATCGGGGTGCGGAGCTCGCGCGGGAAATCCACCAGGATGGCGCCTCCCCCCGGGCTGCCCGCTTCCAAAGCTTCGGGCCGCTTCCAACCCAGCAGCTTCTCCGCGGCGCGATTCCACAGGGTGACCTTGCCGTCCGGGTCGGAGGCCCACAAGCCCACGGGCGCCGAGCGAAATACTTGCTGGAGGACTTCGTTGGTCTGGCGGAGACGGTCGGACAGGCTATGCATCTCCGCCAGCAGCCGTTGCGCGGTGCGCCACTTCACCATCAGATAGATGGCCGCGCCCGCCGACACCAGCAGTAAGGGTACCAGCCCGAAATAGAGATCCGTCAACAGTCGGTTCCGCCCCGCAGCAAACGGATTTATGCCGCTTTGCTGCTGATTCCACGCTACTTAGAACTAGACCGTTCCATTCTAACCCAATCGGTCTGAGAATGGTCAAGGGAATTGCCTTAGCTCGACCCTAGATTTTCACCTAGTACTGACCCCCAGAAGTCAGGAGGGCTTCCCCGGGTCACTGGCAGGTCAGTTCCCGGAGATCGGAGACCCAGTAGTCCGGCGCCCAGCGGGCCAATTCCTCCGGCTTGCCGTAGCCGTAGCGAACCGCGCAGATCTTGACGCCGGCGCGGCGGCCGGCCTGCATGTCGGCGGGAGAATCGCCCACCAGCAGCGTGTCGCCGGGCTCCATGGCGAGCCCGCGCAGCGCGGCGAAGATCACGTCGGGGGCGGGCTTGGAGGGGAATCCGTCGGTGCCCTGGACGTGGTCGAAATACCGGATCAGATCGAACTTTTCAAGCACCGAGCGAGTGGTGGGTGTGCCCTTGGTGGTGGCGGTGGCTTTGCGCCCCGCCAGCGCGCCCAGCCCCTCGACCACGCCGGGATACACCTGAGTCTGGGAGTGCCCGCGAGCCGGGTAAATGGCGCGGTACTGGCGGATCAGCTCGTCGATCCGCTCTTCGGGGTAGTGAGGGAACAGATCGCCGAACAACTCCAGCAGATGACGGCCGATGTAGCCCTTGAGGAACTCAAAGGGCACGTCCGGGCGTTCAGTCCCCTGAAGCACCTCGCTTACCGCGCCGCAGATGTCGGCGGCGGAGTCGACCAGCGTGCCGTCGATGTCGAACAGGTACGCGGAAAAAGCGGGGATCACGCCGGTTGGGGCCGCTCTCCCTCCAACCCGGGCAGCCGACGCCCGCCCTCGGGGCGGAGCACTTGCTGGGTGTGGCCGTCGTCGGGGCTGGCCGTGGCTTTGCCGGTGGCGCTCAGCACCACGCCTTCGCGGATGATGCGGTTCACCTCTTCGCCGTCCAGCACCTCGCGGACCAGCAGCGTCTCGGCGATGTTGATCAAGGCCTGGCGATTCTCCTCGATGATGCCCTTGGCGACATCATAGCCGTACTGGACGAAGCGGCGCACCTGCTCATCGATCCGGATGGCGGTGGCCTCGCTGTAGTCGCGATGTTGGGCGATTTCGCGTCCCAGGAAGATCTGCTCTTCCTTCTGACCGAAGCTCATGGGGCCCAGCTCGCTCATGCCCCACTCGCAGACCATCTTGCGGGCCAGATCGGTGGCGCGCTCGATGTCGTTGCCGGCGCCGGTCGATTTCTGATTGGAGAACATCTCGTCGGCGATGCGTCCGGCCATCAGGATCGCCAGCCGCGCTTCGAGCTGCTCCTTGTCATAGGAGAGCTTATCGTCGATGGGCAACTGCTGGGTGAGGCCCAGAGCCATGCCGCGCGGGATGATGGTCACCTTGTGAACCTGATCCGAGTTGGGGATCAGGGCGGCCACCAGCGCGTGCCCGGCCTCATGGTAGGCGGTGGTGCGTTTTTCCTTGTCGCTCATCACCAGCGACTTGCGCTCGGCGCCCATCAGGACCTTGTCCTTGGACTGCTCGAAGTCGATCTGCATCACGACTTTGCGGTTTTGCCGGGCGGCGTTGAGGGCGGCTTCGTTGACCAGGTTGGCCAGATCGGCGCCGGCCATGCCGGGGGTGCCGCGGGCCAGCACCGAGAGATCCACGTCGTCCCCCAGCGGGATCTTCTTGGTGTGGACTTTGAGGATGGCCTCGCGCCCCTTAACGTCGGGACGGTCCACCACCACGCGGCGGTCGAAACGTCCGGGCCGCAGAAGGGCCGGATCGAGCACGTCGGGGCGGTTGGTGGCGGCCACCAGGATCACGCCCTCGTTGGATTCAAAGCCGTCCATTTCCACCAGCAACTGGTTCAGGGTCTGCTAGCGCTCATCGTACCCGCCGCCCAGCCCCGCGCCGCGATGGCGGCCCACGGCGTCGATTTCATCGATGAAAATGATGCAGGGGGCGTTCTTCTTGCCTTGCTCAAACAGGTCGCGGACCCGGCTGGCGCCCACGCCGACGAACATCTCGACGAAGTCCGAGCCGGAGATCGAAAAGAACGGCACGCTGGCCTCGCAGGCGATGGCCCGGGCCAGCAGCGTCTTGCCGGTGCCCGGCGATCCGATCAGCAGCACGCCCTTGGGGATGCGGCCGCCCAGCTTCTGGAACTTCTGGGGCTCCCGCAGGAATTCGATGATCTCCTGGAGCTCCTCCTTGGCTTCCTCCACGCCGGCCACGTCCTTGAAGGTGACCTTTTTCTGCTGGGTGGAGTGCAGCCGGGCGCGGCTCTTGCCGAAGCTGAGGGCTTTGTTGCCGCCGCTCTGCATCTGGCGCATCATGAAAATCCAGAAGCCCAGCAGCAGGATAAACGGCGAAGCGTTGATCAGGATGTTCACCCAATTTCCGCCGCTGACTTCCCGGATCTCGTACTCCACGCCGTTTTCTTCCAGGATCTCGTAGATCTTGGGGTTGTTGGCGGGCAGCAGCACGCGGATGGTGGCGGTCTGGTCGGTGTAGGCGCCCTTGACCTCGAAGTTGCTGGCGATCTCGACCTTTTTGAACTTGCCGGCCTTGATTTGCTGGACAAACTCCGTGTAGGTCAGTTTCTTCTCGGGCAGATTCTTGGCCTGCTTGACCACCTGCCAGAGCAGGATGGCGACGCAGGCGAGAATGCCCCAGAAGATGAGGGTCTTAAAGTTTGAGCTCACTCGAACCTCCCAGCCGCGGTAGCAGCGGGTCTGGAATTCCTATTCATCGGCAGAACCGGATGTTTCCCGTACAGTCAACAGCTTGCGGCTGCCCGGCCGGGCGGCAAACCGGGCCGCCGGCCCAAATCGTCGAGTCCACAGGATTTCTTCCCCGCAAGTGATCACCGGCCAGTTGCGCCGCTCCCAGAGGGGCACGCGCGCTTCCTGGAAGAGCACCTTGATCCGTTCGACATGTGTTTGTCCAACCGGGTGATAGCGATCCCCCGGCCTCCAGCTTCGCAGCTCCAGAGGGCCGCCGATCCGCTCCCAGTCCAAACAGCTTCCTACACCATTATAGACGCAAATCGCCCCCTCGGAGGATTCCTTTAGTTCCAGGTGTAGAGTCGCGCCTTCGCCGGGTAAGGCGAAGTGTCCGGGAACCGTAAGGGGAACCCGCCAGCTTCGACTCTCCGAGGGCGCGCCGAAACGGAGCCGGTCAAAGGAGCGCCGGACTTCCAGGCCAGGGCCCTGCATGCGCCCGCGCCCGTCGGAAGCGGCGGCCATCTCCAGCACTTGCTCGATGTGCGAGAAGGCCACGCCGCGGAGATCGCCCTTCGCCGATTGGATGGCCCGGCGAATGAGCCGCCGCGCGGCCGCGCGAGGGAGTTGGGCGATCAGGCCGGCCGGGAGGATGCCGTCGCGGAGGTGCTGGCCGGCCAGCCGGTCGATTTCCGCCTCCCAGTAGGCTTCTTCTTCAAAGGCCCAGTCGGCCGTGTGAGCCAGGGTTTCTTCCAAAGCGGGGTTGTAGTCGCGCGCTAACGCCTGCAGCAACTGGTGGCGAATCCGGTTGCGCGTGAACCGCGGGGAGGCGTTGGTCGAGTCCTCGCGCCAGGGGAGGCCGCGGCGGCGGAGATAGTCGAGCACCGCGGCCCGCGGGATATCGATCAGGGGGCGCACCAAGCCCTGAGCGGTGACCGGACGGATGGCCGCCAGCC
>JACOSH010000040.1 GCA_016178945.1 Acidobacteriota bacterium
CGCTCGACCCCAACGGCGATCTCTACGATCCCAAGGGCTTCACGTCCGTGCAGGGGACCAGCTTCTCGGTTCCGATGGCGGCCGCCGCCGTCGCCATGATGAAGCAGCGCAATCCGCGCTTCACGCCCGGCCAGTTGAAATCGGCCGTGGTCAACACCGCCGCCGATGAAGTCGACACCGACGATGGAAGGTCGCGCGCGCCGGTGATCGGGGTGGGCGCGGGAAAGCTGAACACGCTGGCGGCCGTGCAGACTTCGGCCACGGTGGAGCCGGCCACTCTGTCGTTCGGCGTCATCGGGACGAGCAGTTTGCCCAAGAGTCTCACGCTGCGGATCACCAACACCGGCAGCGCCGCGGTCACGCTGAGCCTGGCGGCTTCGGGGACGAGCGACAGCCGGGCGCGCCTCACCCTGACACCCGCGAGCCTCCCCTTGAGCGCCGGTCAATCGGCCAGCGTGGCCGTGCGGCTGGAGGGAGCGCAGCCTTCGCCCGGCTCGTACGAAGGCGCCGTGACCGTGCGCGGCGGTCCGGTGAGCCTGCGCGTCCCCTACCTCTACCTGGTGGGCGACGGCGTGGTGTTCAACCTGATCTCGCTGGCCGGCGACAATTTCCTGGGCGTGGCCGGCGAGCAGGACTGGCTGATGGCGTTCAAAGCCATCGATCGCTACGGCGTGCCGGTGCGCGACGCTGCGGTGCGTTTCCGGGTGATGTCGGGCGGCGGCCGGATCAACGTGGCGGATGACGCCACCGATGTCTACGGCATCGCGGCGGCGCGCGTGGATTTGGGCCCGCGGCTGGGCGAACAGCAGTTCCGCGCGGAGACCGGCGGCCTGACGCTGGACTTTTTCGGGCGCGCGCGCCTGGCGCCGGTGGTCGGCAGCAACGGCGTGGTCAGCGCCGCCAGCCAGCAGGGCGGCGGGCAGGCGGCCGGGTCCTACATCTCGATTAACGGCCGGGGCTTGAGCGAGTCCACGCGCCAGTTTTCCACGGCCTCCTTGCCGCTCTCGCTGTCCGGGGTCAGCGTGAGCTTCGACGACGCCCCAACCTCGCGCCTGAGCCTGCCCGGCCGCCTGACCTACGTAAGCGAGAGCCTGATCAACGTGCAGATCCCCTGGGAGTTTCAGGGGCTGAACTCGGCGCTGATGAAAGTCAGCATCGGACCCGGAGCGAACGACTCGAGCGCAATCTACCGGGTGCCGCTCTCGACCTACGCGCCGGCCTTCTTCGAATACTACGAGCCCGGCGGGCGGCAACTGCTGGCGGGGCTGGACCTGAGCTACCAGGTGTTGACGCTGACCAATCGCGCCAAGCGCGGAGCTGCTATCCAGCTTTTCGCCAACGGACTGGGGCCGGTCGACAACACGCCGCCGAGCGGCGAGCCAACCCCGGCCGATCCCTTGCCCAACACCCGCGCGGAAGCAACCGTGACCATCGGCGACAGGCCCGCCCAAGTCCTGTTCAGCGGCCTGGCGCCGTACAATGTGGGGGTCTATCAGGTGAATGTCGTGGTGGCGCCGGATACGCCAGTGGGCTTGCAGCCGGTGGTCCTGACCATCGGCGGGGTGAGATCAAAGGCCGCCAGCATCGCGGTGGAGTGATCACATCAGCTCTTCCACGAACTGGCGGCGAGGTCCGGGGCGATCCGCGGGTCGCGGTGCGCGAGCGGCACGGTAGCTCGAGTGTTGTTCGAGCTTCTTTTCCCGAGGGTGAAACCGCTGGTAGATTATAGGTCACGCAAGGGCTGAAGACATCGACGAAGGTGAATCTCCTTGTGCATGCCTGCTTGAACAGCTCCGTCAGGTGCTTCTGGTCACCGCTGAACCCCCGGGTGACAAGCGTGGCATTGACGCCTAACCAACCTTCTGACAACAGCGGATCGCACAAGACCACCTGGGCGCTGGAAGCGGTCCGCCCGGTTGAACATCTCAGGGTGACTTTGGAGCAGTTGAGGATGTCGGTTGTCGGTAGGTGCGGCGATCAGGCCGGGTTCGACGACGCCGGAATGCCGCCCGAGGTATGATGGTGGTGGGATGGCGGCAACTCTTGGCCTTTCCAGCAATGACTCCGGCGTCATCGCGCTGGTGACCGCGGCTTCGCAGCAGACGCGGCTCTCTGGTGTCTGCGAGATGCTGCGTGTGATCGCCGAGGCCGCAGAAGGTTACGGCTGCATCCTGTGGGAGGTGGTGCCAGACTCGGACGCGGAAGATGCGGCCAGCGGGAGGCTATTCGTGCTCGCGGCCTGGATGAAGGACCCGACGATTCCGGTGTGGCACTACCTGCCTATGCGATCGGTGACCGGACAGGCGATCTTGAGCCGTCGCACCCAGAGGGTTGACGACGTCGCAACTCATCCCGTCGTGCAAGAGAATCCCAACCAGGCGTTTTTCGAAAGGACCGGCATACAAACCTTTTGTTCCGTGCCCATTGCACTGCACGGGAGTTCGAAGACGGCGATCAACATTTACAGAAGCGAGCGGCGACCATTCTTGGATTCGGATCTGGCGCGGATCGAACCGCTAGCTGCTTTGGTCCCAAGCCTTTACTCCAACCTCAGGGATCGCGTGGGATTCAACCTCATTCGGCGTGTCAGCGAGGTCTTAGCGGGAGCGGAGTTCTGGTTGTCACCTCGTCTAGAGCACGACTTCAACCGCCTTATCGCCGACGCCGGATACTCCATCGTCGCCGAGGTCGCCACGACTTTCGATTGTCTTGAGACCTCGCTTTTCCTGGAGGATCGAATCGACGAGCCGGGCCAGTACCGCTTGGTCGCTACAACTTGGCGTGAAGAGTTCAAGAAGGGTGTCTACCAGAAGGGCGAGGGCGCGACTGGATGGGTGTTGGCTCAAAACAGATCAGTAAGGATGTATGATCTCAACAGATACGAAGAAGAGGATCCCGCAATCCAGATTAGGTACCCTGGGCTACGCTGGTCGGACTCGTTGGAAATCGTGGGAGCAGCCCGGCGAGCGCTCTTGCTGAGTCCAGAGGAGCCGTTGCCTCCGCTCAGCTACATGTGTGCTCCTATTGCCACCGGCGAACGGGTTCTAGGCGCCGTGCGGTGCAGCGTGACGAAGAAGGGGCCGCACTACTTCGATGACCGTCAGGTAGAGTTTCTGCAACTGGTAGCGGGGCACATCAGCCAATGGTGGGACAACTGGCTGAACTGGCGCGAAGCGAAGGAGGAGAACCAGTCGTGGCGTGCTCTGGTCGATAGCGTGGCCAAGATGAATTTTTTTGTACATAACGAGCTCAACAAGCCGGATCCCAGTGAAAGCCAGATTTTTCGAGAGGCCATGCGAGTTGCGGGCTCTGTCATCCCGGACGCCGGTATCATCGACGTCCGGCTCCTGGAAGAGGCGAGCAGAAGCCTGTACTTCGCCGAAACGTACGGCGCCGAGTGGGATAGGGGCGGCAGGCAGGACGTTGCCAAGCGCAAGGAACGGCGATTTCCACTTGCCGGCGATCCGCCGTCGGCCGGGGCTCACGTCTTCCTGACCGGAAAGGCTTACGTGGTTGAGGATACCAACAACGACCCGTACTATTCGGAGACGTTTCCAAGCACCCGGAAGGTGATTGTCGCTCCCATCAGCTCCGGGAAGAAGGTGTTCGGGGTGATCGATATCCGCAGAACGAGCGACCGCAGTTTCCCAAAGCACGCCAAACAGATCGCCGAGTTGCTTGGCCAGCAGCTCGGCCTCTACTACTATCTCGCGATCGAGATCGGCGAGTTGAATCGGGCAAAGGCCAAGATCGACCGTTCCGCCAACGAGCAGCATAAAATGTATCAGAACTTCCAGCATCAGTTGCGAAGCCCGATCATTCAGGCGCACCGGACGGCGCAGGAAGCGTTACAGGGGACTTTTTCCGAAAATGCGGTGCGGCCCAAGCTGAATGCGCTGCGGGGTTTGTGCAGGAAGGCCGAAAGGGTAACGCGAAATGTAGGTCTCTTCGCGGATATCGCCGGCGGGGCGCCCGTTCGACTGAATCCCAAGACCCTGCGGGTGGACGAGTTCGTCAAGAAGCTGACCCTCGCCGCGCAAGCTCACGAACTGCTAGTGGACCCGAACCGTTCGGTACAGTTTCACGTCGATGGAAAATCGTTTGACGTGTTATGGTCTCTGATCGTACAGGTTGATCACGATCTGTTGGACCAGGCTGTGAACAACGTCCTTGACAACGCAGGGAAGTACAGTTATCCCAAGACCAAGGTTCGCATCAGTGGCGGTCTAATACGAAACGGCGAGTGGTTCTATATTTCATTCGTCAACCAGGGTTTTCGCATTAAGCCATCCGATATCCGGAACCTTGCGGAGAGGGGATGGCGCAGTGATGAGGCGCGCTGGTCAACAGGAGAGGGCTCGGGTATCGGCTTGTGGATTGTCGAGCAAATCATGAAAGCGCACAAGGGTGAGCTGGTGGTGATTCCGACCAGTGACCAAGGCCTAACCGATGTGCGACTGCTCTTCCCGAAGGCGAGGATAGGGTGATGAAGATACTCTTGGTTGAAGACGACCATTTGCAGGCGCCCTCCATCGAGGCGAAGCTGCGCAAGTCCTTTGCGTCCGTTCGCGTCGACACGATCTCGACAGAGGCGGCTTTCCGCTCCCAGTTCGACCGAATCGCCGGCGAGTCCTACGATGTGGTAGTGATGGATGTCATGCTCCGCTGGACGGACCCTTCGCCCCAGATGGAGCCTCCGCCAGCCGAGTTTGAAACAACAGGCGGAATCTATCGCGCGGGTATCCGCTGTAGGCAGATGCTCAACGAGGACCAACGAACACGGCACATTCCGGTCATCCTTTATTCGATGCTCACCCAGACCGACCTGCCCGACGTGAAGTATTTGGAGAAGGATGCGGACGGCGACGGGCTGATCCAGCTGATTCGCGAAATCACCCAACCGAAGTCTCGATAGTGAACCCCTGCTCGAGTAGCACCTCTTGGTGCACCCTCTCGAATGGATCGCGCTGCCCAGTCTCTAGCTGAAGCTGCTCTAGAGCAACGTTGACCTCGTTGAGGAACCCCTTCGGACTGGGAAGCCGCGACTGCTGGAGCGCTGCTTCCATGCGCTGTCTTAAGAGCTCTGCGCCCTCCGAAAGGTCTCCGCCTACCGGATGTACTCTTATGTCGAGCCTGATTCTGTCCCCGGCCTTTCTTTGCACGGTGAACAAGTACGGGTCAACAGCAAAAAGAAAGAAGTCCGGCTTCCTCCAAACGAACAATCGTGGGACGCAGCTCCAAGCCCAGTCCGGCCATTGCTTATCATGAGCCTGTGCTAACAAGTCCCAATTCATGGATTGGTCGGCTGGGTAAAGTTCCTTCACCTGTCCGATCAACGACCGGAACTCGCGCTCTCTATCCAGATGTTGGCCCACGTGATCAGCCATCTTCTTCAGCGCACAGCCTACTGCTTCCATGTCTGGCCAGCCTCGTAGTTGGGCAGAGGCGGGCATTCTGCGAACCCCGGCGAAGCCCTCGTATTCATTGCCAAGCAAGTTGTCGTCGCGGCCGTGGGTGATCATGCGCTCCCAAACGGGGCGGAGCCGGTTGTCGATCTGGTTGCGGGCGAGAGCCGCCCTCAACGCATCGCGTAGCTCGTCGTTCAGCCGGATCTCGCCCTTTCGCAGCCGCTCGTAGACTGCGCACAACGGTTCGGCGAGCTGATCGGGCGAATCCAGTCCGGCGCAAAGCATGAACAAGTTGTACAGAACATCGTCCGGCCGGCGGCCAGGGGGATCGACATCGGGGCGCTCGTCCAGAAGGCTGGCCAGGCGCGCCGCTAGCGTGGTCTTGTATTTGTTCCGCTCCGCTCCCAGCGGCAGGGACCGTAGGATCCAACGGAATGGGTATTCCTCCTCGCCGGTCACCGGCAAGCCGTACCCCTGAAACCAGTCCACCAAATCACCCGTCCTCCAGATCTCTTGCTCCAGCCAAGGAACGAGGATTCTCGACATCCACCCAGTGGGACTGTCTTCGAAGCGGCCGGCTGCCGTCGGCGTCGCACGAAAGAACGGGTCGTCTTCAAAAGCCGGGCGCTGTAACGTCTCGCGGCAAAACTCCTCCGCTTCCTCTACCAAAGTGCGGTACGTCTCGATAGACACTTTTAGCCTCGCCCCAAGGGCATAAGCAATCTTGCGCAGCGTGTTGATGTTCCAAGCCGCGTAGTTGACATTCTCCACGCGAGAGACGCCCGCCTGCTGAGTACCGATTTTCTCGGCAAGCTGCTTCTGCGTAAGCCCTCGCTGCTCGCGGATGACGCTGATCTGAGTGGCCAGACTTGTATTCAGGAAGTCCTCCGCGTAGACCTCGCGATACTCTCGGTCCTGGAAATCTTTGGCCAGCCGTTCACTGAATTCGCTCATGCAGACACCTCGATCGCGGGTCCCCAATCACTCTTTGGCGATTCTCTTCCGCCTTCTCCTGGGCACCATCGGGCAGTCTTCCCCCTCTTTCCACGGCGCCACGCAACAGAGTGTATTCCGACTCAGTGTCAATCGGACCCCGGCACAACAAGGGCCGCAACATGACATCGCCGTGGATTCTCAGCTTGTAAATGTGCCCATAAGTCGGCCCGGCCAGCAATCTGGTGTGGATTGCCAAGTCGAAGTCCATCTGTACCAGCCTGTCCAGCTTCTGGTTCAGCTTCGCCCGGTCCCTCTTGCTGAGCCGGTCCTCCCGAACCCATTGGAGGATCACGTTGTCCCCCCGGGCGTTCAGGAAGTCCCACAGAATGAACCTAGACATTGATTCTACTCCAAGGCGCTCACGAAAGCAAGCCTAACATCACAAATCTGTTATGCCTTAGACCGCTTCTGGCATCCGCCGCAAGACCTCGGTACCATAGCTCCGAACTAACAGCCGATGATGGGTCCGTCTCAGCGACGCCAGATCGCCGTCCACTACACGCGCGGTCGCCCCAGAAAGCCCTCCTGCCCGGATCCAGTGCTCCATCCGATGGTCGATTTGTTCATGGATGAATTCGGGGATGAGACCGTTCGCTGGGGGACTTGTCCGGAGGTCCATCGGGTGCCCGCCGACGTTCCGCGCCGCCTGCGGTGGAGAGGGGAAGTGAAACGCATTCCACCCTGCGTCCAGTTGGGTTGGCCGGACAACGGTTCCAGCTTCGCCCACGGTGTAGCGCAGCACGATCAGCCACCGGGGAAACACCGACTTCGGCACGCCGACCAGCTCGAGCCAGCGCTCAGCGCCGGCGTCGATGTAGTCGCGAAAGGCTAGCCACCCGGTGGTCCAACTGGGGTGGTGCGGTGTGGTTCGCCGGAAGCGATTCATGGCCTGAAGAACGGCCTCGATGAATTCTTCGGCCCGTTCAGGTCCTGTCGTCAGCCAAGGCTCCAGAAACCTGTTGGTCCCGCGCCCCTCGCTATCGGCCGCCGTCTCCTGCGTAAATCCCTGGAACTGCGCCATGCCGCCTCGGCGAGCCTCGGAGAACACCCGATCCAGACCGGTTAAATCGACAACGCGGGCCAACTCGTAATCCGAGAGCAAAGGGTCGCGGACCTCGGCCGAGCCGAATACGATATTGCCGAGATTGGTTGCCTCGTCGAGAAACGCAGGCTTTTTCTGGACCCGGATTCTTTCCTGGAAATAATCCGTGATCGCTCGCCTGATGGCCTCGGCGCTCCGTGGCCGCCCGCCGAATGCGTCAAAATCCGCCTCGCGCTCCGGCGAAACTCGGTGGTCGTGCATCAGGTTGCGAGCCATGGCGCGCATGTCCGTGAATGCGGAAACTCGCCATGCGGCCAGGGCCGCGCCATATCCGTGGTTATCGGAAAGTCGTCCGAAAACCGGGCTCGACATGATGCGGAAAGTTGTATCACGAGCGGAGAAGGAAAGTCAATTCAACACGGATGCGCTACTTGCGCCGCAGCGTCAGCGCGTGGAGGTCGGCGCGCTCGACCGTCCAGGTTGCTGACGGGCCGGGAGTCCTTGATGAAGTCCGGGGTCACATCAGCTCTTCCACGAACTGGCGGGCGAGGTCCGGGGCGATCCGCGGGTCGCGGTGGGCGAGCGGCACGTCGTCGGCCAGGATGGGCTCGTTCCCGTGGAGCGACGGCAGGCCGGTTCTCTGGAAAAACCTGCCGATGGGGATCTCTTCTCCCCACATCTGGGCTTTCTCCATCGCCGCGTACCAGTTGGAAGGATCGTAGCCCGGGTCGTCCTCGAGCTTCTTCACGCGAGGACGAAACCACTGGTAGGTATTGTCGTGATTATAGGTCACGCAGGGGCTGAACACATCGACGAAGGCGAATCCTTTGTGCATCAGGCCCTGCTTGAGCAGCTCCGTCAGGTGCTTCTGCTCGCTGCTGATTCCGCGCGCGACGAAGGTGGCGCCGGCGGCCAGGGCCAGCGCCATCGGGTTCACCGGCTCCTCGATGTTGCCGAAGGGCATGCTCTTGGTCTTCATCCCCACCCGGCTGGTCGGCGAGGTCTGCCCCGTGGTCAGGCCGTAGATCTGGTTGTCCATGACGATGTACAGCAGATCGACGTTGCGCCGCATGGTATGGACGAAGTGGTTGCCGCCGATGCCGAAGCCGTCGCCGTCGCCGCCGGTCACGACCACGTGGAGATGATGGTTGGCCAGCTTGACGCCGGTCGCCACGGCCAGGGAACGGCCGTGCAGGGTGTGCATCCCGTAGGTATGGATAAAACCGGGAAGGTTCGACGAGCAGCCAATTCCGCTGATCGTTACCACCTGGTGCGGCTGTATCCGCAGCTCGACCAGGGCCTTCTGGTAGGCAGCCAGAACGCCGAAATCGCCGCAGCCAGGGCACCAGTCGGGATCGACTCTGCCTTTCAGGTTGGCCATCGTTACCGGGACGGCTTCAACCGTGGTGGTCGCCATGTCTGCCCTCCTCAAACCATGATTTCGTGCATCGGAACCGAAAGGTTCGTGGTTCCAGCTAGCTGCTCCTTCACGGCCTCCACGATGTGGTGCGGCATGAAGGGCTCGCCATCGTACTTGCGGATGTGGCCGTTGGGCACATAGCTGGTCTCGCTGCGCAGGTAGCGAGCGAACTGGCCGCTGTAGTTGTTCTCGACAATAATGGTGTGGCGGCAGTCCCGAAGAATCTCGAGGATGGCGTCGCCTTTCAAGGGAACCAGCCATCGAATCGGAAGATAGTTGGCCGGGATCCCCTGCTCGTTGAGAATTTCAACAGCCTCCTGGATCACTCCCTGAGTCGATCCCCAGCCGATCAGGGTCACATCGGCGGGGCGCGGCCCCTCCAACCGGGGCGGCGGGACGGCCGCCTCGATGCCGCTGCATTTGCGCATGCGCTTTTCCATCATGGCCCGCCGCTTGATCGGGTTGGTGAATTCGTCGCTGATCAGCACGCCGTCCTCGTCGTGCTCGTCGGTCGCCGCCGTGTGGATACAGCCGGGCACGCCGGGGATGGCGCGCGGCGAGACGCCGCTCTCGGTGATCCGATAGCGCTTATAGTCTCCGTTGGCGCCGTCCGGCGAAGTGATCAGCTCGCCCCGGTCGATCGGCGCGTTGAAGTCGAGATCCTTGGGATCGACGCTCAGCCGGCCTTCGGACAGCAGCAGATCGCACAAGACCAGTCCCGGGCACTGGAAACGGTCGGCCAGGTTGAACATCTCGGGGATCATCTTGAAGCAGTCCAGGATGCCGGTGGGCGCCGCGATCAGGCGGGGGTAATCGCCAAAGGCGGCGCCCAGCATCTGCCACAAGTCCCCCTGCTCGGTCTTGGTCGGAACACCGGTGGAGGGGCCGGCCCGCTGGCAGTTGATCACCACCACCGGAGTCTCGATCATGGCCGACATGCCGAGGCCCTCGCTCATCAGGGCGAAGCCGCCGCCCGAGGTCGCGCACATGGCCCGCACTCCGGCGTGGGCGGCGCCGATGGTCATGTTGATCACGCCGATCTCGTCCTCCACCTGCCGCACCATGATGCCCGCTTTGCGGGCGTGCGCTGCCATCCAGTGCAGCACGCCGGTGGAGGGACTCATGGGGTAGGCGCAGTAGAACTTCACGCCGGCCGCCACGCCTCCCATCGCCAGCGCCATGTTGCCGCCGACAACCGCGTAACGGTTTTCGGTCATCGGCAGGGGGCGGGAGAACGGCCTGAAATGCTCCGTCGCGTATTGATATCCGGCGCGGGCCACCCCTGCGTTCTCGGCCACTACCGCGTCCCCCTTTTTCTTGAACTGCTCGGTCAAGGCCTCTTCCAGCGGCTGGAAGCCGACGCCCAGCATGCTGAGGCTCGCGCCGATCGCCACCGTGTTCTGGGCGACCTTGTTTCGCGTGACGTCCGCCAACTGGGAGACCGGCAGCGGGCAAAGCTGCACGCCGTCAGCCGCGGTTCCCGGTTGAATGGAGTCGCTGTTGTAAACGACCGCGGCCCCAGGCCCCAGCAGGCGCAGGTGCCGGTCCATGGTGTCCTGATTCAGGGGGATCAGCAGATCGATCCGGTCCCCCATATTGGCGACCTTTTCGACGCCAGTGCGAATCGTCAGGAAGGTGTGTCCCCCGCGAATGATCGACTGGTAGGCGTTGTAGGTGTTTACGTGCAGGCCGCGGCGGGCGAAAATCTTGGCGAAAATGTCTCCCGGAGTGGCCACCCCCTGGCCGGCGGCGCCCCCGATCGCGACGGTGAAAGTCTGGCTCATGTTCCCCTCGTTCCTTCCCTCCGGATCAGGTAAGAACAGTGGCGGTCCCCGGCGAGCGCGTGGCAGACGCGTTTGACGCTTGCCCCGGCGAGGTCGCGGATGAGGGAGAGTTCCTCCTCGCAAGTGGCCGGGAAGCATTCGGCAACCCTGGGAAGGGCGCAATTGCGCTCCGTCAACACAAAGGAGTCCCGCCCCGCTGGCGACACGTCCGCCATGTAGCCGTCTTCCGTAAGAATGGCCGCCACCTCGCGGACCCGCTGTTCCAAGCCCTTGCCTTTCATCCGCGGCAGGTAGCGGGCGGTCAGCTCCCTGCGGCGGCGCCGAAAAACCTGACGGACCTTGGCTTCGCCGTCCAGAGCGCGCAGGCTGGAGAGCACATCGAAGGCCAGCCCCTCGTAGTCCCTCGGGAACCCGGCATGGCCCAATTCGGAGAGCGAATGCACGGCGGTCGGGCGGCCCTTCGGCCTCCGCTCGGTTTTGACTTCGATGAGGCCGGCCGCACGGAGATCGAGCAGATGCCGGCGGACCGCCATCGTCGTCAGACCGCAGGCTTCGGCGATGGCTTTGGCCTGGGCGTCCCCATTCACCTTCAGGAGGCGCAGGATCTCGGTCTTTGTGGATTGTCCGGGTGCGATGCCGCCCATCCTTCCTCTCGCACTCTACCCGCGTGGGGCGGATTTGTCAATAGACGACTTTTGAAACAGCCATGTTGACAAAGTGCCGAAAGCCCGCTACCGTTGGAGAGGGGCGCAACCGTGGCCTATATCATCGCGGAGCCGTGTATCGGCACGAAGGATACGGCCTGTGTCGATGCCTGCCCGGTGGATTGCATCCATCCGAAGAAGGACACCTCCTACGAAGACGGGCGGCCAGGGATCGACCAGGTGGATCAACTCTTCATCGACCCGGTTGAGTGCATCGACTGCGGCGCCTGCGTTCCCGTCTGCCCTGTTGCGGCGATCTTCGCGTTGGACGACCTGCCGGAGAAGTGGCAGGGCTACATCGAGAAGAACGCCAACTATGTCACCGGCGGCAAGTTCCAGCCGGATACTTACAGGGCGGCGTAAGAGAAATGGCCACGTATATCAGGGTAGCGCGGGCGAGCGAACCTGGACGACACCTCCACGCATCGCGGAGGCCGCTGTCGGAAGGCGCGGCGGAGGGGAACGAGGTGGGCGGTGTTCGACGTAACCACGGGCAACGTGCTTGGCGCGCCGGCGCCGCGCGGTGTCGCCAGTTACCCTGTCCGTGTGCAGGGCGACGACATCGAAGTGGAAATCTGAATCCGCGGACCACTGGGGTGTATACTTGCCGTCAAGGAGGCAACAACCATGAAACGAAGAACACTTGGCTGGCTGCTGGTGGCGGCTGCCGCGGTGGCCGTGAGCGCCTTTCCCGCGCCGAAGGAAGAAACGGTCACCCTGACCATCACGGGCATGACGTGAGGCGGCTGCGTGGACACAGTGCGGTCCGCACTGGAAGCCGTGAAGGGTGTGAAGGAAGCCAAGGTTGACTTGGATACCAAGGAAGCCGTTGTAAAGTACGACGCGGCGCAGGTCAAAACTGAGGATCTGGTCAAGGCCGTCCGGGAAGCCCAAGGGATGAGCAAATACGGCGCGTCGGTGAAGAAGAAGTAGGCCTTCGGCCTTGAGCGGGGCCCTCTGGCAGCAAGATGTTCGCGGCAATCATCGGCCGCGCAGGTCATCGACGAACCGGTCCACGGACGTGTATCCAAGTTCGGCAAACCTGGTCTTGCAGCGCCCTTTCCACTTTCGCAGATCGAGCTTCTTCAGCGCCTTCTTGAGCACGATAGAACCATGGGCAATGATGAACTCAACCTCCGTCTCCGGCCCAAGACCGAACCTTTAGCGGATTCCCTTTGGGATCGTGACCTGACCGCGCTTGCCGATTCTCATACTCCACAGTATGACTCGGAATTCGTATCGTCACCCGTAGGCGACTGCCGGCCTCCTCTGCGGCGCGATTCCCCGCCGGGATAAGGGAAAGACCCGCGTTACCTTTGCCCCGCTGGTGTGTTGATATAAGGGTATGCGGTTCCGTCCCTGGCTCCTTTTCCTAAGTGTTTCGCTTGCCCTGGCGCAGGGCGTGCCGGGGCGATACCTGGTCGAGCTGACGGCGGAGCCTTCGCTGGGCGCCTCGAAAACCGCGGCGGCCCGGGCGGCGCGCGGGCAGCAGCAAGCGGTGCGCGCGGCCGTCGAATCCGCCGGGGCCGATGTGCTGGAAGCCGTCGACAACATCGCCAACGTTCTCATTGTCCGGATTGCGGACGCCCAGGCGGCGCGCCTGGCGGCCATTCCCGGCGTCAAGCGGGTGCGGCAAGCTCGCCAGATGCGCCTGCTGCTGGATGCCGCCCTGCCGCTGCACAAAGTTCCCGAGGCCTGGAACCGGATCGGAGCGGACCAGGCCGGGCTGGGCGTCAAGATCGGGATCATCGACACCGGCATCGACATCGATCATCCGGGCATGCAGGATGCCTCGCTCACGCCTCCGGCGGGATTTCCCAAGACCAACGCGGACTCCGACCAGGCGTTCACCAACGGCAAGGTCATCGTGGCGCGCAGCTACTCGAAGCTGTTCCGGACCCTGGAGGAGGACGCCTCGGCGCGCGACCGCGTGGGACACGGCACCGCGGCGGCCATGGCGGCGGCGGGGGCGGCCAACACCGGCCCGCTGGGCCCGCTGACCGGCGTGGCGCCGAAGGCCTTTCTGGGCAGCTACAAGGTGTTTGGCTCGACCGGCGTCAACGATTCCACCTCGAGCGACATCATTCTGAAAGCGGTTTCCGACGCCGTGGCCGACGGCATGGACGTGGTCAGCCTGAGCCTGGGCGGCGCGCTGGCCCCGCGCCTGGAAGACGACATTGAAGTGGACGCACTGGAGCGAGCGGTGGCGGCCGGCGTCGTGGTGGTGGCGGCGGCAGGCAACACCGGTCCGGACCTCAACACCATGTCGTCGCCGGGAACGGCGCCTTCGGTCCTGACGGTCGGGGCGCAGGTGAATGCGCGCACCTTCGGCGGTTCGGTGACCATCGAAGGAGCAGCGCCGTTTCTGGCCGTGCCGGGGACAGGCGAGAATTCGCGCGAGCCCATCAAGGCTTCCGCCGTGGATGTGGAAACGCTGGACCGCAACGGCCTGGCCTGCCGGACGCTTCCAGCCGACAGCCTGAAGGGGAAGATCGCGTTCATCCTGCGCGGCACCTGCTTCTTCTCCGACAAGCTGACCAATGCGCAGAGCGCGGGCGCGGTGGCGGCGCTGGTCTACACCGATGCCGCCCGCCCGGAGGTGATCACGATGGACGTGCAGGAGGCGACGCTGCCGGCCGCCATGGTGAGCAATGCCGACGGCGTGGCCATCAAGCAGCTCCTGGCGGCGCAGGCGGGGCTGGAGATCTCGATCCGGTTCACGATTGGGCCCGTGCCGGTCAACTCCAACCGGGCGGCGTCCTTCTCGGCACGCGGGCCCAACGTGGACGAATCCATAAAGCCGGATCTGCTGGCCGCCGGGACCGATATCTACACCGCGGCCCAGCGCGCCGTGCCCGATGGCGACGTGTACGGGGCCTCGGGGTACGTGCTGGTTTCCGGAACCAGCTTCTCCACGCCGCTGGCAGCCGGCGCGGTGGCCCTGGTGAAAGGGGCGCGTCCCGGCCTGACAACGGCGCAGTATCGCTCGCTGCTGGTGAACAGCGCGGCGCCCTTGAACGCGCGGCTACTGCAAGGCGGCGTGGGGAGCCTGGACGTGGACGCGGCGGTGCGCTCGACGCTGGCGGTGACGCCGATCGCGCTGAGTTTTCGCACCGGCGGCGCCGACCCGAAGCTGTCCCGCACGCTGACCATCGCCAATGTGGGGGCGTCGGCGGGCGACTACACCCTCAAGGTCGACTCCCGGGACTCGCGTCCGGGTCCGGCCATCCCGATCGACACGCTGCACCTCGATGCAGGCAAGTCGGCCGATCTGACGGTCAACTTCACGGCCTCGGGACTCGCGCCCGGCGCCTACGAGGGCTTCATCACCATCACGGACCCCAACACCCGCGTCGACACGCGCGTCCCTTACTGGTACGCGGTGCCTTCGACCGTGCCGGCCGGCATTTCGCTGCTGGACGCGAGCGACACCTCGAAACCCGGGACGCGGCTCCGCGACGCCATCGTGTTCCGCGTCACCGACGCTTCGGGCGTGATCCTGCGCGGCGTGGACCCCCAGGTGACCGTGGTTTCCGGCGGCGGCGAAGTCTCCAGCGTGGCCTCGCTGAATCGCGATATCCCCGGGGCCTATGGGGTAACGGTGCGGCTGGGGGCCCGGGCCGGCGACAACGTCTTCCGCATCGAGGTCGGCGAGCTGCGCCGGGACATCACCATCGTCGGCCGGTAGCTTTCGTAGAGCCCTCCAACCATCCGCTATAATGGTCGGTTGGATGGAGATTAAGAAGAAGCTGCAGGACGAGATTGCCACCCTCGAGTACGAGCTGCGCAACGAGCTGCCCAAGGAGATCAAGAAGGCGCGGGAGCACGGCGACCTGAGCGAAAACGCGGAGTATCACGCGGCCAAGGAGCGGCAGGGCTATGTGAATGCCCGCATCAACCACCTCAAGAAGCGGCTGGCCGACATGTCGATGCTGGACGTGAACAAGATCCCGCACGACCGGGTCGGCCTGGGCTCGACGGTGGTGGTGCTCGACGTCGGCAAGGACGAAGAGATCACTTTCAACCTGGTGACCAGCGAAGAGGCCGACGCCCCCAACGGTCGCATCTCCACCAGCTCGCCGATCGGCCGGGGCTTGATCGGCAAGCAGGTCGGTGATATGGTGAAAGTCCAGATTCCAGGCGGGGTGAGAGAGTTTGAAATCATGAAGCTCGTCACCATTCACGACGGGGCCGGCTAGTCATGACGTTCACGCGCGCCATCGGCATTGTCTGCGGGAAGATCATCGAGAAGATCGTTCACCTGCTGGCGTTGTCGAGAATCCATCCCAATGTTCTGACGGCGATCGGTCTGGCCATCAACATCTGGGCGGCCTGGCTGTTCGCGGCGGGCCGGTTCCGGGCGGCGGCGGTGGTGGTGATCGGCGCGGGCCTGTTCGACATGGTGGACGGGCGCGTGGCGCGCGAGACCAACCGGGTGACGCGCTTCGGCGGCTTCTTCGACTCGGTGCTGGACCGCTACTCGGATCTGGCGCTGCTGATGGGGCTGCTGGTCTACTACGCCTCCATCTACCGCTTCTTCTACATCGTCCTGACGGCCATCGTGATGACCGGAACCGTGATGGTGAGCTACACGCGGGCGCGCGCCGAGAACACCATCCCCAGTTGCAAGGTCGGCTTCCTGGAGCGGCCCGAGCGGGTGGTGCTGATCATCATCGGGGCGCTGTTCGAGCGCATGGCGCCGGTGCTGTGGGTGCTGGCCGTGCTGTCCAATGTCACGGTGATCCACCGCATGATCTACACCTTCCAGGAAGCCAAGCGGCTGGAGGAAGCCCAGCTTCGCCCGGCCGGCGGGATCAAGATTCATCACAATTAGCTCCGGTCAACCGGCACAGGGAGCACCAGTCCTACTTGAGGAACAACAACTTGGGGGGGGGGGGGGCGTGTGTCGGCTTCGAATGCTTGCGTTTGCTTCGGTTGCGTGCTAACGTGATCTTGGGAAACATTGAATCACACTGGAGAGGTAACGAACAATGGCACCAACCCTGCCTTCGGAGGCCGATGCGGTCTTGGCGAAAGAGACGAGCCGCGTGCTGGCATCGCACATGCGCAACGGCGATCCGATGGAATTGAGAATTCCGGATGATCCGTCGCCGGAAGGAACGGTAAGGCTGCCTTTATCAGCGGTGCGGTTGCTTGTCCGCATTCTTGAGGAGATGGCGCGCGGCAATGCGGTGACCTTGATTCCCGTCCACGCCGAGTTGACCACCCAGGAAGCGGCGGAGATGCTGAATATTTCGCGGCCCTCCCTGATTCAGCTCCTCGATGATGCGAAGATCGAGTACCGCCGCGTCGGGACGCATCGGCGCGTGCGGTTTGAGGGTTTGATGAAGTACAAACGCGCCGCCGAGTCTGCGCGCCGGGCAGCGCTTGAGGAACTGGCCGCCTATGACCAGGAACTTGGAATCTGAGCAGGGTGGCGCGCTTTACAGCATTCTATGACGCGAATGTGCTGTATCCCGCCGAGCTGCGCAATCTGCTCATGCATCTCGCGCTAACCGGGCTGTTCCGCGCCACATGGTCGGCAGCGGTCCATGAAGAATGGATCCGGGCGTTGCTGCGCAAGCGCCCCGACCTGTCACGCGAAAAGCTGGAGCGGACGCGCAGGCTCATGGACCAGCACGCGGCGGACGCGTTGGTTACGGGCTACGAGGATTTGATTCCCGGGCTGCAGCTCCCGGACCCGGATGACCGGCACGTATTGGCGGCGGCGATCCGCGGGCGCGCCGATGTGATCGTCACCGCGAACGTGCGCGATTTTCCCGCGGAGACTCTCGCGCCGCTCGGAATCGAGGCGCAACACCCGGACGAATTCGTGCTGCATCTTCTGGATCTCGCACCCGGCATCGTCGCCGAGGCTGCGCGGAACCATCGGGAGAGCCTCAGGAATCCGCCGAAAACAATAGACGAATATCTGAGCGCGCTTGAGGCCCTGGGACTGACGCAAACAGTGTCCGTGCTCCGGGAGTATAGGTTCTGACCGAATCACTGAGGCTCGCAGGGCGCTAAGACTGATCATTACCGGGGTCCGGCAGCTCCTCCAGCCGGTCGAAGACCTGGTTGATGGCGGCGAGCGGGTTCTCCATTCCGGGGACTTCCCTTAGCTCCAGGAGCAGCGGGTACTGACCGGGACGCGACCGCAGCAGCTTCATGGTCTCCGGCCAGTTCACGGTCCCGCCCCCGGCGAGGAGGGGGAACAAGTGCGTGTCCGCCTGGCCGTCGTTGTCGTGCACGTGGGTGGAGCGGATGCGGTCCCGCATGATCCGGTAGGCCGACGCCACTCCTTCGTCAAGGTTGGCGTGTCCCACGTCCAGCACGAAGTTCATGTGCAGGTGGGTCGCCTCGTTGAACTGCACCAGGCGCTCGGCGGTGGACAGGCGGTTGGGGATGTTCTCGAGCAGAATCTCGACGCCGCGCTGGCGGGCGAAGATGGTCAGTTCTTCCAGCGCCGTGAAGGCCGCTTCGATCTTCCGGTCGTCGTACTCCTCGCCGGAGACGCCCAGATGCTGGACGCCGTACTTGTAGGGAATGACTTCGGCGACATCCAGGGCGCGCTTGACCTCGTCGATCGAGGCGATGCGCTTGGACTTCACCGGCTCGGTCAGGGTGATGACGGCCTGGGGTCCGCTGCGTCCCCAGTACTCGTCGTTGTACATGGGCAGGTGAAGGGAGTGGAGACGCAGCTCGGCGTCGCGGAACCAGTGGCCCATTTCGGCGATCTGGCTCTTGTTGTGATAGTCGAAGTGCTGGCGAGCGCAAAAAATCTCGACTGCTGGAATGCCCGCCTGCATCGCCTTGTTCAGCCAGGCCACGGTCAAACGATGACTCACCGCCACATGAGTGGAGACCACGCGATCCATTTTCATCAGTACCCTCTGGCCGTGCCCTCGGTGCGGCTGTCGGCGGCGCCCTGGAGCCAGCCGCCGTCGGACAGGATGGCCGCGACCTCACCCTGAGACTCGACGGTCCGGACGCGATGTCCCCGGGCGCGCAGCAGGGCGACGGTATCGGGAGAGAAACCCTTCTCCATCTGGAGCGTGTCGGGCAGCCACTGGTGGTGGATGCGGGGCCATTCGACGGCCTCCCGCACGTTCATGCGGAAGTCCAGGACGTTCACCAGCACCTGCAGAACGGTGTTGATGATGGTGGGACCGCCGGGCGATCCCAGCGCCAGATAGAAGCGGCCGTCGCGCAGAACGATCGTGGGGGTCATCGACGAGAGCGGATGCTTGCGCGGCTGAATGGCGTTGAATTCGCCCTGCACCACCCCGTACATGTTCGGCTCGCCCGGCTTCACCGTGAAGTCGTCCATTTCGTTGTTCAGGAGGAATCCCAGGCCCGCGGCGGTAACACCGGCGCCGAAGCCGCCGTTGAGGGTGTAGGTGACGGCCACCACGTTCCCTTCCCGGTCGGCGATGGTGTAGTGGGTGGTCTCGGAGCTTTCCGCGGGCGCGAAGCGTCCGGGCCGGACCTGCAGGCTGGGCGTGGCGCGCTCCGGATCGATCGACCGGCGAAGGGCCTCGATATAGCTCTTACTGAGCAGTCCGGAGACGGGGATGCGCGCGAAATCGGGATCGCCCAGATGCTCGCTGCGATCGGCAAAGTAGCGGCGCATGGCTTCGGCCAGCATATGGAGCGCGGCCGCCGAGCCGGCCCCCGGTTTTTCGTAGCCGGTCCCTTCCAGAACTCCCAGCATCTGGAGAAGGCCGATACCGCCCGAGCTAGGGGGCGGCGCCGTGAGGATGCCGAAACCGCGGTAGGCGCCCGCCAGCGGCTCGCGCTCCACGACGGCGTAGTCTTTCAGGTCCTCCAGCGTGATCAGGCCGCCGTTGGTTTGCATATCGGCGGTAAGCAGGCGGGCGGTCTCGCCTTCATAGAAATCCTTCGATCCGTCCCGCTGGATCCGCTCCAGGGTGCGGGCCAGGTCCGCCTGGACCAGGGTGTCGCCGGGCGACCAGTACAGACCGTCCTTGAGGAAGATGCGCTTGGAATCGGGAAACTCGTCGAACACCGCGCAGTGCCCGCGCAGGGAGCGGGCCAGCGCAAAGGTGACGGGGAATCCGTCGCGGGCCAGCGCGACGGCCGGCGCCAGCAGCCCGGACCAGGCCTTGCGGCCGTACTTGCGGTGCGCCAGCTCCAGGCCGCGCACGGTGCCGGGAACGCCGGCGGCGCGGTAGCCGGCCCGGCTGTCGCGGGTGGGCCGCCCGGCGGAGTCCAGGTACATGCCGCGAGTGGCGGCCCGCGGGGCGCGCTCACGGAAGTCCAGAAAAGTGGCGCGCCCATCGGCGAAGCGGGCCAGCAGGAAGCCGCCGCCGCCCAGATTCCCGGCGGAGGGATGCGTGACGGCCAAGGCGAATCCCACGGCGACCGCGGCGTCCACGGCGTTGCCGCCGGACTTCAGCACCGCCAGCCCGGCGTCCGTGGCATGCGCCTCGCGGGACACCACCATCGCCTCGCGGGCGCGCACCGGCTGGCGGGCCGCCAGCGCGGGCAGGACCAGCAGCAGCGGCAGCAGCAAACGCATAAGATTCGATTCTCTCACACCACGGACGCCCGGCCCATGCGCGTGGATAAGGGTCTCTACAGTTTCACGAACCAACGGCGGCGGTACATCCCGTACGCCACCAGGTACAGGAGCAGCACGTTGGCCAGTCCGTACAACATGGAGGCGTTGATGGGGCTGGCCAGCGGCGCGAAGACGCGCTCGAACAGGACTGCCTTCATCGTTACGCCGCCGGTTTTCCAGAGACCCAGCACGCGGGCGATCAGGCCGGACAGCACGTACACGGCGAGGGCGTTCATTCCGTAGATCGCTAAGGGACGGGCCCAGCCCGCGCGGCGCTGGACGTCGATGATCCAGTAAAATGCGGCGAACGCGCTCTGCGCCATGCCGGCCATGAAGACGGCGTAGGAACTGGTCCACAGGTTCTTGTTGATCGGGACGAAGGGGTCCAGCAGCAGTCCGGCGGCGATCAGGCCGTTGCCGGCCACCAGCATCCATGCGGTTTTCCAGGCGGCCTCGTGCCGCGAGCGCAGCAACTGGCCCGCCAGTATCCCGAGCAGCGTGGTGGCGATCGCGGGAATCGTGCTGACGATCCCCTCCGGGTCCCAGGTCTTGGTCGCCGAATACATGTGGCCGGTGAGGAACAGGCCGTCCACATAGCGCGCGAAGTTCGATGCCTGCTCGTAGCCGCCCCGCATGAGCAGGACGTAGAGCGTCAGCAGGCCGGCGGTCCACAGAAGGCGCCCGCGCAACCGGGTGTACAGGAAGATGGACGCCGCCAGGAAGTAGCAGACGGCGATGCGCTGCAGCACGCCGGGGATGCGAATCGCCGCCAGCGGGTAATACGGGAACCCATTCAGGAACATCCCCACCGCGAAGATCAGGATCGAACGCCGCAGGGCGTGCAGCAGGAGACTCCGGCGATCCGCCCCCTGCTCCACGCGCCGGGCGAACGAGAAGGTCATCGACACGCCGGTGATCCAGAGGAAGAAGGGGAACACCAGATCGGTGAAGGTCCAACCGTGCCAGACCGCGTGCCGCAAGGGGGCGTAGATCGCCTGGGAAGTTCCCGGGTTATTCACCAGGATCATGGAGGCGATGGTCGCGCCGCGGAAAGCGTCCAGGGAGACCAGGCGGGGCGCGCGCGCCTCCAGGTCAGCCTCGTGGCCGGACACAGGCGTCTACTCGGATGGCTCTTCGCCCTCGCGGCCCTCGCGCTGGGCCTTCAGACGCTCTTCCTTGCGCTTGGCCCGCTCGGCGGCGCGCTTGACCAGCTCGCTGCCCACCAGCTCGATCATGGCCTGCTCGGCGCCGTCGCCCTTGCGGTTGCCCAGGCGTGTAATGCGGGTGTAGCCGCCGCTGCGCTGGCCGAAGCGCGTGCCCAGCGTGTCGAACAGCTTCTTCACCGAGGCCGGCGTCTCCAAAAACGCCGCCGCCTGACGCCGGGTGTGCAAGGTGTCCCGTTTACCGAGAGTGATCATCTTGTCCACCAGCGGCTTGACCGCTTTGGCCTTGGGCACCGTGGTGATCACGCGCTCGTGCTCAATGACGCTGGTGACCAGTCCCTTGAACAGCGCCTTTCGGGCGCCCACGTCCCGCTTCAGCTTGTATCCCGCTCGCTTGTGTCGCATGGCAGTTGTCAGTTATTAGTGTCAGTTGTCAGTGACAACTCACTCCGCGATCCGATCGTCGTTCTCGTCGTCTTCCAGGTCCATGTCCAGGGGCGGGGGCGGGCCGGTGGGGGCCACCAGATGGCCGTGGGCGTCCACCTTCATGCCCAGCGACAGGCCCATGCCGGAGAGAATCTCCTTGATCTCGTTGAGCGACTTGCGGCCGAAATTCTTGGTGCGCAGCATCTCGGCTTCGGTGCGCTGCACCAGCTCGCCGATGGTCTGGATGTTGGCGTTCTTCAGGCAGTTGTAGGAGCGCACGCTCAGCTCCAGCTCCTCCACGCTGCGGTTGAGCTGCTCGCCCATCTTGTCCAGGACGTGCACGGGCTCGTCCAGGGTCACCGGCAGCTCCTCGAAGTTGATGAAGATGGACATGTGGTCCTTGAGCAGCTTGGCGGCGTAACCGATGGAATCCTGCGGCGAGACCGCCCCGTTGGTCCACACTTCCAGGGTGAGCTTGTCGTAGTCGGTCATCTGGCCGAGACGCGCCGCCTCCACCGAGAAATTGCATTTGCGCACCGGAGAATGCACCGAGTCGATGGGGATGTAGCCCAGCGCCAGGTCCTCGTCGAAGTTCTTATCCGCGCTGACGTAACCGCGCCCGGGCTTCAGACGCATCTCGACGTTGAGGTTGCCGCCCTCGCTGACCGTGGCCACGTGCAGGTGGCGGTCCAGCACCTCGACGTCCGCGTCGCACTCGATCTGGCCGCTGAACACCTCGCCGGCCGTCTCCTGGCGGATGCGCACGGTCTTCACCCCTTCGCCCATGATCTTGAACGGAATCTGCTTGAGGTTGAGGATGATGTCGGTGGCGTCTTCCACTACTCCGGGGATGGGGCTGAACTCGTGGTCCACTCCTTCGATCTTGACCGCCGTAATGGCCGCGCCTTCGATCGAGCTGAGGAGCACGCGCCGCAGACTGTTGCCGATGGTGGTGCCGAAACCACGCTGGAAGGGTTGCGCCGTGAACTGGCCGAACCGGTCGGTGAGCGTCTCGGTGTTGGCCACCAGTCTCTTTGGTTTCTGAAAACCCTTGAACATAATGTTGTCGTTTCCTTCGTTGCCCGGCCTGCCCGCTACTTCGAGTACAGCTCGACGATGAGCTGCTCGTTGAGCTGGATCTGCACCAGCTCGTCGCGCCGCGGCATGCCGACCACCTTGGCGCGCAGCGCGTCCTTGTCCACTTCCAGCCAGCTCGGCGAGGGGGCATGCGCCGTGGCTTCGCGCGCCGCCAGAACGGCCGGATTGTTGCGGCTCGACTGGCGCACCTCCACCAGGTCGTTGGGCTTTACCAACGCCGACGGGATATCCATCTTGCGCCCGTTCACCTGGATGTGTCCGTGGCGCACGATCTGCCGCGCCTGGGCCCGGCTGGTGCCGAATCCCATGCGGTAGATCACGTTGTCCAGGCGGCGCTCCAGCATCCCCAGCATGTTGTCGCCGGTGATGCCCTTCATCAGGGCCGCCTTTTCGAAGTTGTTGCGGAACTGGCCTTCCAGCACCCCGTAGATGCGGCGGGCCTTCTGCTTCTCGCGAAGCTGCAGCCCGTAACCGACCACCTTCTTGACCTTCTTGCTCTTGCCATGCTGCCCGGGAACAAAGTTGCGCTTCTCGATCGCGCACTTCTCGCTGTGGCAGCGCTCGCCCTTCAGGAACAGCTTCATCCCTTCGCGCCGGCACAGCCGGCAAACGGGACCGATGTATCGTGCCATGTTAAATTCAGGTGTCAGGTGTATAGGTGTTAGGTGTTAGGGAACGCCCCCTGCACCCGACGCCTAATCCTGGAACACCCCTTTTCCCTTTCTCAGAGGCAGGCGCTAACACCTCACACCTCACACCTGCCATTTTCAAACTCTGCGCTTCTTTGGCGGCCGGCAGCCGTTATGCGGGATCGGCGTGGCGTCGCGGATGGACTTGACTTCGATCCCGGCTCCGGCCAGCGCGCGGATGGCCGACTCGCGGCCCGACCCCGGACCGCTCACCCGCACATCCACCGAGCGCAGCCCCGCCTCCTTGGCCTTGCCCGCCGCGGTCATCGAGGCCTGCTGCGCGGCGAACGGCGTCCCTTTGCGCGAGCCCCGGAAGCCCAGCGATCCGGCGCTGGACCAGGACACCGTGTTGCCCTCCGGATCCGTGATGGTGACGATGGTATTGTTGAAGGTCGCCTGCACGTGCACCAGCCCGGTGTGCACAACCTTCTTCTCTTTCTTCTTGAAGCTCTTCTTCTTCCCGGCCTTGACCGGGGTTTTCGGTTTTGCCATAGATCCCGATTCCTGTCTTACGTCTTGGACGAGGCCTTCTTCTTGTTAGCGACCGTGCCGCGGCGCGGGCCCTTGCGGGTGCGCGCGTTGGTGTGGGTGCGCTGGCCCCGCACCGGCAAGCCGCGGCGGTGACGCAACCCGCGATAGGAGCCGATCTCGATGTGCCGCTTGATATTCATCGAGATCTCCTTGCGCAGGTCGCCTTCCACGGCGCCTTCCTCCTCCAGGATCTGGCGGACGCGGTTGACCTCCTCTTCGGTGAGGTCGGCTACCTTCTTGTTGAAATCAATGCCCGCCCGGTGCAGCAGCGACTTCGAGCGCGTGCGCCCGATGCCGTAGATGTAGGTGAGCCCCACTTCAACTCGCTTCTTCGGCGGTAAATCCACTCCGGCAATACGTGCCATGCTGGTTTCCTATCCTTGACGCTGTTTATGCTTCGGGTTGACGCAGATGACCCGCACCACCCCGTGGCGGTGGATCACCTTGCACTTGTCGCAGATCTTTTTTACGGACGCTCGGACTTTCATGATCGTAGTTTCTCAGTTCGTCAACTGACTAACTGACGAACTTCTTCACTATCCTTCCCCTGGTCCAATCGTGAGGCGTTAGCTCCACCTCGACCCGGTCGCCTGGCAGGAGGCGAACGAAATTCCTTTTCACCATGCCCACCGGATGGGCCAGCACCTGCTGCCGGTTGTCCAACTCCACCCGGTACTTGCCTTGCGGCAACTCCTCCATCACCTTGGCCGGCACGACACGGCCGGTTAGGGCCTTGTCAGGACCCACGGCCCGTTCTCCGTCACGGCCACGCAGTGCTCGAAATGCGCCGAGCGGGAACCATCCTTGGTGACGGCCGTCCACTTATCGCCCAATACCTGCGAGTCCGGCCCGCCGGCGTTGACCATCGGCTCGATGGCCAGAACCATCCCTTCCTTCAGGCGCGGATTCTCGTTGCGCCGGTCCACGTAGTTGGGCACCTGCGGGTCCTCATGCAGCTTGGTCCCGATCCCATGGCCCACGAACTCGCGCACGATGGAAAATCCGTTGGCCACCACATGCCGCTCGACGGTTCCGCAAACGTCGAACAGGCGGTTGCCCGCCCGCACCTTGTCGATGGCCATCTCCAGCGATTCCTGGGTGACCCGCATCAACCGCCGGGTCTCCTCGCCGACTTCGCCGATCGCCACCGTCACCGCCGAATCGCCGTAATATCCGTTCAACTCCACTCCCGTGTCGATCTTCAGGATGTCGCCCTTCTTGAGCAGGCGCTTGGGCGACGGGATCCCGTGAATGATCTCGTCGTTGATCGACGTGCACAAGGCATAACGATAGCGCTCGCCGGCGGCCTGAACAAAATAACCTTTGAAGGCCGGCTTAGCCCCGGCGTCCGCCATCATCTGGCAGGCCGCCGTTTCCAGCTCCAGCGTGCTCGTTCCCTCCACCGCCATCTCCGCCAGCTTCCTCAAAATCTCGTGGACCAGCAACCCGCTGCGCCGCATCCGCTCCAGCTCGGCGGCCGTCTTGCGGATGATCATCATACGCCGCGCGCCCCCGACTGGCCGTTAATCGACTCGCAAATCCTCTCCAGCAGCGCTCGCGGAGTCACTCCGCTGGCGTCCACCTGGTACAACCTCATCCCGGTCTCGCGAAAATACTCAATCAGCGGCCGGGTCTGCCGGTCGTAGGCGTCCAGCCTTTCCCGGATCACCGGCTCGGAATCGTCATTCCGGATCACCAGCCGGGCCCCGTCCAAGTCGCACACGCCCACCGCTTTCGGCGGACGCGACGAAAGGTTATAAAGGGTCCCGCACTGGGGGCACTGCCTCCGGCCAGTCAGCCGCTTGATAATACTATTATAGTCCACTACCAGGTGAACCACCACCTGGGCGACCCCGTCCGTTGCCAGCCACCGGGTCAGAGTCTCGGCCTGCTGCCGGGTCCGCGGATAGCCGTCCAAAATGAAGCCCCGGGCGCAATCCGCCTCGGTCAGGCGCTGCTTGACCAGCGCGTTGACCATCTCGTCGGAGACCAGCGACCCGGTGCGCATCACCGTGGCGGCCTGTTCCCCGATGGCATCCCCTTTCTCGATATGATCCCGCAGCATATCCCCGGTCGAGATATGCGGAATCCCCAGCCGCTCCATCAGCAGATTGGCCTGGGTTCCCTTCCCGGATCCCGGCGGCCCGAACAGGATCAGGGCCAGTACGGAAGGCGCTCGCTGTGGCATCCTATCCCCTAGCCCCGTCACTCGCCTTAGTAGCCGCTGCGGCGCCCGCGAATGCGGCCCGCTTTCGGGGTGAATCCTTCATAGTGGCGCATGATCAACTGCGCCTCGATCTGATTCACCGTGTCCATGGCCACGCCCACCACGATCAGCAGGGAGGTGCCGCCAAAGTAGAATTGCACGTTCAGCCCGTCGAGCAGCCAGCGGATGCCGGGCAGGCCGTCGATGAAGTTGCCGACCAGCGGCAAATGCTGCAGCTTGATGCCGTGCAGCATGATGTCCGGGATCAGGCAGAGCAGGGCCAGGTACAGCCCGCCCACCACGGTGATCTTCGAAAGGATGGAGTTCATGTAGTCGGCGGTGTTCTTGCCCGGACGGATGCCCGGGATGAAGCCGCCGTACTTGCGCATGTTGTCGGCCGTTTCGTGGGGATTGAAGATGATGGAAATGTAGAAGAAACAGAAGAAGACGATGCCGGCCACGAACAGCAGCACGTAGAGCGGCTCGCCGGACCGGATCGACGAGAGCAGGTTGGCCAGCCAGGCGCTGTTCTTGATAAACGGGAAGACCGAGGGCAGGGCCTGCGGAAAGGCCAGGATGGAAGAGGCGAAGATCACCGGGATCACGCCGCCCGCGTTGACTTTCAAGGGCATGTGCGTGGACTGCCCGCCCATCACGCGCCGGCCCACCACGCGCTTGGCGTACTGCACCGGAATCCGGCGCTCGCCGCGCTCCACCAGGACGATGAAAGCCACCACCGCCACCATCAAGGCCAGGATGATCAGCAGGGTCGCCGGACCCCACTCGCGGGTCACAAACACGTTGCGATAGATGTTTTCGATGGCCGCCGGCAGGCCCACCACGATGCCGGCGAAGATGATCAGCGACATGCCGTTGCCGACGCCGCGCTCGGTGATCTGCTCGCCCAGCCACATGATGAAAGCGGTGCCCGTGGTCAGCGAGATCATGGTCAGGAGCACGAAACCGGCGCCGGGGTTGATGACCAGGTTGTCCCCCGCCGCCTGCAGGCCCTGCGCGATGGTGAAAGACTGAATCAGCGCCAGCAGGACGGTCAGGTAACGCGTCCACTGGGTGATCTTCCTGCGCCCCAGCTCGCCTTCCTTTTGCAGCTTTTCCAAGGTCGGGATCACCACGGTCAGCAATTGCAGGATGATCGAGGAGGTGATGTAGGGCATGATGCCCAGGGCGAACACCGTCAGACGCCGGATGTTGCCGCCGGCAAACAGGTCCAGGAAGCCGAACAGCCCGCCCGCGTTCCGCTGGAAGAACTCCTCCCACCGGATCAGGTTGATGCCGGGGGTGGGGACGTGGCCGCCCAGACGGTAGACCGCCAGCAGCCCCAGAGTGAACAGGAGCCGCTTGCGCAGGTCCGGAATGCGAAACACATTGGCAATCGCTTCGAATAACTTCATGCTGCGCTCACTTTACCGGCCTACTGGCCGGCCGCGCCGATGACTTCCGCCGTTCCTCCCGCGGCCTGGATCTTCCCGGCCGCGGACTTGGAGAATTGATGCGCGGTCACGTGAATGGCCCGCGTGAGCTCGCCCGAGCCCAGGATCTTCAGCCCATCGCCGAGCTTCTTGATGGCGCCCAGCTCCAGCAGCCGGTCGGGACCGAAGTGGTCGCCTTCCAGGACCTCCAGCCGCCCCAGGTTCACGATGGCGAACTCTTTCTTGAAGATATTGGTAAATCCGCGCTTGGGCAAGCGCCGGTGCAGCGGCATCTGGCCGCCCTCAAACCCGCGCATGATGCTGTAGCCGGAGACCGAGCGGGCGCCTTTGGAGCCGCGCGTGGAGGTCTTGCCCATTCCCGAGCCCATGCCGCGGCCCACGCGCTTGCGCGAGTGCTTTTGCCCCGAAGGAGGCTTCAGTCCGCTGAGATTCATATCCTTACTCCACCACCTGCAACAGATGCGGGATCTTCTTGACCATGCCCCGGAAACCCGGCGTGTCCGGCCGTTCCACTACCTGGTTGATCTTCCGCAGCCCCAGGGCGCGCACGATCACCTTGTGCTTCTCCGGCGTGCAGATCGGACTGCGCACCAGCTTGATTTTGATCTTGGCATCCATAGAGTTGTCGGTAACGCTAGAGCTTCTCCAGCGCCAGGCCTCGCATCTCCGCCATCTCGGCTTTGTCGCGCAGCAGCTCCAGCGCCACCACCGTGGCCTTCACCACGTTGTGCGGGTTGTGCGTGCCGATCGACTTGGTCAGCACATTGGGAATGCCGGCCGCGGTGATCACGGCGCGCACGGGCCCGCCGGCGATCACGCCGGTGCCTTCCGGAGCCGGCTTCAGCAGCACCAGGCCGCTGCCGTAGCGGCCCAGAACCTGGTGCGGGATGGTGGTCGCCAGCGTATGGATCCGGCGCAGATTCTTCTTGGCCGCTTCGATGCCCTTGCGAATAGCCGAGGGCACTTCCTTGGCCTTGCCGATGCCGTAACCGACCACTTTGGCCGCCGGGTCGCCCACGACCACCAGCGCCGAGAAACTCATATTCTTGCCGCCCTTGACCACTTTGGTCACGCGGTTGATCGACACCACCTGTTCCTTGAGGTTCAGGGTATTGGGGTCGATCCGTTTCACTGTAGGTGCTGCCGCCATAGGTTGCTAGAACTCCAATCCCGCTTGCCGCGCCGCGTCGGCCAACGCTTTGACGCGTCCATGATACAGATAGCCGCCGCGATCGAACACCACTTTGCCGATGCCCTTGACCTTGGCCCGCTCGGCGATCAGCTTGCCGACGGCCCGGGCGCCGGCCAGATTGCCGCCGCCTCCGATCCCCGCGTTCTTCTCCACGGTCGACGCCGAGACCAGGGTGGCGCCTTGTTTGTCGTCGATCACTTGCGCGTAGATGTGCGTCAGGCTGCGAAAAACCGCCAGCCGCGGGCGCTCCGCCGTGCCCCGCACTTTGCGGCGGATGCGCGTGTGAATCCGCAGGCGGATTTGGTTCTTTGAGATCTGCCGGATCACTTGCCCTTCCCTCCCGCTCCGGTCTTCCCGGCCTTCTTGCGCAAGGCCTCGCCGGTGTACCGCACACCCTTGTTCTTGTACGGATCGGGTGGGCGCAGCGCGCGCATGTTGGCCGCCACCTGGCCCAGCAACTGCCGGTCGATGCCGCTGAGCACCAGGTGCGTCTGCTTGTCGACCTTGCAGTCGATGCCGTCCGGAAGCAGAAACTCAATGGTATGCGAATAGCCGAGCTTGAAAACGGTCACGCGGCCCTTGACATCGGCGTTGTAGCCGGTCCCGACAATATCCAGCTCCTTGGTGAAGCCCGCCGAGACGCCCGCCACGGCGTTGGCCGCCAGCGCCCGCGTCAGTCCGTGCAGCGCGGCATGATCGTCGGTGTCGCGCTCCAGTTGCAGCGCGCCGTCCGTCTGCTTCACCCGGATACCGGACGGAATCGGAACCGCCAGCTTCCCCTTGGGTCCTTCCACCAGCAATTGGTCGCCGATTTGCACCTTGACTCCCTTGGGCAGGGCCACCGGCTTTCTTCCCACTCGAGACATATAGAGTTTCTCAGTTTGTCAGTTTGTCAGTTTGTCAGCTCTCAGCGGTCAGCGGGTTTTCACTGACAACTGACAACTGATCACTTCACCATACCTGGCACAATACTTCTCCGCCGATCCCTTCCTTGCGGGCGTGACGGCCGGTCATGACGCCGCGCGCGGTGGTGAGGATGTTGATCCCCAGCCCGCCCAGCACGCGGGGAATGTCCCCCTTGCCGGCGTACACCCGGCAGCCGGGACGCGACACCCGCTCGATGTGCGAGATCACCGGCAGAGTGTTGTTCGCGTACTTCAGATAGATCTTGATGGTCTTCTTGACGCCTTCCTCGGCCACCTTGAAGTTCAGGATGTAGCCCTCTTCCTTGAGGATGCGCGCGATTTCGGTCTTCAATTTGGAGGCCGGCACGTCCACTTTGGGGTGGCGCGCGGCCAGCGCGTTGCGCACGCGCGTCAGCATGTCGGCAATGGGATCGCTCGTCATTCCAATCCTTCTCCTACCAGCTCGCCTTCGTCACGCCGGGGATCTCCCCATTCAGCGCCAGTTTGCGGAAACACAGGCGGCAGACGCCGAACTTGCGGAGGTAGCCGCGCGGCCGGCCGCAGCGCCAGCAGCGGTTGCGCAGCCGGCAAGCGAACTTGGGCTTCTTGCCCGCGGCCCGGGCGCGGCGGATTTCCTCGGCCTTCTTCAAATCCTTGGCGATCTTGGCGGTTGTAGCCATGGTCCACTTTCTCCTAATTCCGGAACGGCATCCCCATGCGGCGCAGCAGAGCCAGACCTTCGGCGTCGGTGCGGGCCGTCGTGGTAATGGTCACGTTCATGCCTTTGGTCTTGTCCACCTTGGCGTAGTCGATCTCGGGGAACAGCAACTGGTCCTTGATGCCCAGGGTGTAGTTCCCGCGGCCGTCGAAGGACTTGGCCGACACGCCGCGGAAATCGCGCACGCGGGGCAGGGCCACGTTCATGAGCCGGTCCAGGAACTCGTACATGCGGTCTCCGCGCAGCGTCACGGCGCAGCCGATCGGCATCCCCTCGCGCAGCTTGAAGGCGGCGATCGACTTCTTGGCCTTGGTCACCACCGGCTTCTGCCCGGCGATCTGGGCCAGCTCGTTCACCGCGCCATCCATCAGCTTGGCGTTCTGCGTCGCTTCGCCCAGCCCGATGTTGACCGACACCTTGGACACCCGGGGGACGGCCATTACGTTGGTGTAGCCGAACTCCTTGGTGAGCGCCGGAACCACCGACTGTTGATAGTGTTGTTTGAGTCGCGCCATGTTCTATCCGGAAAAAGGCAAAAGGCAAAAGGCAAAAATCAAAAGGCAAAAGTGATTCGGAAGAAGGCGTTTGTACCTAATTCCTTTTGCCTTTTGATTTTTGCCTTTTGCCTTTTGCCTTTTTGTGTTCATTTGCTCTCCAGCCCCTGGCCGCACTTGCGGCACACCCGCGTCCGCCGGGCTTTTCCGCCCGCCACCTGGTCCACGTGATGGGCGATCCGAACCGGCCCGCACTTGGGGCACAGGATCATCACGTTGGACACCGCGATGGAACTCTCCCGCTCGGCGATGCCGCCCTTGATCTGCTTGGCCGGATTGGGCCGCGTGTGCCGCTTGATCATGGCCACGTGCTCCACCAGCACCCGGCCGCGGCTTTCATCCACGTCCAGCACGCGTCCCGACTTTCCCTTGTCCTTCCCGGAGATCACGCGCACCTGGTCGTTCTTCTTGAGCTGGATCTTCACCGGTTCCATCCGCTTCTTCCGCGCCAGCGCCATCAGATCACCTCCGGAGCCAGCGATACGATCTTCATGAAGCGCTTGTCGCGCAGCTCGCGCGCCACCGGCCCGAACACGCGCGTGCCGACCGGCTCGCCCAGCTCGGTGATCAGCACCGCGGCGTTGGAGTCGAACCGGATGTAAGTGCCGTCCTTGCGGCGCGTCTCCTTGCGCATGCGCACGATCACGCACCGCACCACTTTGCCCTTCTTGATGGCCGACTCCGGCGAGGCCTCCTTCACGCTGGCCGTCACCACGTCGCCCAATCCGCACCGCAGCCCGAGGTCGCCGCCGCGCGGCAGGATGCACGACAACCTGCGCGCGCCGCTGTTGTCGGCCACCTCGAGAATCGTTCGCATGCCAATCATAAGAACTCCGGGTGTCGGGTGCCAGGTGTCAGGTGTTAGGGGCGCGCGGGGTTGTCTTCCCTAGCACCTAACACCTAGCGCCTGACACCTGAATTTCTAGATCTTCACATCCAAATCCTTGGGCTGCGCCGCCACCAGCGTTGCGCGGCGCACCACTTCGCCCAGCCGCCAGTGCTTCAGCTTGCTGAGCGGGCGGCACTCGACGATCCGCACGATGTCGCCGAGCTGGGCCGTGCCCTCTTCGTCGTGGGCGTAAAACTTCTTGCGCTTGGTCACGATCCGCTTGTACACCGGATGCGGCACGCGCCGGCTCACCGTTACCACGATGGTTTTGGCCATCTTGGTCGAGACCACTTCGCCGACCTTCTCGTTCCTGTTCTGTTGTGGCGTCGCCATCGTCTACTCCGTCTTCGCCTGGCGCTCGCGCCGAACCGTGAGAATGCGAGCGATATCTTTCCGCATGTGCCGCACCTTCTTCAACCCGTCGCTCTGGCCCATGGACATCTGGAACCGCAGCCGGAAGGTCTGCTCGCGCATGTCTTTCAACTGCGACTCCAACTCCTGATCGTCGAGATCCCGGATTTTTTGCGATTTCATCTCGGCTTTCCTTTACTCGGCGTGGAGGCGCGAAACGAACTTGGTCTTGAGCGGCAGCTTGTGCGCCGCCAAACGCATGGCCTGCTCGGCCACGTCCGGCGCCACGCCTTCCATCTCAAACAGAATCTTGCCCGGCCGCACCACCGCCACCCACTGCTCCGGCGCCCCTTTGCCCTTTCCCATGCGGGTTTCCGCCGGCTTCTTGGTGATGGGCTTGTCCGGGAACAGGCGGATCCACACCTTTCCGCCGCGCTTGATGAAGCGCGTCATGGCGATGCGCGCCGCCTCGATCTGCCGGTCCGTAATCCAGCCGCAGACCATGGCCTTCAGGCCGTACTCGCCGAAGGCAACGGAGGAGCCCCTCCAGGCCTTGCCCGCCATCCGGCCGCGCTGCTGTTTCCGGTATTTGACCTTTTTGGGCATTAACATAAGAAGTTCTCAGTTCTCGCCCTTCTCGGATTTCCAGGCCGGAGTCGGCGGCATGAGAGGCGGGGCCAGCGGCGCGCCGGTCCTGGCCGGTTGAGACGCCTCGGGCGGGGCCTGCACGGCCGGGGAAAACGGCTGCTCCTGGCGGGGCCGCTCGCGGCGCTCCCTGGGCTCGCGGCGCCGCGGCTCGGGCTCGCTCGACGAACGCCGTTGCCGCGCTTCCAGAATCTCGCCCTTGTAAATCCAGGCCTTCACGCCGATCACGCCATAGGTGGTGCGCGCCTCGGAGAACCCGTAGTCGATGTCGGCCCGCAGGGTGTGCAGCGGAAGCTGGCCTTGCAGGTACCACTCGCTGCGCGCGATCTCGGCGCCGTTCAACCGGCCCGACACCCGCACCTTGATTCCCTTGCAGCCGAAGCGCAGCGCCGAATCCACCGCCTTGCGCATCGCCCGGCGGAACGCCACGCGTTTCTCCAACTGCAGCGCGATCGACTCGGAGACCAGTTGCGCGTCCAGCTCCGGCTTGTGCACTTCCTGAATGTCGATGAACACTTCGCGCTTGGTCTTCGACGCCAGGTCCTGCTTCAGCTTCTCGATCTCGGCGCCCTTCCGTCCGATGATGATGCCGGGACGCGACGTCCGGATGGTCACCCGCAGCTTGTTTCCGGGACGGTCCACCTCGATCAGGCTCACGCCGGCCGACTTGAGCCGCTCACGCAAGTTGTCCTTGAGCTCCAGGTCTTCCTGCAGCAGCTTGGAGTAGCCCGCCTTGGCGAACCACCGCGACCGCCAGGTCTTGTTGAATCCCAACCGGAATCCGTACGGATGTACTTTCTGTCCCATCTTCGACCTATTCTTTGCCTTTGCCCTTCTCGGCCACTTCCACCACGATGTGGGCCATCCGCCGCTGGTAGCGGTAGGCGCGGCCCATGGGCGCCGGCCGCACCCGCTTCATGCGCGGCCCTTCGTTGACGTAGGCCCGGGACACGATCAGGTTGTCCACGTCCACGTCGGTGGCCTTGGCCTTGGCGTTGGCGATGGCCGAGTGCAGCACCTTCTCCACCGCCGGCGCGATCCGCTTGTTGACCACCCGCAGCGCATTGACCGCGTCGCCGGCCTTCTGCCCCCGAATCATGTCCACCACCAGCCGCGCCTTCTGCGGCGAAACCCGGACGTATCTCGCTTCTGCTCTGGCCATAATTAGCTCCAAGGTGTCAGGTGTTAGGTGTCAGGGGAAACCCCGACCACCTTCTGCCTAACCCAAAGCTTCCACCCCTGACACCTAACACCTCTCACCTAACACCTACTCTATGCGGGCTTCGCCGCCTTC
Organism: Acidobacteriota bacterium; assembly: GCA_016178945.1. Taxonomy (GTDB): domain Bacteria; phylum Acidobacteriota; class Terriglobia; order Bryobacterales; family Bryobacteraceae; genus JACOSH01. Next base: position 34,051 of record JACOSH010000040.1, read on the forward strand.
TCCGTCGCCGCCTTCACCGAGTGGCCTTTGAAGACCCGTGTCGGGGAAAACTCGCCCAGCTTGTGGCCCACCATGTTCTCGGTCACGTACACCGGGATAAACTTCTTGCCGTTGTGCACCGCCAGCGTGTACCCCACGAACTCCGGCAGGATGGTCGAACGCCGCGACCAGGTCTTGATGACCTTCTTCTCGTTCTTGGCGGCCTGCGTCTCCACCTTCTTGACCAGGTGGTCGTCGGTGAACGGACCTTTCTTAACGGATCGACCCATATTCTCTTCTCACCTACCGCTTCTTCGACTTTCGGCTCACGATGAACTTATCCGTCCGCTTGTTGTTCCGGGTCTTGTACCCGCGGGTGGGCTGGCCCCAGGGCGTCACCGGATGACGTCCGCCGCTGGTCTTGCCCTCGCCGCCGCCGTGCGGGTGGTCCACCGGGTTCATGGAGACGCCCCGGTTGTGAGGCGTCTTCCCCATCCAGCGCTTGCGGCCCGCCTTGCCCAGCGAGATGTTCTCGTGATCGCTGTTGCCCACCTGCCCGATGCTGGCCATGGCCGCCGCCGGCACTTTGCGGACTTCGCCCGAGGGCAGCTTCAGCAGCGCCATGCCGCCTTCCTTGGAAATCAACTGGACCTGCGCACCGGCCGAACGCGCCATTTGCGCTCCCTTGCCCGGGCGCAGCTCCACGTTATGCACCACCGTGCCCAGCGGGATGTTCTCCAGCGGCAGCGCGTTGCCCACCAGGATGTCGGCCGCCGGTCCGGACATCACCTTCTGGCCCACTTTCAGCCCCTCGGGCTGAATGATGTAGCGCTTCTCGCCGTCGGCATAGTTCAGCAGCGCGATCCGCGCCGAGCGGTTGGGATCGTACTCGATGGAAGCCACCGTGGCCGGCACGCCCGTCTTATCGCGCTTGAAGTCGATGATCCGGTAGGCCTGCTTATGGCCGCCGCCGATGAACCGCGAGCTGACCCGGCCCAGGCTGTTGCGGCCGCCGGTCTTCCGCTTGGGTTCCAGCAGCGACTTCTCGGGCGCGTCCTGGCTGAGCCCCTCCCGCGACACCGAGGTCATGAAGCGCCGCGACGGCGTGGTCGGACGATATTGCTTGATCGCCATAAGAGCCTTAGATCTCCGTATACTCCGGCATTTTTTCGCCGGCCTTCAGTTTCACGTAGGCCTTCTTCCAGTCCGAGCGGTATCCGGTAAACCGGCCCCGGCGCCGGAGCTTGCCCGTCAGGTTCATGGTCCGGACTTCCGCCACGTGCACTTTGAACAGCTTCTCCACGGCGCCCTTGACCTGCGTCTTGGTGGCCGCCGCCGCCACTTCAAAGCACATCGTGGCCTCGCCTTCCTTCTTGGTAACGCCCTTTTCGGTGACGATGGGCCGTCGAATCACTTCATGGATGGTCATAGCGCCAGCGCCTCCGACAGCTTGGCGGCCGCCGCTTTGGACAGCAGCACCCGATCGTGTCCCAGCAGGTGGTACACGGTCACCTCCCGGGTCGGCAGCAAGGTGACGCCTTCCAGGTTCCGCGCGCCCAACTCCAGGTTCCGGTTGCCGCTGTTGTCGACCAGCAGGACCGATCGCTTGGCCTCCAACACGTTGAGCGCGGCGCGGACGCCCTTGGTCTTGGACTCGGCGAAGCCAAATTCGCTGACCACCTTGAGTTGGCCGTCCCGCAACTTGGCCGACAGAGCCGACCGCAGCGCGCCCAGCAGCATCTTGCGCGGCAGTTTGTAGCTGTAATCCCGCGGCACCGGCCCGTGCACCGTGCCGCCGTGGCGCCAGAGCGGCGACCGGATGGAGCCCATGCGCGCCCGTCCGGTGCCCTTCTGCTTCCACAGCTTCTTTCCCGAACCGGCGACTTCCCAGCGGACCTTGGTCTTGGCGGTACCCCGGCGCTGGCCGGCCTGATACTGCCGCACCGCCTCGTACAACAGCGATTCGTTTACCGGAGCGCCAAACACCGCATCGGCCAGCTCCACCTGGCCGACCGGCTGATTGTTCAGATCGACGACTTCGACGGTTGGCATGGCTACTGTTTCGCCCTCCGCACCAGAACGTAGCCGCCGTTGGGGCCCGGAACCGCGCCCTTCACCACCAGCACGTTGTCCTCGGTATCCACGTCGATCACTTCCAGGTTTCGGACCGTGACGCGCGCGTGGCCCATTTGCCCGGCCATGCGCATCCCCGGCAGCACTCGCGACGGGAAGCTGGAAGCGCCGATGGAACCGGGCGCGCGATGGAACATGGATCCATGCGATCCGCCGCCGCCCCGGAAGTGATGGCGCTTGACCACGCCCGCAAACCCGCGGCCCTTGCTGATGCCCACTACATCCACCCTGTCCCTGGGCTTGAACTGATCCACCAGCACCTGGTCGCCCGGCTTCAGATCGCCGTCTCCAGGCCGCAGGGGGAACTCGCGCAGGAGCTTGGCGCCCTCCACGCCCGCCTTCTTCAGATGGCCGATCCGCGGCTTGGTCAGACGCTGCGGCTTTACAAACTCCAGCAGCCCCAACTGCACGGCGTCGTAGCCATCGGTGGCCGGCGTCTTGCGCTGCACCACCATGCACGGACCCGCCTTCAACAGCGTCACGGGCACCACTTGCCCGTCCGGCCGGAAGACCTGCGTCATGCCAATTTTCTTGCCAAGTATTCCTGGACTCATATGAACCTCAGGTGTTAGGTGTCAGGTGCTAGGTGTTAGGGAAACGCCGGAATATCCGTCCCTAACACCTAGCACCTCACACCTGACACCTATTTATTGAACCTCAGGTGTCAGGTGTCAGGTGTTAGGTGTCAGGGGAATCGCCGGAACGTCCGCCCCTGACACCTGACACCTGGCGCCTGACACCTTATTTGTGATCCTTCCCAAACGCCTTGATCTCCACATCCACGCCGGCCGGCAGGTCCAGCTTCATCAGCGCGTCCACCGTCTGTTGGGTGGGCTCGAGAATGTCCAGCAGCCGCTTGTGGGTCCGGACTTCAAACTGCTCCCGCGACTTTTTGTCCACGTGCGGCGAGCGCAGCACGGTCGTCCGGTTCCGGGTGGTGGGCAGCGGGATCGGTCCCGCCACTTGTGCGCCGGTGCGCTTGGCCGTATCGACGATTTCCGTCGTCGACTGGTCCAGAACCCGGTGATCGTACGCTTTCAAGCGAATGCGAATGCGTTCACGTACCATAGTTGTCAGTTTTCTCAGTTCATCGGTTTGTCAGTTCATCAGTTTGTCAGTTTCCGGCAAACTGACTTACTGACTAGCTGACCTACTGACAAACCGACCTACTCTACTATCTCCGTTACCGTGCCGGCTCCGACGGTGCGGCCGCCTTCGCGGATGGCGAAGCGCAGCCCTTTGTCCATGGCCACCGGCGTGATCAGCTCTACGGTCAGGTTTACGTTGTCTCCCGGCATCACCATCTCGGTGCCCTCCGGCAGTTGCGCCACTCCGGTCACGTCCGTGGTCCGGAAGTAGAACTGCGGCCGGTAGCCCTTGAAGAACGGCGTGTGACGGCCCCCCTCTTCCGTCGACAGCACGTACACCTCGCCCTTGAACTTCTTGTGCGGCGTGATCGAGCCCGGCTTGGAGATCACCTGCCCACGCTCCACTTCGTCCTTCTCCACGCCGCGCAGCAGCAACCCCACGTTGTCCCCGGCCCGCCCTTCATCCAGCAGCTTCTTGAACATTTCCACCCCGGTCACCACCGTCTTGCGGGTGTCCCGGAATCCCACGATCTCCATCTCCTCGCCGACCTTGCAGATGCCCCGCTCGATGCGCCCGGTCACCACCGTCCCGCGGCCCTGGATCGAAAAGATGTCCTCGATCGGCATCAGGAACGGCTTGTCCACCGCCCGCGCC
>JACOSH010000041.1 GCA_016178945.1 Acidobacteriota bacterium
ACGCCGCGAACACCGAGTAAACCGCGCAGTGAACTAAACCGAGGACCGAGGGTTGATCTTTAGTGGGTTTTGCTCGGCGCGCCAGACCGCCCATCCGCAGGGCGGGGAGGCCGAATCCGTGTCGGCGAGGCTCGGAGGAAACCGATCATCCGGGCAGTCTATGTTGGTGTCCTGCGAGCCCGGGAAAAGTGGCAGGCTTCGGCCCCTTTGGCCTGTTTGCCGTAGAATTGCAGGTGAGTGGCGCGATGAAGTTCCCTCCCAGTGGCCGGACCGGAGTCTCACTGGGCGATTTCGCTTGTCGGTGAGCGCCATCTCGAGGGCGTACTCGCCGGGCGGGTCGAACAGCCTCCAGTTGAGACCGGGTCTGCTTACGGCCTAACGCGGTCTAAGCCGCAGCGGATCGCGGCATGACTTCCTGCCTGATCTTGTCGGCCAGTGTGTCCTCCGCAGCTTCCAGCTCGTAGGTGGACTGGAGGTTCATCCACATTTGAGCGGAGGTACCGAAATACCGGCCCAATCGGAGCGCCGTGTCCGCCGTGATGCCACGCTGTTTGTTCAGGATGGCGGTGACCCGGTTTCCTGGGACCCGCAGGGCCAGGGCAAGCGCATTGGCGGAAAGCCCTGCTTCGTTCAGGATCTCTTGCAGGGCTTCGCCGGGATGTACCGGCGGCAGTTTCTTTTTCCTATTGGCCATGTTTCGTCTCCTTCAATGGTAGTCCACGATTTCGACATTGTAGGCATCGCCATCCCGCCACTCGAAGCAGATTCGGTAGCGGTCATTGATGCGGATGCTGTACTGTCCTTTCCTGTCAGCTTTGTGCGGCCAAATGAAGTCCGGGCAACCGGAGATCGCTCAGTGCGACCGCGGAATTCAGAAGCCGCAGCCGTATCAAAGCCGTTCTTCCCACGATCTGGTATTTGAGGCTGGCTTGCCGCTCCATTAGACGCCGCGTCTCCGCATCCCGGTAAGAGCGAATCATACGCTTCCCATCCTACGCTACCCGTAAGAGGCAAGTCAAACGTTGGGCAGCGTTCCGGATGGAACCAGGAATTTGCACGGTGCTGTCCCAGCGAACTCTCCTCGCTCCAAGAAGCTCAGGTGCCAATTCGTCTGTTCTTGCTGTCCGGCGCCAAACCAACTGGCTCTCGATTCCATCACCAAGAAGGGTCTGTGGTTCTTGATTCGAGGCAAAAACGAAAGCTGGAGGTCAGCCGGGCCGTCATGTTCCGATCCAGGGTTCAGGCCGATTGAGGATCGTGAAGACATGCGCAGGTTTCTTCGCACTCGCAAGCTTCGCCGGCCTTAGAGGCGACGCTGGGCCCGTCACCACCTGGGTAGAATGCGCTTCCAGTCCGGATCCACGTGCATGCGCATCTCGGCTTCGTCGTCGCGCTTGCGGTAGGGGATCTTCTGGTAGCGCTCGCGGCCGCGGGCGAGCTGGTCGTAATCGAGGTCGACGCCCAGGCCCGGCTTGGCGGGGATCTGGACACAGCCGTTCACAAAGGGGATGCGGCCGCCGGCGACGACTTCGTCCTGGGCGGTCTGCCACGGATAGTGCGTGTCGCAGGCGTAGGTGAGGTGCGGGCACGCGGCTGCGGCGTGGGTCATGGCCATCAGGCTCACCCCCAGGTGACTGTTGGAGTGCATGGAGAGGCCCAGGCCGAGCACGCCGCACAAATTGCCCAGCGTCTGGACCTGGCGCAGGCCGCCCCAGTAGTGCGGGTCGGACAGCACGATCTGGACCGCATCCAGGCGCTGCGCCGCCGGCACGTCGGCCAGGCAGGTGACGGCGACGTTGCTGGCCAGCGGCGTGAGGTTGCCTTCGGCCATCAGGCGCCGCCGCACTTCGGCCATGCCTTCCAGCGCGGCGCAGGGGTCTTCGAGGTATCCGCCGCCGGAGAGATCTTCCTGCAAAGCGCGTCCGACGGCGACTGAGGTCTCGACCGACCAGGCGCAGTTGGGGTCGATGCGCAGCGGGAAAGACGGGCCGAACTCCCGGCGGAGCGCCTGGATGGTGGCCACTTCCGTGGCGGGATCGAGGACGCCGCCCTTAAGCTTGATCTCGTGGAAGCCGTACTGGGCGATCATCTGGCGGGTCTCGCGCACCATGGCCGTGGGGTCGAGGACCTCGCCGTACTCATCGTGCCTGGCGTCGCCGCCGACCCCGCCCCCGCCGGCGTGCTTGTAGAACAGGTAGGCCGAGAAGGCAACCTGGTCGCGTGCGCGCCCGCCGAGCAGGTCGCAGACGGGCTTGCCGACGGCCTTCCCGATCAAGTCCAGGCAGGCGATTTCCAGGGCGGCGAAGGTGCGCATGTGGCGGTCCAGCGGATTCTCGCCGGGCACCAGGTAGGTTTGGGTTCGACCGCCGGCCACCGCGGCGGCATCGGTCTCGGCCGTGAGACTGGCCATCAGGCCGGTGAGCTGAAAGGGATCGCGGCCCAGGACATGCTCGCGCGCGGCCTCCAGGGCCGCCAGGGGGCCGTCGCCGCCGTAGGTTTCGCTGATGCCGGTAAGGCCGCCGGTGGTCTCGAGCTCGACGATGGTGCGCAGCGCAAAGGGAGCATGCAAGCCGTAGGAGCTGCGCAGCGGCGGGTCGGCGATGGCGATCGGGTGGAGCTTGAGGCCGGTGATGTACATTCTTCTACGCTCCGTGGAAAGGCCTACACACCGGGCCTTCGCCTTCCCGCAGAAACCCCCGCGAAAAGGGTTTGGCAGGCGGCTTGCTCATCCACCGGCGATGATCGACGCAATGGTGATCGGAACCGCATTCGCCGCCAGCCTGGGCGGCGCGCTCCTGCTGCAACGGGCCTGCCTGGCCGCCTGGTTCCGGGTGATCCAGTGGCGCCGGCGGCGGCTACTTGCGCGCGCCACGCTGCGGGTTCTTTAGCTGGGACTGGCGCGTCTTGCCCTTCTTCCGCTTCGGCTTGTGAATGATGAACGTGCCGCTGCCCACGTACTCCGCGCTGTAGGTCGAGTTTTCCGCCAACTGGTTATCTCCTGAAAGAAAGTGTGAAGCTCCATTGTACCGCGCTATCCTAGAAGATTGTCTCCTCCGGCGCTCTTTCGAGCACTCAGGCATAGGAACTTCCGGCTGTTTCTGTCGGGCCAGATCGTCTCGCTGTGCGGCACCTGGATGCAGAACGTGGCGCAGAGCTGGTTGGTCTACCGCCTGACCCACTCGGAGCTGCTGCTGGGCACGGCCTGGTTCTGCGCCCAGGTACCGGTGTTCGCGCTGGGGCCGCTGGGCGGGCTGGCGTCGGACCGCTGGTCGCGGCACCGCATCGTGGTCGCCACGCAAGTTCTCTCGATGATCCAGGCGCTGGTCCTGGCAGCCATGACACTGTCCGGCAGTATTGTGGTGTGGCACGTCCTGGCGCTGTCGGTGGCGCTGGGGGTGATCAACGCGTTCGACATGCCGGCCCGCCAGTCGCTGATCGTGCAGATGGCCTCCAAGGAGGACCTGCTCAACGCCATCTCGCTCAACTCGACCACGTTCAACATGGCGCGCGTGGTGGGGCCGGGGATCGCCGGGGTGCTGGTGGCGGCGGTGGGCGAGGGAGTGTGCTTTCTGATCAACGGGATCAGCTTTCTGGCCGTGATCGGCGGCCTGCTGGCGATGCGGCTGCCGGAGCGCGAAGATACGGCCTCCCTGGAGGAGTCGCCGTTGTCCCACCTGATCGACGGATTCCGCGCGGTGTACCGCAACCGGCCGGTGCGCAACGTGCTGCTGCTGATGGCCGCGACCACCATCGGCAGCATGCCGGTGGTGGTGCTGATGCCGTTTTTCGCCGACGCGATCTTTCATCGCGGCGCGCAGGGGCTGGGCGTGCTGTCGGCGGCGATGGGCTCGGGCGCGGTGGTGGGAGTGTTGGGGCTGGCCATGCGGTCGGAGCTGGCGGGGCTGGCGCGGGTGATCTTCTGGAGCGCGTTGTCCCTGGGGGCGGCCTTCGTGCTGTTTTCGGTCTCGCCGTCGTTCTCTTTCTCGGTTGCGGTGATGGTGCTGGTGGGGTTCAGCGTGTTCCGGCAACTGGCGGCGGCCAATACGCTCATCCAGTCCTTGACGCCCGATCAATACCGGGGCCGCACGATGGCGCTGTACTCGATGACCGTGGTCGGGCTGGGGCCGTTCGGCAGCCTGCTCTCGGGCGCGCTCGGGCATGGGTTGGGCGTGCGGGCGACGGTGCTGGCCAGCGGAGTGCTCTGCGCCGCCGCCGCCGGATGGTTCCGGGTGTGGGGGGAAGGGGCCGCGCATGCGGGCGAGTAGCCGGCTGATCGGGCTGCTGTTCTGGGCGAGCCTGTGCGCCGAAACACCGGCCGTCTTTCGCGACATCGACCGCTCGATGCGCGAGCTGACCGGGATCACCGGCCTGCCGGCCAGGAAGAAGGTGCGGGCGGAGATCATCTCACGCGACCGCGTCCACCAGTTTCTGAAGGACCGGGTCAAGGAAGTGGTCAAGCCGGAAGACCTGCGCGTGGAGGAGCTGACGCTCAAGAAGTTCGGCTTTATTCCCTCCGATTTCGAACTGGCGAAATCCACCGTGGAGCTGCTCACCGAACAGGCGGCGGCCTTCTACGATTTCCGCCGGAAGAAGCTGTTCCTGACGGACTGGACCTCGTCGGGGATGCAGGAATCGGCGCTGGTCCACGAGCTGGCGCACGCCCTGGCGGACCAGAACTTCGGGTTGGAGCGCTTCATCCGGGATTCCGGCCACAGCGACGACAGCTCGCTGGCGCGCATGGCCGTAATGGAAGGACAGGCCAGTTGGCTGATGGCGGAAGCGATGGCGCAACGCCGGTCGCAATCGCTGCTGAAAGATCCGTCGCTGCTGGAGGCGATGGGGGGCGCGGACTCGGAGGGGTCGCAATATCCGGTCTTCGCCGCGGCCCCGCTCTACCTGAGAGAGACGCTGGTGTTTCCTTACACGCACGGCATGCGCTTCCAGCACGCGCTGGTGGAAAAGATGGGGCAGGCCGCTTTCAGCCGGATCTTCCGCAAGCCGCCGGTGACCACGCAGCAGATCCTGCATCCGGAGAAGTACTTCGCGGGCGAGGAGCCGGCGCGCACGGCGCTGCCGATCGAACGCATCAAGGGATACCGGAAGGTGGGCGACGGCATGATCGGGGAGCTGGACGTGACCATTCTGCTGCGGCAATACGGAATGCGCGGGGAGGCGCAGGAGATCGGGCCGCATTGGCGCGGTGGAGCGTACGCCTTGTGGGAGCGGCGGGCGAGCGGGCGCAGCGTCCTGGCGCATGCGGTGGAGTGGGACTCGGAGGAAGCGGCCGGCCGCTATTTTGGCGCGTACCACAAGGTGCTGGCCGGGAAGTGGAAGAAGCTGGAGATCGCCGAGGATTCGCCGCGGAATCTGGCGGGCCGGGGCGATGACGGCTATTTTCAGGTCCGTTGGAGCGGCAGGGTGGTGACTGCCGTGGAGGGACTGGAGAGGGCGGCGGCGCGGTAAGACCGGTCATATCGGCAACCGCTCCCTCACGGTCGCGGCTCTGACCATTCGTGCTGCAACGAATGCACAGAGCCGCGCGCGTAAGCAAGCGGTGCACGGTTCGATATTTTCACAGACTCTCACGGTCGCGGCTTCCATGAGAAGGCCGGTCTATGTCAATGGCATTTTTTAGCCCGAACCAACATCGAAACCTGGTGGCCGACCAACGGGAGGCAGCAGGCGGGCGGCGCTTACCATAGGCCCCCTTTCCCTCTATAAGGAGAGCGTTTGGAAGGGAGGGGATTTGTCAAGGGCGCGCGAG
>JACOSH010000042.1 GCA_016178945.1 Acidobacteriota bacterium
AAGGAGTCCATGCCAGACCCGAAGTCAGGGAGGGCGCCTTGTACAGGGACTGTGGGGGGCCTTCAGCGTTTCCGTCTGGCGTGAGGTTCAACCGAAACACCTCCTCTCCGCGCCCCTGGCGCACAAAAGCCAGTATGCGTCCGTTGGGAGAAAGCGCCGGCGCAATGTCCACTTTCTCCTGGGAATTCGTGACCCGGCGCATCTCGCCCGTCAGCGCCGATATCCGATGAGTCCCCCGGCGATCCGGCCCGTCGGACATCGGTGCGTAGATCCACTGGCGGTCGGCAGTCCAGCTCAGATGCAGGTGATTGGCGTAGAACAGATGACCTCGATCGGCCAGCCGGGCCAGCCGGGCCAGCCGCCGTTCGGGTCCGCCGGATGCCGAGATGAGATACAGCCAGGTCTCGTTTCCCAAAGTGCGCCGGAGAAATGCGATGGTCTCGCCGTCCGGCGACCAGGCCGGGCTGTAGGTAAAATTGTCCCTGTCGGTGACGAGGGGAGTCAATGTATCGGAACCGATCCACTTGAGATAGATTCCGATCATTCCTTCGTGCTTCCCCCAGAAGAATGCGACCTGCCGGCCATCAGGCGAAATGGCGGGTCCGAACTCGACCCCGGGCAACGCGGTCAGCGGAACCGCCTCGGGCAGCAATTCGGGAGCGGGCGTCGTCTTTGTCCGGCCTGCCAGAAAGAAGGAGGCCGGAATTCCCAGTGCCGCGATCAGCGCCGCGGCGGCGACCCAGGTTACGGCCCTCCCGCGCCGGCCTGCCGATTCGCGGAGCACTCGAGCCAGCTCCGCGGGCCGCGACAAGCGACGGTCCGGTTCCGCGTCGAGGCAACGCTGCAGCGCGCGCGACCAGCGCCACGGCATTCGCTCCGCGCCGGGCTTGAGCCGCACGGGCCGCGGTACGCCTAGCATATCCGCGATGACCAGCGCGAAGGAATACACGTCCGTTGCGGTGGTCACCGGAGCGCCCTGGGCCTGCTCCGGCGCCACATACTCCGGTGTCCCGCCGCGGCTGGCGCTGTAGCCGCGCGAGTCCAGCGCCACCGGAAGAGCCAGGCCGAAATCCATGATTACGGCGCGCGGCCGGGCTTCGCCCGGACGGGAGGCGAGCATCACGTTTCCCGGCTTCAGATCTCCATGAATAATCCCTAGATCGTGCGCGGCCTGCAGCCCCGCCGCCATCTCCTCGATCAGCGGCAAGGCATCGCGGAAACTCCATGGACCTTGGTCCCGCAAGTGCTCGGAGAGCGTGTGACCGTCGAGGAGTTCCATGGACAACAGCATCGCCGTCGTCCCTCCGTCCGCGTCCTCGTGCTGCTCCAGGTCGAAAATGCGGCACACATTGGGGTGAGTCACGCGCCGGGCAAGCTGGATCTCTTTCTTGAAGAGCGGGAGGAGCTCGCTGTCGGGGGCGACGTGCCGGCGGATGGCTTTGAGGGCCACGCGCTCGCCGAGCTCGAGATCCTCCGCTTCGTACACCTCGCCCATACCTCCGCGGGCGATGAAACGGACGATCCGGAAGCGGCGAGCCAGGACGGTTTCCGGCGAAAAACGCGGTCCGTCGTCAGGTTCCAACGGTCTCGCACGGATCAGCGCGGGGCGGGATAACAGCCCGGAGTCGCGGTCGTATTCCTCCAGGAGGCGGAGAAGTTCCGGCAGAAGGTCCGGATCGTCCTTCACGGCTTCGCGCACGAACGCTTCCCGCTCCGCCGGCTGGCGGTCGAGCGCATCGCCGAAGATCACCTTCAGCTTTTCCCATCGCTCCCGTGTCATGCTGCGCCTATTGCCGGCTTCTGAGCTCCGCCCGCAGCCAGGCCTTTGCGGTGTTCCAGTCCCTCCTGACGGTCCTTTCGGTTGTGCCGATCACGTCCGCGACCTCTTCATTGCTCAATCCGACGAAATAGCGCAGCTCCACAATGCGGCTTGCGCGGGGATCTACTTCTGCCAGGCGCCGCATGGCGTCATCGAGCGCCAACAGGACATCGGGGTCGACCGCGGTCAGTCCAGACTCCTCATCCAAAGCCAGGTGCGCGGCGCCGCCGCCCCGTTTTTCCCGAGCAGCCGCCCGCGCGTGATCCACCAGCAGGTTCCTCATGATCTGGGCCGCGACGGCAAAGAAGTGAGCCCGGTTCTCCCAGGTTCGATCCTGCTCCCGGGTGAGCCGCATATAGGCCTCATGGACGAGCGCCGTCGTCTGTAGCGTATGTCCGGGCTGTTCCGAGCGCATATAGCGCGCCGCAACGCGCCGGAGGTCTTCATAAACGATCGGAATCAGCCTGTCCAGCGCGCCGCTGTCGCCGCCGCGCCACGCTGCCAGAAGCCCTGTTACCTCTCCCGGCTGGGTCATCCCAGCCATTCTACCGCTTGCACGGAGGCCTTCAGATGGATCTCAGCCCTAAGCTCCAGCCCGGCCGTAGAACACTACTGCAACAGTGAAATCACGAAGTAAAACGGCATGCTGAACTGGCCCGCATTGACGGGGGTGGCTTTTTGAGTGCTCACCAGCGCGGCCACCTGGGTAGCCGTCGAAGGCGCCGGGGTTCCATCGGCATAAGTGGTCGGGCCCGGGTCCGGGGAAGCAAACCAGGTTTCATGAATCACGCCGGCGCACGGACCCGTGGTTGCGGCGGAATTCGCAGGGCAGTGATGCATGTTCACCGGCGTATCAATATACGGAGTGTTTGCCGTCGCCACGTTCACATCCGTGTAGAGGTTACCGGAAAACGCGTCGGTGGTTGGCTTCCACATCCGGAGATTCCAGGAGAACTTTACCGGCAGCATCGATCCCACCCAAGTCGTGAACGTGTATTCCTGCGACCGGTCATAGCCAACTGGAACAAAGGTGACGTGCCGAATGTGCAGCGTTCCACCGCCACCCGTAACTGTACCGCTAGCCCACGAGGGCGTGTTCGCGTTCGAGGCCAGCATTCTCCCGAAATCAAAGCTGAGCTGTCGTGAAGAACCGGTCTTCAGAAGGGCATCGCCTGTTCCGTTACAGATCTGGATCGACGCAGATACCCCCGACTGCCCATTTATGTAGGGACCAGCGGAGTCCGAGCGGATCCTGTTGAATGTTGTCCCATCGACGTAGTAGTCATTCAAGGTCCACTGCGTGGGGATGTCCGAGCTGCATTTCTGCGCGCTTGCGGTCGATAACGGCAGCAGCAGCAGGGCCACTATAGGGAGCGTGGAATAGGCAAGGTGTTTGCCTGTCCCGGAACAGGCGCTGTCTTGGAGCGAAACGAATTCACGTCTGAGTAACATGGGGCCTCCTCGTAGTTGACGCGCCGCGTTGAAGGCGTCTCTCCTTCTCACGAAGCCGTTCTACTCTGGTAGCGCTGATTTCCGGCACGGACGGACATCTTGGCAAATCCAGGGGAAGCCGCTGCGTGCGGGTCCGGCGAGACTCGCCTAAACAGCCCGTATCGACCCTACACAAGGCAGACGGAGTCGCCGCCTCTAGAAAACGCACTTCCCGGCCGGCCTGTCCGAAGCGAAGAAGGGAGCGAAGGGAGCCCGAGCACGTGTCCTTTCCGCCCAGCTCACGGCCGGGCGCTCCTTCTACAAGCGCAGGCTGCCGCAGATCCGGTGAGTCTACAATAAGGGAGGTGCATGACCTATGGCAGGAAATATTCGTGCCCGCTATCGCAACGGGGTGATCGAACCTTTGGAACAACTTGACCTTCCGGAGAACACCGAGATCACAATCACGATCGCGGAAGCAAGACCGAAAGATGCCGCCGACGCCCTAGAACGGTCCGCCGGCGCTTGGAAAGACAGCGTCGATTGCGACGCGCTCATCCGCAACATCTATGCGGACCGGCTCATCTCGACCAGACCAAAGCCCGAGCTATGAGTCTCCGCTACTTGGTTGACACCGATTGGGCGATTGATCACCTCAAGGGCAGGCCGGAGATCACCCAGGAACTGAAGTTGCGGCAACCCGAGGGTCTCGGGCTGTCTCGTGCTGCTTACGAACAACCGGCAGCACTTCGAGCGGATCGAAGGGTTGCGACTGCTGCCGCAATAGGACTTCCCGCACGGCGGGTCAACTGATTTGGCTGCCCGGTCCTCAAGAGGTGTGGAGCCTACCGGAGCTCCAAACGTGCCCCCGCTTGGAGGGCGGCGGCGTAGGCTTGCCGCGCCGCGGAGGGCGACAGGCGGTTGCCGGCCGGGTCGGCGGGGTTGATCACCAGGAGGCCGCGAGGCGCCAGGGCGGCGGCCAGCTCGGGCAGGTCGTAGCGGGCCAGCACGCCGGGGATGAGGCTTTCGTAGACCTCGCGATGGACGCGCGTTTCGACGGCGGCCTGGTAGGAGACCAGCATCGAGTCGATGGTGAGACCTCGGAGACGCGGGTCGCAGGCGGCGGCGTGAAGCAGCACGATGGCGCCGGCGCCCACTCCATAGCCGTGGATTTGGGCGGGGTCGACGTTGGGGCTCGCGGCCAGCAGCTCGACGGCGAGGTTCACGTCGGCGGCGCGGAGCCCCACCAGTGTTTTCCCCATGAGCATGGCCTTGAGCGAGTTGTCGTAATCGCCGAAGTAGCCGGAATAGCGCTGGCCGTCGGGGGGCTCGGTCTGGCGCAGCTCGCCGCTGCCGCGGGTATCGAGCGCCAGCACGACGTGGCCGGCCTTTACCAGCCGCTCGATCTCGCCGCCTCGGCCCGCGCCGGCCGATTTTCCGCGGCCGTGGACAAAGACGGTCGCGGGTCCTCTGGCGGAGCGGCTGTCGGGAGTGAACAACAGCCCTGGAATCAGGACGCCGGGCTCGTTCTCAAAGGTCCCCTTCTCGATGCGATACCCCTCGCGGCGGACCGTGCCGTAGGGCGTCACGCGCGGGGGCGTGGCGGCGGGCTGGTAGCCGATCAGGCGCGGGACCGACGCCAGGTCGAGCGGGGCGCGGCGGGCGATCCGCTCGCGGGCGCGGGCCAGGTTGAGCGAGTGCACGGTCTCGCCCCCCAGCGAGGCCACCTGCCCCGATTCGGTGACGAACAGCGTCTCTTCGGTCTCGGGCGCGACCGGCGTCTCGGGCGTCGCGTCCTCGGCGCCTTTCAGCCAGCGGCTGAGCCAGCGGTAGGCCGCGTCGCGACGCGGGGCCGAGTAGCCGTGGCCGTCGTCGGCCTCCACCATGTGCACTTTGCTTTCGGCGTCGAACAGCCGGTAGATGCCCTGGGCTTCGCGATAGGTCTGGCGGGCGCCGCCGATGGCGAAAAAGTCGCGGATGGCCGACAGGATCAAGTACGGCTTGGGCGCGGCGGCCAGCACAAAGTCGCCGTGGTCCAGGCCGTCGGCGAGGAAGGGCGGCATGCACTGCTCGGCGTCCTGCGGTCCGATGGTTTCGAGCAGATGACGCCAAGTGGTCAAGTAGCAGGAGGGCACCACCACCTGGATGCGATCGTCGAGCGCGGCCAGGTAGGCCGAGTGGGTGCCGCCTCCGGAATTGCCGGTGACGGCGACGCGAGTGGCGTCCGCCTCGGGGCGGCCGAGCAGGTAGTCGAGCGCGCGGATGCCGTCCCAGACCGTGTAGCGCGCCACCGACTCGCCGACCAGCAGGGTCTGGGCGCCCAACATGGAGTGCTCGCTGGTGGAGCGGTTACGGCCCAGCCGGGACTCCCCGGCGTCCGCGTCCCAGAACTGGATGCGCTCGCCTTGCCCGAGCGTGTCCCAGGCCAGGCAGAGATAGCCGCGGCGGGCAAGCGTGACCAGGATCTGCTGCCAGGCGTCGTGACTCTTGGCGCCGCGCTCATGGCCCAGGGGGAACAGCACGGTGGAGTAGGGCGGCGCGCCGGACTTCGGAACATAGAGATTCGCGGTCACGTAGAAACGAGGCTGGCTTTCGAACAGGATCTTCTCGATCCGGTAGCCGTCGCGCTCCAGGACGCCGGTGACGCGGGCGTTGAGGGGCGTCCGCGCGGGCATTCCGCCCAGGGAGCTCCAGATGCGCTCCCGGACATAAGCGCGCCGGCGCGCGACGTCGGCGGGCGAGATCGTCACCCAGAATAACAATTCCAATGGGAGCAGGCCTTGCGTTCACTTCACTTTGCCTAGATGGCGGTCGAGCCAGTCGAGGGTCTCCTTGATGAGTTCGGTGCGTGGAATGCTGTGGCCGCTCTCGTAAATGATGTGGCGCTTGTTTTCTTTGGCCGTCCCGAGCAGGTGAAACATCGGACTCTGTGAGGTCTCAATGGGGAAGAAGAAATCGTAGCGGCCGTTGAGCATCTCCAGCGGAGCAGGCCCCGCGGAACCCGGAGCTTCTCAATGGGCGAGCGCCCGGCGTATTCCCAGGGGCTGTCGGCGGCGCTGTACTCCCGGAAGTACACATCGGCCCCGGCCGGGTTCGTTTGGACGGATACGGTCCGCGATATTTTGAGCCAGAACCCGGCGAGGGTCAGGTCATTGGCTGGAAGATAATTCCCGGCCTGGCGAGCGACGGCGAAAGCGGCCGGATACTTCTCCGCCTCGATAAGGCGGCCGATCTCGGGCAGCGCCTGGTCTCTAGCCCAGCGTGCATTGGCGCCTCGCTGCACGAGGCGCGCTCCCAACGCCACCAGGGCCAGAAAAACGAGAAGGGCGGGCACGAACACTCGGGGCCGCTTGCTCTGCTGGAGGAGAAGCTTCAGATCAACGGAGCGGGTTTGCGTGCTGAGGCTGGAAAGGTAGCCGGCCAGGTCTTGGGCGAGCTCGGCCGCCGAGGCATATCGCGCGGCCCGATCCTTCTCGAGGGCGCGAGCGACCATCCGCTCCAGTTCCCAAGGAAGGCCGGGGCGGACCGAAGCGAGAGGCTTGGGCTTCTCGTGCACAACGGCATAAACCAGCGACGGGATGTGGTCGCCACGGAAAGGGCGCTGGCCGCTCAGCATCTCGTAGAGCACCACGCCCAGGGACCAGACATCGGCGCGCTGGTCGACGGACTCGCCCTGGGCTTGCTCGGGAGACATGTAAGCCGCCGTTCCCATGGTGGTACCAGGCTTGGTGAGTTGCGCGCCGCCCGTCATTTTGGCCAGGCCGAAGTCGACGATCTTCGCTACGCCGTCGCGCGTGACGATGACGTTGGCCGGCTTGATATCGCGGTGTACCAATCCCTGGCTATGGGCCTTGGCGAGACCCTGGGCGATCTGGTGGGCGAGTCCGGCGGCTTCGGGAAGCGGAAGGGGACCACGCTCGATCTTGTTCTTGAGGGTTTCGCCCTCGTAGTAGGCCATGGCGATGAACAGGTGTCCATCGCCGGTTTCGTCGATTTCGTGGATCGTGCAGATGTTGGGATGGTCCAGGGCGGAGGCGGCTTTGGCTTCCTGGATGAAGCGTTGCTTCTGTTCTTCCTCGCGGCCGAAATGGAGCGGCAGGAACTTGAGAGCCACCAGGCGATCCAGCCGCAGATCCTGGGCTTTGTAGACCACACCCATGCCACCCTCGCCCAACTTTTCCAGGATCTTGTAGTGGGGGTTTTGGTAGATGCTGATCGTTTCGTCGGTCACATCAGGGCGTAGCCCGCCTCCTGGCGCGAACCAGCGCCGGCGCCAAGGCCGACTTCTGGGCGAAATGCTCACCGGCGTACGGCCTATCACTGGATGTGCGAACTCTTCAACGAAGTGCCTTCCAGACGCTACGACGAAGCGCTTGCGCGGCAAGCGCGTGGACAACCGCGTCATCCGCGTTCTGCGCAAGATCTCAGCAAAGACTCCGCAGACCGCCGACGAGGTCTTGCGCAACCTGAAAACCACCTCTCGGCAGAACTGGAAGACTCAGGACTCTATCGGGCTTTCGATCCGGCCGTGAGCTTGGAACCCGGCGATCTGGTTCACGCGGCGAACGCCACCTGGTCTCACGGGAGTCAGGCGTCAGTCCTCGGGGGTCAGAATGGAGAAACCGGCTTCGGCCGGGAAATCGGCGGCATTATAAGTCAGCAAGCGGGAGACGCCGTTGGCTTTCATGGTGGCGAGCAGATGCGCGTCGTGGATGCGCTTGCCCTTCAGATCGTGGGTCACCGGAACCCGTCGATGGCGCGGCGGGCATCCGCAGTCGGCCAACCGAGCCCATTGGCAGCCGCCGGGCGCGTTGCGACAGACCAGAACTCGTAGACAACCTGGGACGAGAACGCCAGCTTGCCCCCGCGCTGGATCAACGTCTCAAGCGTGCGCTGGCAAAGCGCGTGCAGCGGGGACTCCGGGCTTGCCAGGTAGACCAGGATATTCGTGTCCAGCAAGACGCGCGCCATCAGTCGTACATCGAATCCCGGCGAGTCGCCTCCAGCGGGATCGGGGGACTAGGCGGTAGACTGTCGATCCAACTTCGTAGCCATGCGATCTTCGCCGCGGCAGCCTCGGGGTCGACAGATACAACAGCGGCCTCGCGGCGGAGAACAACATCGTCCCCGCGCGGTTCTACGGTGAACCGAGCCCCGGGGGGCGCCATCCCGGCTGGCACCACTAGCGCGCCGGTTTCGTCGGCTTGGATTGTCCGCCTCACACCGTTTTTATTCTACCCCGCGGAGGTCCGCCATGCAGAACCTCCTACCACTCCAGCCGGAAGACCAGGAAGGAGTGGGTTCTTCCGGCGATATCGCCGAAGCTGCCCCGGGTGCCGGTGTGACGGCCAAAGGTCGTCGAGTTTTGGGTATTGAAGGTGGAGTCGGGATCCGAGAACGGCACGGTCTTGAAGGGATTGTTGATGTCCCAGCGCAGGATGAATCTCATGCGTTCCCGGATGGGGAATTCCTTGGAGAGCGAGAACTGCACCCAGTTGATGCCGGTCGCTTCCAGGGTGTTGCGCCCCAGCGTGCCGGGAGTGAAGGCCGCCGGATAGCGGAAGGCATCGATGTTCAGGTAGCGGTTCTGCGACGCCGTTGGGAAGCGGTCCGGGCCGATGGTCCAGCCCTGCACCCTGGCCTGGTCGTTGGGCAGGATCTGGATCGGACGGCGCGTGCCAGGCAGATAGTTCGATTGGCTGCCGGCAAACGTCACCGTGATGGGCGTCCCGCTTTGCAGGGTGTGGCTGTAGGTGAAATCCCATCCGCCCAGGACTTTTTCGAGCGGGCCGCTGTGCAGGAAACGCCGTCCCTTGCCCAACGGCACTTCCGAGATGAACACCGAGACGAAGCGGTGCCTGGCGTCGTAACTGGCGCGCGCCTTTTCCAGGCGCCGGTTGTAGTAGGTGACGCCGCTCGCGCCGCCGTCGCCCTCGTTGTCGGTCAGGGACTTGGAAAACGTGTAGAAGCCGTTGACGAAAAATCCGCGGGAGAGCCGCTTCTCGGTGCGCACAGTCAGGCCGTGATAGGTGTTGTGGCCATAGTTGGAGAAGTGCTGGATGGCGCCGAACTGAGTGAACAGCTTGTAGTTCTGGGAGGCTTGAAAGATCTGCTGGAGCTGCGCCGGATCGCGCGAGATATCCAGCGGAATGGCGTTGATGTCCCAGTTGTTGAGCAGGCCCACCCCGGCCGAGCCCTGATAGATGAGCTCGGTCAGGAGTTGGCTCGAGAGCTGATACTGGAGACCGCCCGACCAATTCATGATGTAGGGGTTGCGCATCTTCGGGTCGTACCAGGAGATGTTCCGCCCACTGTAATTCGTTCCGACGAACGGAACGCTACCATCGGGACTGAGGTTGAAGGCGATGTTGGGCGGTCCCTGCGAAAGACGGAAGGCGATGCGGGGATCGCCCGGCGGGGGCTGCACGCTGGCCGTGGCGAAGTATTCCTCGAAGTTCTGATTGATGCCCGAGGTGAACAGGTCCTGGGTGATCAAGCCGAAACTGGCCCGGAACACCATCTTGGGATGCAGGTTCCAGGCCAGGCCGAGGCGCGGCTGGAAGTTGTTCAGGTCCTTGGAGGACAGCGGCCCCTGGGGATGGATCACCGCGCCCACGCGTCCGGTGATGGGATCGCGCGCGGTGGGGTCGAACTGCGCCTGCTGGCCGTACTTGGTGGTGAAAGGCGACTCGTAGCTCCAGCGCAGGCCCAGATTGAGCGTCAGGCTCCGAAGGGGCTTCCAATCGTCTTGCACGTACCAGGCCTGGGAGCGCCAGCGCGGCAGCCAGGTCGCCACGGCCCGGGTAAAGTGGCCTGGGTCACGCTGCCCAGCAGGAAGGACGCAAAGTTGTTGCCGGTGTTCGGAGTGAAGGGCAGATCGGTTCCGCCCATTGTGTACTGGCCCGAGGGCAGCGCCTCGATCAGGGAGTTGAAGCGCGTGCGGATCATTTCATACCCGGCCTTGACCGTGTGTTTTCCGAAGACCTTGGTGAGGTTGTCCTGGAAGGTGAAGTCCTCGGCCACTTCCTGGCGCAGGCCGCCCGGCTGCATGCGGTAGTTGTACGTGCTGATGCGGAAGTCCGGGAAGGTGTCCGGGCCGGCGTTGGGGATGCCGAGCTTCT
>JACOSH010000056.1 GCA_016178945.1 Acidobacteriota bacterium
GGGGGTGCTTGAGCGATGCCACAGCGCGGGCTTCGCGTTCGAAACGGGCGCGCAGATCTTCGCGCTTGGCGATGTGCTCGGGCAGGACCTTGATGGCGACGGTGCTGTCAAGCCGCGTGTCGCGGGCTTTGTACACTTCCCCCATCCCCCCCGCTCCGATCGCAGCGAGGACTTCGTAGGGACCGAGTTTGTCGCCGGCGGAGAGCGGCATTGGATTGACTCAAATCAGTCTAGCCGATCACAACGCGGATTGCGCCTGGATCACGGCCGCAATTCTCCCACCATCGCCTCAGGCGGCGATGCCGGCGACGAAGCGTTTGTGATACACTCCTGTCCGCTATGAAACAGTTTGATGGGGTTTCTGCGATCGCCTTGATCCTGATTGCATCTTTCGCCATCGACCGGGTCGTGACAGCCGTCCTGTTCCTGCTTGCGTGGGTGGGGTGGGCGCCCGATCCGGCGCTGGACGAGCGTAAGTACAAGCTGATCTACTTCCTCCTGGGCGGTGTCCTGGGCATCTTCGTTCTGGCTCACTTCGGACAAGTGAGAGTGCTGACCGCTTTGGGCATCACCATTGATACGTATCTGGACACCGGGCTGACGGGGATCGTGCTGGTGGGCGGGGCGGACCGCATCGCGGGGTTGCTGAAGGCGCCCGGCGCGGCGCCGCAGAAGGAGGAGCCGCAGCCGATGGTGATCACCGGGAAACTGGTTCTCGAAGAGAGCGCTGCCCAAAAAGTGCTTGGCCACCATTCCTGAAGCGGTGCCATGCGCCGCCTCGACCTGCTGCTTCGATTGCCCCCTGAGAGTCGGCGGAGCCATAGGCTGCACCGCCGGGGTGGAGCATCGCGCCCCGTTTGGCTTGCGCTGCTGATCGTATTGGTCATCGCGTACACACGAAACCGGCCATCCCAGGAACCCGCGGCGCCTGAACCCCGGTTCCGCGCTCCCCTCGCCGGCGACACCGGCGGAAGGCCGCCAGTATCACCGGCGGCCGGACCTGGGACATCCGTGACAAGACCCCCCGCGCACGTCACGGTAACCAGCCGGCTACTGGACGGCAGGCTGATTCGGAAGGTCGCTCCGGTGTATCCTCCCGCGGCAGTTCAGAAGGGGGTATCGGGCACGGTACGGCTGCGGGTTGTGATAGCAAAGGACGGCGCCGTTCGGGACCTTAAGGTGGTAAGCGGTAACCCTTTGCTGATCGGCGCCGCTAGCGACGCAGTCCGCAAGTGGCTCTACCGGCCTTGGGTCCTCGACGGGCAGCCTATCGAAGTCAACAGCACAATTGACGTGACCTTCAAACTGGAAAATTCGGCGCCGGCCGCCGGAGGGCAACCGGTATTCGCGCCGCCGCCAGCCGCAACCATGCCTTCCGAGACCTCAGCTCCCGTTACAGTCAGCAGCCAGCTACTGGACGGCAGGCTGATTCGGAAGGTCGCTCCGGTGTATCCTCCCGCGGCGGTCCAAAAAAGGGTATCGGGCACGGTGCGACTGCGGGTTGTGATAGCAAAGGACGGCGCCGTTCGGGACCTTAGTGTCGAAAGCGGACACCCTTTGCTGATCGACGCCGCAAGCGACGCGGTCCGCAAATGGGTCTACCAGCCGTGGATCCTCGACGGGCAGCCGATCGAAATCAACGGCACAGTTGACGTGATCTTCAAATTAAAATAGCAGACACTCCGTGGGACGTTCTCATGGGAGCCGCGTGTCGCGGGCTCGGACGGGCCGCACGAGCTTATTTCTTCAACCCCGCCCGCCAGTTCTGCACCAGCGCGACCGGCAGCACCGCCCCGGTCGGTTCCATCACCAGAAACCGTTTCCCATCCTGCGACACGTCGAAACACCCGGCCCCAAAAATAACGCCGCAGTCGACGCGCATCTCAAACAGCATCCGTGGCTCGGCGATCTCCAGGCTCTCGCCGGTCTCCCGCACCGTGGCTGACATCAGCTTGGTCCGGCTGGAAAAGAGAATCTCCTTCCCGTCGCGGCTCCAGCGCATGATATCCGCGCCAGTGGTCGAGACGGGCCGCCGGCTGCCGGCGCCGGGAAATCGCGCCACGAACCCTTCCGCTATGCCGCCGGCCCCGTCATCGGACGTATAAAGAATCCACCGCCCATTCGGAGACACGGTTCCGGCCAGTTGGTCTCCGGGGGCGTGGAGGACAGGCGCCCGGACTCGCTTGCCATCGTTTCCGGCGGGCGGCAGGTAGTCGATGTCGAACCCGGTCCTGGGATCCCGCACGTCCAGCAGAAGCCCCCCGTTGGGCATCCAAAACGTCGGGGTAATCTGAAAGTTGGATCGCGAAAGAACCTCTTCGCCGCCCGATCCGTCGGCGTTCCAGGCGCTCACCGCGTAGGCGCCGTCGCGCGCGAAGCCCACGGCCAGCCGTTTCCCATCGGGAGACCACGCGAGACTCAGACCGGTCCCCGAAAAAACTCGCGTTCTCGCGCCGCGCGACAGATCGGTTACCCAAATCGTCGCCGCGCCCGAGCCGTCCTCGACGACCGTGGCTACCCTGCTTCCGTCCGGCGAGATCTCCAGTCCGTTGAAGACCCCGGGCGCGCCCACCGTCCCGGCTCGATTGCCGCCGCGGTCGGTCCAGGTCAAACGGGACTCCACCAGCCCGGAGTGGTAGGCCAGGAGCCCGGCGGCAGCCGTGAAACAGCCCCGGTCTGATTCGGTTTCGCCGGCCATGTTCTGGGCCAGGTTCACAGCCTCTCCGGTAAACTCGCCTCGGGCGGAATCGAACGGGCGCGCCAGGAGAGTATTGCCGCGCGAGTACAACAGGTAACCCGCGCTGTAGATAGCGTTCGAGCTTTCCTCCAGCAGGCGGCGCGGCGGGTCTTTGCCGTCGAGCGCCGCCACGAACACCCCTTTACCGCGCGAGGTGAAAAGGAAATGTTTTCCGTCCGGGAGGAAGAAAGGCCAGCGATGCGAGATGTCCAAGCGCTTCTCATCCAGATGCGTCACGGGTGTTACCGCGCCGCCGGCGGCGCTCACGCGGACCAGAAAGGACGTGCGGGTCGGGGCAAACAGAATCACGTCGTTCTGATTCCACGTTCCGCCCCGGTCGGCTGGAGCGTCGGCCAGCACGGTCACCGTTCCGCCCGCTGCCTCCACCTTCTTCAGCTTTCCATTCGCGAAGAATCCCAGCCACCGGCCGTCATGCGACCAGAAAGGGAACTCCGCCCCTTCGGTGCCGGCGAGCGGCTGCGCGGCCGGCGAGTCCAGCGGCCGCACCCACACCTGGACCTTGCCGTCCGTCGCCGCGGTGAACGCCAGCCGCCTTCCGTCCGGCGACAGCGTCGCCGGTCCCGCGTCGTCTCCCAGGGTCCGGAAGGCCGAGTGCTCCGGCGGAAGGACGAACGAATGGATCCGGGGACTCGCGGGCCCGCTCGCGCGCCAGTATGCCGCGGCCGCCAGCGCCACTGCCGCCGCGGCAACGACCCACGGCAGCCACCCGAGCCGCGCGGTTGCAACCGGCGTGGCCGAAGTAGCAGCCACGGGCGTTGCATCCCCGGGCGGATTCGCTAACAGGATGCGGGCCTCGCCAATGGCCTGCAGGCGCTGCTTACGATCCTTGGCCATCATCCGCTCCAGAAGTCTCCGCAAATACCCCGGAGTCTCCGCGGGCAGCGCTGACCAGTCCGGATCCAACTTGACCACCGCTTCGAGCGCATCCGGCGTGGCCGCACCCCTGAAGGCGCGCTTGCCCGTGAGCATCTCGAACAGCACCGCGCCGAAGGAAAAGATGTCGCTGCGGCGGTCCACGGGCCGGCCCACAGCTTGCTCGGGCGACATGTACGCCGCCGTGCCCAGAATGACGCCCGCCCGCGTGTGTCCCAGGGTCATCGTCGGTGAGTCTGCCGGCGAAGACTTGAGCGGCTCGTCTTCGAGAACCTTCGCCAGGCCGAAGTCGAGGACCTTGACGACGCCCTCGGGAGTGATCTTGATGTTGGCGGGCTTCAGATCGCGATGCACCACGCCGCGGTCGTGGGCATATTCCAGCGCTTCGATGATTTGTTTCGAGATCGACAGCGCATCGCCCAGCGGCAGCCTCCCTATGGCAATCTGATCCGCCAGCGTGGGCCCTTCGATCAGCGCCAGGACCAACCCGCGCGATTCTTCGGAATCCACAGTTCCGTAAATGGGTCCGATGTTGGGATGATCGAGCGAGGCCAACACCTCGGCCTCGCGCTGAAAGCGAGCCATCCGGTCGGGATCGCGCAAGAACGACCCGGGCAGAACCTTGAGCGCGACTTCCCGCTTGAGCGTCGTGTCGCGGGCTTTGTACACCTCGCCCATCCCGCCTTGGCCGAGCAAGGTGAGGACTTCGTAGTGACCGATTTTGTCGCCTGTTGAAAGCGGCATGTGCGTGATTCAGCTAAGTGTAGCGGATCAGGCTCGGCGATGATTGCCGTCACAAGACTGTCGATACTGACGCCATCGCGCTGCGCTTGTCTCGTGAAGCGATTTGTCCGCCATCACACAATACTGCCCGTCGCGGGCCGCACGGTCGCAACCGCCGTGTTCACGACGGAGCCAACTCTCGACCGCTGGCATTCAGGCTTTCGAGATTCGTTCCAACCCCGGCCAACGATCATAGTCCCGGTCGAAGCTGAAGATCGTATGTATCTCGTACCGCTCCATGACCGCAATATGAAGCGCGTCCCGTGCACTCTGCTTTTCTCTACCGGATACGATGGCGGCGGCTCGCAGCGCGTCTTGACGTTCAATTGGGAGAACCTCATCGACCACGCCTAACAAAACAATGCGGACGCAATTGCCTCCCTGCGCTCGATAGCGGCATAACGATGCAGAATCTCCTGCAGAACCTCCGCATCGCACACCAGCTTCTCCTTCGCGGCAACGAGGCCTTCAAGGATCAATTGGGCGTCCGCTTTGTGCCGGTGGGCAGCGCCGACCAGATACATCGGAACATTGGAGTCGATGAAGATCAACCGTTATACCCTCGTTCGATTTCCCGATTCATTTGCTCGATGTCGGCTGTGCTTGTGAGCGGAAGTTCGAAGAGTGTCAAATCCCCTTGACAGGTTCTTCCAGTCACTGTACAATAACACTGTTACATTAGTTATGGGCGTCAAGGAAAGAAGAGAGCGTCACCGCGAAGGGCTCCGCAAGGTGATCCTGGACGCTGCCCGCGACCTGTTCGTGAACGAGGGCTACCAGAACGTCTCCATGCGCCGCATCGCCCAGAAGATCGAGTACTCGCCCACTACGATCTACTTGCATTTCAAGGACAAAGGAGACCTGCTCTACCAGTTGTGCGAGGAGACTTTCCGGGGACTCTACGCCGCCCTGCGGAACTTCAGCGTACAGGAGTCGGACCTCGACCCGCTGGATCTGCTGCGCCAGGGGCTGCGCTGTTACGTCGAGTTCGGGCTCCAAAACCCCAACCAGTATCGGGTAACGTTCATGATGGGATACTCCATTGATGACCCCGAGGGCCGGAGCCTCGATCCTGCCAACCCGGGGATGCGGGCCTTCGCCATCCTGCGGGAAGGGGTGGAAGCCTGCATCCGGCAGGGCAAGTTCAGGCAGGCCGATGTCGAGGCCACCAGCCAGGCCCTCTGGGCGGCGATACACGGGATCACCTCGCTGCTCATCGCCAACAGCCGTTTTCCGTGGGTAGATAAGGAGAAGTTAGTCGACCTGGTGATCGACACAATGCTTGCCGGCCTTCGGGCCTGACTTTTTTTTTGGCCGCTATGCTTAACATCGTCAAGAAACAACAAGGCGTTAATACAAGGACCTGACCCATGGCTTCCCTGGCTCTGCGCAACCTGTTTCACGACAAAGTCCGGCTGGCCGTGACCCTGACCGGCATCGTCTTCGCCATCGTCCTGATCATCATCCAGCTTGGCCTGTTCCTCGGCTTCACCGACATCACGTCAATGCTGGTGCAGCACTCCGCAGCCGATCTGTGGATCGCGGCCCGCGGAGTGACCAACCTGGACTCGGGGCGGCCGTTCTCCGAAAGCAAGCTCTATCAGGCGCTGGCCACGCCCGGCGTCGCCTCCGCCGAGAAGTACATCGTGCAGTTCGCGGTCTGGAAGCGCCCGGACGGCTCGCCGGAAAGCTGCGAGGTCGTCGGCTTCAACCCGGATTCGATGACGGGCGGGCCCTGGAACCTGATCGAGGGAAGCGCGGCCGCTCTGAAGACCGTCGATACCGTGATCCTCGACGACTTCTATCGCAAGAAGCTGGGCGTCGCGCGCGTCGGCGACACGGCCGAGATCAACGGACATCGCGCGCGGGTGGTGGGCTTCACCAAAGGCATCCGCGCCTTCACCACTTCGCCGCACGTGTTCACGGCCTACAAGAACGCGCTCAATTACACGCGGGTCGGCGAGCGGGAGACGGCCTACGTGCTGGTGAAGGCAATGCCCGGCATCGCGCCGGCCGAGCTGAAACGGCGGCTGGCGGCGCGATTGAGCGATGTGGACCTCTACACCACCGCGGAATGGGCCCGCAAGACCACCAACTACTGGATGTTCACCACAGGGGCGGGCGGCGTCGTGCTGATGGCCGCCGTCATGGGGCTCCTGGTGGGGCTGGTGGTGGTGGCCCAGACCATCTACGCCACCACCATGGACCACCTGCGCGAGTTCGGTACCCTCAAGGCCATGGGGGCTTCCAACGGCTACATCTACCGCGTGATTGTGAAGCAGGCGGTCGCCAGCGCGCTGCTGGGCTACACGCTGGCGCTGGCGATCAGCATTCCGGTGGTGCGCTTGAGCCGCCAGTCGAGCGCCCTGATCCTGCTGCCCTGGGAGCTGGGCTTGCTGACGTTCGGCATCGCCGTGATGATGTGCGTGGCGGCCTCGGTGGTCTCCATCAACAAAGTGACCGCCATCGATCCGGCCATGGTGTTCAAGAGCTGACTTTATGCAAACGGCAATTGAAGTCCGGGATCTGGAAAAGACTTATGGACAGGGCGAAACGGCGTTTCGCGCGCTCGACGGCGTGAACCTGGACCTCCACGCGGGCCAAGTAACGCTGCTCATGGGCCCCTCGGGCAGCGGCAAGACCACGCTGGTGTCGATCATGGGCTGTATCCTGCGGCCGACTGCGGGCACGGTGCGGGTGCTCGGCCGCGAGGTGCAGAACCTGGATGAATCGGCGCTCCCCGCCGTGCGGCTCAACCACATCGGGTTCGTCTTTCAGGGCTTCAACCTGTTTCCCACCCTGACCGCCGGGGAGAACGTGGAGTTGGCGCTGGATCTGAAAGGGCTCCGCGGGCGCGCGGCGCGCCGTCGCTCGGAGGAGCTGATGGACCAGGTCGGACTCAGCGGCAAGTACACGTCTTTTCCAGCCGACCTGAGCGGAGGACAGAAGCAGCGGGTGGCGATCGCCCGCGCGCTGGCCGGCGATCCGGCCATCCTGTTGGCCGATGAGCCCACGGCGGCCCTGGACTTCGCCAGCGGCCGCCTGGTGCTCGACCGGCTGCGCGACCTGGCTCATCGCCGCGGCCGCGCCGTCGGCATCGTCACCCACGACAATCGGGCTTTGGAATACGCGGATCGGATCGTTCATATCGAAGACGGGAGAATCCAATGAAACGAGGCATTTCCTACTTGCTCATCTTCGCGGCGGGGCTGGGCCTGGCGAGCGCATTCCTCTCCAGCCGGAATCCACACGCGGCCGCGGTGTCACCCTCGTCCACACCGACGCAGACCGTGGTCTCGGCCCCGGGACGGGTCGAGCCGGTCTCCGAGGAAATCCAGGTGGGCGCGCCGATCGCCGGCAAACTGGCGCAGGTTCTGGTGGAGGAAGGCGATCGCGTGCGCGCCGGCCAGGTAGTCGCCGTGCTCGACAACGCCGACTTCCGCGCCCGCGTCGCCGTGGCGGAAGCCCAGCTTCAGCAGGCGGAGGCCGTCCTGCGCCGCGTGGTGAACGGCGCGCGCGGCCAGGAGCGGCGCGAGGCCTGGGCCGCGGTCCAGGAAGCCGAAGCGGTCCTGGAGAACGCCCGCGCGGAGATGACCCGGCGGCGCGCTCTGCACCAGGCCGGCGATCTCTCGCGCGCCGAAGCCGAGCGCGCCGAGCGCGAGTACCGGGTGGCCCAGTCGCGGTATGAGGCCGCGCAGCAGCGTCATGCCTTCGTGGACGCCGGCGCCCGCGAGGAGGACCGGGCCAAGGCCGAGGCGGACGTGGCGCTGGCTCGCGCCCGTGTCGGTGAAGCACGCGCTATCCTGGAGAAGACCATCATCCGCTCGCCGATCGCCGGTCAGGTGTTGCGCAGGCATTTCCGCGCCGGCGAGACCGTTTCCGATAAGGGCGACATTCCCATCGTCACGGTTGGGGACGCGTCGGTCCTGCGCGTGCGGGTGGAAGTGGACGAAAGCGACGTGGCGCGCATTCGCGCCGGACAGCCCGCCTATGTGACGGCGGAGGCCTACGGCGGCAGGAGATTCACGGGCCGCGTCGTGCGCGTCGGCCGGCTGCTTGGCAAGAAGAACGTGCGCACGGAGCGTCCGGCCGAGCGGATCGACACCAAGGTGCTGGAGACCCTGATTGAACTCGACCCGGGCCAGGCGCTTCCCGCCGGCCTGCGCGTCGACGCCTTTATCGGATAGACACTCATGAATACGCTGCTACTGCTCACGCTTCTGGCCCAGGCCCCCGCGCCGCCGCGGCTCAACCCCACCCAGCCGGCGCCGCGCCGGGTGGGCGTCGACATCGCCCAGCGCGACCTGACCCTGGCCCAAGCCATCGAGATGGCGCTCAAGAACAACCTCGAGATCGAGGTCGAGAAGACCAACCGGGCGGCCGCCGGAGAGGCCGTGCGCGCCGCGCGCGGCTATTGGGATCCGGCCTTCCGCTGGCTGCCCTCGCTGGAGCGGCGCAACACCCCCACCGGCTCCGTGCTGCAAGGCGCGGGCGGCGTGCTGGCCGAACACCTGCACTCGCAGAACTTCGCCTTCCGCCAGCGCCTGCCCTGGGAAGGCGCGCAGCTCAATGTGGACTTCGACAACAGCCGTCAGGCCTCCACCAACCCCTTCGTCTCGCTCAACCCCTTCGTCACCTCGCGGCTGCTGGTGAGCGTCACGCAGCCCCTGCTGCGCAATCGCTTGATCGACCGCGAGCGCGCCGAGCTGAAGATCCGGCGCAAGAACCAGGACCTGTCGGCCCTCGACTTCGAGCTCAGGACCATCGACGTGATCACCCGCGTCGAGCAGACGTACTGGGACCTGGTGGCGGCGCGCCAGGACGTCTCGGTCAAGGCCGATGCCGTCGAGTGGGCGCGCGAGCAACTGGCGCGCAACCGCCGCATGATCGACGCCGGCGCGTTGGCCCCGGTCGAGCTGTCGGCCTCCGAGGCCGAGCTGGAGCGGCGCCTGGACACCTTGTATGCCTCGATCGGCGTGGTGACTGAAGTCGAGAACGCGCTCAAGACGCTGCTCGCCCCGGACCGCGCCGCCGCGCTGTGGAGCGAAGAGATCGTACCGGTCGATGAGCGGTTGGCCGGCCCCGCCGGGATCTACGATCTGCGGGAGAACGTCAACCAGGCCGTCGCCGCGCGGCCGGAGCTGCGGCTGATCCAGGCGCGCCAGCAGGTCAACGAAATCGAGCGCCGCCAGAATGTCGAGCAGGTCAAGCCGCAAGTCAACCTGGTGGCCTCCTGGTCGAGCGCCGGCCTGGCCGGCTCGACCCGCCCGGGCGACAATCCGTTCTCCGCCTCGCAGGCCGCCCTATACGAGCGGCTCAACCAGCTCTCGGCCAAAGCCGGATTACCGCCCCTCAGCGCGGCCGGGTTCGGATCCCTGCCCGACCGCCTGGTGGGCGGATACGGCGCCACCCTCTCCAATCTGTTCAGCGGCGGCTACCAGACCGCGCAAGTCGGCCTCTCGTTCGACTTCAACCTGCGCAACAATACCGCCGAAGCCAACCTGGCCCAGACCGCCCTGGCCGCCCGGCGCCTGAAGATCCAGCAGGCCCAACTGGAGCAGGCGATCGAAGCGCAGGTGCGCAACGCGCTCCAGGCCATCCAGACGGCGCGCCAGCGGCAGGCCGCCGCTCAGGCCGGCGCCCGCGCCGCCAAAGACAAGCTGGATAGCGAAACCCGCCTGTTCCAGACCGGCGAATCCACCAACTTTCTGGTGCTCACCCGTCAGAACGAATACGCCGATTCGCGCCGCCGCGAAGTGGTCGCTAATCTCGACTACAACAAGGCCGTGTCCCGTCTGGCCCAAGCCATGGGCTCCACCCTGCGGGACCACAAGGTGAGCGTGCAATAGTTATAATCTCGGGAAGCCATGTTCCGACTTCCTGTGATCCTCCTCTGCGGCCTCGCGGCGTTGGCGGCGCCCTTACGAATCGCCACCATCGCCGGAACCGGCGTGGCGGGATTCAGCGGCGACGGCGGTCCCGGCGTCGCCGCCCAGCTCAACAATCCCTACGGCCTGGTGATCGGCCCGGACGGCGCGCTCTACATCTGCGAGGTCGATAACCACCGCATCCGGCGCCTCGACCTGAAAACCGCCCGTATCTCGACCGTCGCCGGCAACGGTAAGGAAGGCTACTCCGGAGACGGCGGGCCGGCGCTCCAGGCCTCGCTCAACCAGCCCTACGAGATCCGCTTCGACAAGGCCGGAAACATGTTCTTCGTCGAGATGAAGAACCACATCGTGCGCCGCGTGGACGCCAGGACCAAGCTCATCTCCACCGTCGCGGGCACGGGAGAAGCCGGGTTCAGCGGCGACGGCGGGCCGGCCGGCAAAGCCCAATTCCGCCAGCCTCACAGCATCGCCCTCGATCCTCAGGGCGGGCTGCTGGTCTGCGACATCGGCAACCACCGCATCCGCCGCGTGGATCTGAAGACCGGCCGCATCGACACCTGGGCCGGCAACGGCGAGCGCAAGCCCACGCCGGATGGCGCGCCGCTCGCCGGAACGCCGCTCAACGGCCCGCGCGCTCTCGATCTCGATCCCCAGGGCAACCTGTACCTGGCCCTCCGCGAGGGCAACGCCGTCTACCGCATCGATTCGAGGACCCGAACCATTCATCACCTCGCGGGCACCGGAGAGAAAGGTTACACCGGCGACGGAGGTCCGGCCAAGCTGGCCAAGCTGAACGGACCCAAGGGCATCTCCTGGGCGCCGGACGGCAGCCTTTACATCGCCGATACCGAGAGCCACACGGTTCGGCGCATCGACCTGGCGAGCGGCCTCATCTCCACGGTTGCGGGCACCGGCGAGCGCGGCGACGGCCCGGACGGCGAGCCCGCCAGGTGCAGGCTGTCGCGGCCCCATGGCGTGTTTGTGGACCGCCAGGGCGTGGTCTACGTCGGCGACAGCGAATCGCACCGGGTGCGCGTGGTGAAGTAATTGTCCCTGTCCACCGGCGGCGACCTCACCGACCTGCGCTACCTGCGGAGCGCCGACCTGGAGCCTCTGCTCCAGGAGGAGACCGGCCTCTGGCGGCAGCGCTTCGATTGGGATTTCCAGTCCTCGGCCGGCCTGGTGCGGCGCTTCGTGGATCAGCGCGCGCTGGACGGTTTTGCCCTGCTGGAGCGCGGACGGCCGGTGGGCTATTCCTACACCGTGCAGGATGAGCACAAGGGCCTGCTGGGCGATCTCTACGTTTCGCGCGCGCACTGGAGCCTGGACCGGGAAGACCGTCTGCTAGGCGCCACCGTCGAGGCCCTCATGCGCACGCCCTGGGTGCGCCGGATCGAGACCCAGTTGATGACCCTGGGGCCGGTCCACGGCCGCGCGCTTCCCGCCGGGCGCTGCCTGCGCCTGTTCGAGCGCAACTTCATGCAGTACGACTTGGCTCTGCCGCCGTTGCGCGAGCGGCCCTCGAGTTTGACCCGCGTGGAGGTGGAGCCCTGGGCCGAGCGCCACCAGGAGCCGGCCGCGCGGTTGATCCCCGCCGCCTACGCGGGTCACATCGACAGCCAGATCAACGATCAATATCGACACCCGGAAGGCGCCCGCCGCTTCCTCCACAACATCGTCCAGTATCCGGGCTGCGGCAGCTTCTTCCATCCCGGCTCGGCGATGGCCATGGACCGCGCCACCGGCGAAGCCTGCGCGCTGGCGCTGACCAGCCTGGTGGCCGAGGACATCGGCCACATCACCCAGCTCTGTGTCGCGCCCGGCCGCCGCGGCGAGGGCATCGGCTACGAGCTGCTGCGGCGGGCGCTGGAGGCCTTCCGCGGCCTGGGCTGCCGCAAGGTCAGCCTGACGGTCACGGCCGCCAACCGCGGCGCCGTGGCCTTATACGAGCGCGTCGGCTTCCGGACGGTCCACCGCTTCTGTGCGTTCGTGTGGGAGGGCTTTTGATTACCGCCGCGTGACATGCTCCGGCAGCACCGCGAACCCCTCCGGCGGCGGATACAGACTCATCAGCAGCTCCAGCCGCTTGCGCAGGTACCGGCTGGGCATCTGGCGCGGGCCGGTCTCGACGTCGATATCGCAGCAGATGCCGTGCAGGTACAGCGTGAGGGTGTCCTCGAAGGACTGGCGGGCGTAGTCCAGGAACGGCCGCGTCTCCTTGCGCACTTTGGCGGCGCGGCGCAGCAGGGCCTGCTTCAGGTGCCAGCTCCGCTCATCGACTTCGCCGTGAACCTCCGCGGCCAGCTCCTCGCGCAGCCTCCCGTAGTAGCTCTGTTGCGCCTCCGTGTTCTGTTGGGCGGCGACCAGCGACGCAATGGCGTTGTAGAACGAGTAGTGATAGTCGGCCATGTCCTCGTCCTTCACCGCGAAGGCGAGAGTCACCGGCTCCGGCGGGCCCAGGCGCGACACGAAGACCTGGCGATTCTCCTGCGGCTTGTCGAAACAGACCAGATCGCCCGTCTTGCCGTTGCCTTTCTCCAGGTAAGGCGCCAGAATGATCTCGATCCGGGGCAGCCCGCCGCGAATGGCCGGCGGCAGGGCGGCGATGGGATCTTCCAGGAACTGCTTCAGATCCTCCTCCGCCAGCGGGGTCAGGCTGAAATACGAGAAGCTCGCTCCCAGCGGAATCATCTCCGCGCGCACCTGGCCGGCGAGCGACTCCAGCGCGACCCGCGAAGGGACCGCTCCAGAAGGGGTCTTCATCCCGCCTTCTCGATCATCTGTTCCGGATCCCAGCGGCAAATCCTTCCCTCGAAGTGGCTGACGTTGGACAGCAGCGCCGGACCGGCCGCCCGCAGGCCGAAGGCGGCGTCCTCGGTCACGGGCTTGCGGCTCCGCACACTGGCGAAGAACGCCTCGTGATGCGCGTACTGCTCGGTGTATCCGGACGGCAGAGAGAAGCGCTCCTCGGCGGCCGGCTCCAGGGCCGCTGCCGAGGGCTCGCGTGGCGGATACTTCCCGCGGTACTCGCTCAGGTATTGGTCCCGCATGGCCTTGGCGAAGGTGCCGGCCGTGTGGCCGGGCTCGGCCCGCTTCGGTCGCTTGGAAAGAATCAGGCTGCCTCCCACCGAGAGATTCAGCACGCCCTCGCTGCCCACGAAGCGGAATCCGTGGGCGTCGCCTCCGCCGGCCACGAAGTTCACTCGCAGGCTCACCTGGAACGCCGGGTGACGGCTGGTGCGCGCGTAGTCGTAGCTGCCCATCATCACGTCGGGGACGTCCCGTCCGTCCTTCCAGAAATGCAGGCCGCCGGTGGCGTACACCCGCTCCGGGCCCAGCGAATCCATGATGAAGTGGATGCCGCTGAACTGGTGGACGAACAGGTCTCCGCACACCCCCGTTCCGTAGTCCTGATAATTCCTCCACCGGAACAACCTCAGCGGCTCGAAGGGCCGCCTTGGAGCCCGGCCGAGAAAGCGCTCCCAGTCGATGTTCTCCGGCGTGGCGTCGGGCGGAATCGAATACTGCCAGGCTCCGATCGGCGAATTGCGGTCCCAGAACGATTCCACCATGTGGACCTCGCCGATGGCGCCCTGCCGGATCAGGTCGCGCGCCTTAGCGTAGAGAACCGAGCTGACGCGCTGGCTGCCTACCTGCAGGATGCGGCC
Source organism: Acidobacteriota bacterium (assembly GCA_016178945.1). Lineage (GTDB taxonomy): Bacteria > Acidobacteriota > Terriglobia > Bryobacterales > Bryobacteraceae > JACOSH01. The sequence goes on from JACOSH010000056.1 coordinate 13,974, forward strand.
GGTCTTCTCCTGCGCGGCCACCACGTCGCGGCCCTCGGCCACTCGCTGGACCATCGGCTTCTGGCAGTAGACGTCCTTGCCCGCCTGCATCGCCTCGATGGCGATCCGGGCGTGCCAATGATCCGGCGTGGCCACGATCACGGCGTCGACCTCCGGGCGCGCCAGCACTTCCCGGTAATCGCGGCGGTGAACACGTGCGGCCCGTGAGTCTCCCGAGCGCGGGTCAGCCGCCCTTGGTAGACATCGGCCACGGCCACCAGCGCCACGCCTGGCGCCGAGACCGCGGTCTGTACGTCGCCCTGACCCATGATGCCGTATCCGATGCAGGCCACCTGGAGGCGGTCGTTGGCGGAGCGGGGTTGAACCTGGGCGGCCAGCGCGGACGACGCCGTGGCGGCCTGTAGAAAATGGCGGCGGGAAGTGGGCATGTTCTTCTTCCATGATACCGTTTCGAGCCAGGCGGCCGTGATCGCCGAAGCCGCCCAGATTCAAGCAAGCCCTCTGGAGACGGTCTGAGTCTGAAAGCCCTTGCGTACGCTGGGCGCGCGGGTGTTGGAGTCAATATAGCGCCGTCAGGATGGCCAGGATCGCGAGACATCCCAGGGCCGTCCGGACGGAGTGAAGTCGATTCCATCTCACAATCAAAGCCCGGCTGTGTGGACCCGCCTCCTCTGGCTGCGTCGCCATCAGCGCCTTGTTAACCGGCATGATGCCCAGAATGGTCCACGGCCAATTAGCGAGCAGCAGGAACCCTCCAACAAGAAACGCGACCCTGCCCGTGAGCCACCAAGCCACGATCCCCAAGGCGAATCCTGCGACTGCCAGTGGCGCCTGCATCGCAAATCCGCGCTTATAGGCTGGTTTCCACTGAGCCAGAAGCGCGCGATCGTCGAGCCCAAGCCGCGCCGGCTGTTCGGCAAAGCTGATGTAGAAAGCCGCGCCCGTGAACAGGGCTGCGATCATGAGAGCGAGATACCCTGCCAGCATAGCTATGTCCGCCGGTGCTGCTCCGCCACCGTACATCTTCACATAATCATAACGGCCAGGCAATCTGGCCGGCGGGACCGAATGGCTCGACCGGAATACCTGTACGGCCGCTGGATGTCTTTCAAACCCGCTGCTATCCTGGGATTCTCGATGAGCGCCCGCATCAACATCGGAGTCCGGCACGTGCTTCCGGTGTATGCCTTGATGGCGGCGATCGCCGCCGTGGCGCCACCAGACACCCCGCGCTCCCGGAGGTCGTTTCAAACTTGGTGATAGCGAACGCGTTGGCGCCGATCACGCTGCCGCTTTGGAAGATCAAGTCGATCAAGTTAATCCCTTGTCCGGCGAAGTCTTGCGGCGCCGATAGTGGGTTCTTGAAGTTCGAGAATGGGAGATCCACACAGAAGGGGTTGCCCGCGAAGGGGATAGGGTCCAGGTTCAGCCCGTCCTGGAAGTAGGGGTTCCCTGGTCCCCGGAACACCAGGATATTGAAGTTCAGAACCAGGCTCGCCGAATCGAAAGTGAAGCAGTTGGAAGTATATACCCAACCCCTGGAGAGGAAAGCAGTCAAAGAGCCGCAAGGGCGGCGCTGCTTTGGCAGGTGCACTCGGGACTCTAGACCAATGCCAGCCGCTTGAGCTTGATCCGCTCGGCGCGAACTTGCGACAGGTCGTAGTGCGCTTGCTGCGTGAGCCAGCTTGCAGCGCTGCCGCCGAACACCTTGGACAACCTGACGGCCATTTCGGGAGAAA
>JACOSH010000070.1 GCA_016178945.1 Acidobacteriota bacterium
AGCCTGAACATGGCGGGCAGCGTGCCGGAGGCCGCCGACCTGGTGGTCTCCGACCCGGTCCAGGCCGGCGTCATGACCGTGATGGCCGTGGCCGACACGGCCAAGTTCAACGTCGCGCGGCTCAAGCGCCGGGTCTTCTAAGGAGAGCCAGGAGCTTTCAGCGATCAGCGGTCAGGCCAACTCCTGAAGCTGACTACTGAATGCTGATCGCTCACAGCTTGCTATCGCTGACAGCTTGCTATCAATGATGGTCCACGCGCGGCTCGATCTTCCGATCGCGGAACTCCCCGAGCAGAACCACCAGCCGGTCCACCACCGCTTCGACGAACTTCTCTCCCTTCTCGCGGGTGGCTTTGGTCGGGTCGCCGACCGTGCCGGTGCGTGAATAGCGGCTGAACCACTCCTGGAAAACGACCGGCGAGGGGGCCTCCAAGTCCCAATAGAAAAATTCGGTCTTCTGGAAGTGGATGTCTTTCTCCGCTTTCTCGAACTGCACCAGGTCGCCGCGCAAATACAGCAGGACGGAGGTCTCCAGCTCGCAGCCGTGCGCCATGCCGCCGGGGAACTCCGATTCGCGCAACTGCTTCAACAGATCGCGCGGAATGAGGCTCCACCACGAGACCATGGCGCAGATCGCCTGGCTGTGGTTGGTGATGTTGCGCGCGGCCACATCCAGAAAGGGCACGTTGCTGCCGTGCCCGTTCACCAGCAGGATCTTGCGGAATCCGTGGTGGGCCAGGCTCGTGCCGATGTCGGTGACGTAGTTGACGATGGTGGGGCCCTCCACGGCGATAGTGCCGGGAAAGTCCAGGTGGTGCTCGTTGAAGGAATAGTAGACCGAGGGCATCAGGACCGCCTGGCGCGGCATGCGCTCCACGGCGCGCCGCGACATTTCCGTGGCGGTCAGGACATCGGTCACCAGCGGCAGATGGGGGCCGTGCTGCTCCACGGTGCCGACGGGAAGAACGGCCACGCGGTTTTCGGCCACCGCCTGGCGGATCTCCGGCCAGGTGAACTCCTCATATCGGTAGGTGTCGGCCATATACTCGAAGTAGGAGATATTATGGCACAGGTTCCTGACACACCCGTCCGTCCGGGGACGGCCGTTCTCACTCGCGGCTTCGATCCCAGCCTGTCGGTGGGGTCGGCGCGGCCGGCGGTGTTTCGCAGTTCTACGTACGTCTTCTCCAGTCCCGAGGCCGCCGAGCGCGCCTTCAACGTCGCCTCGGGCCGGGCGCCCTTGGAGCCCGGCGAAAAAGTCGACCTGATTTACTCCCGCTTCAACCACCCCAACGCCGAGATTCTGGAAGACCAGATCGTGCCGCTCGAAAAGGGCGCCACGCAAGCGGTGGTTTTCAACTCCGGAATGGCCGCCATCATGACGGCCTTCTTCGCCTGCGGCCGCCTGGGGTCGAGCATCGTTCATACCACGCCGCTCTACGGCGGTACCACCCAGCTCATCCACCAGTTTCTGGAGCCTTTCGGCATGACCGGCGTGGCCATCCCGGCCGGCCAGGGCGAGGCGCTGGACGAGGCCATCCGGTCGGCCAAGGACCCCAGCATCGTGCTCATCGAGACGCCGGCCAATCCGACCATGATCATGACCGATATCCGCCGGGCCGCCGAAACCGCCGCCGCGCATCCGGCACGCCCGGTGGTGATGGTGGACAACACGTTTCTGGGGCCGCCCTACCAGCATCCGCTGATGTTGGGGGCGGACCTCTGCCTGTACTCGGCCACCAAGTTCCTGTCCGGCTTCAGCGATCTGATCGCCGGCGTGGCCCTCGCCAAGGACGAGGCGCTGATCCAGAAGCTGCGCCGCCATCGCGGGCTGTTCGGAAACATCCTGCAGCCGGATGAGTGCTGGCTTCTGGACGGCCGTTTGCCCACCGTCACGCTGCGCATGAACCGCCAGAGCAAGAACGCGCAGCGCATCGCCGAGCGCCTGGTGGGACACCGACGCGTCAAGCGCCTCCTGTATCCCACCCTGTTCGACGACTCCGAGCAAGTCCGCATCCGGATGGCCCAGTGCGATTATCCCGGCGCGCTTTTTTCCATCGAGCTGTACGGCGGCAAGGCGGCGGCGTTTGAGTTCCTGAGAAACGTCCGGATCGCGAGCAACGCCGTGTCGCTGGGGGGCGTCGAGACCCTGACCTGCCACCCGAAAACGACCACGCATTCGGGCATGACGGCCGCGGAGATGGATCTGGCCGGGATCACCGACGGCCTGGTGAGGATTTCAGTTGGGATCGAGGACTGGCGCGACCTGCTGGCCGACTTCCAGCAGGCGCTCGATGCGATATGAGGCGCTGAAGGGAAGAAGAGCCGTCCTGGCGTCCACTAAAGCGGAGTAACCTCATGGCCTCTCTCATCGATTTCTCCGCTGACACTTGCACCGATCTGGAAGCGGCCTCCCGCCGCGAGTGGCTGGAAACCAACGGCTTGGGCGGGTTCGCCTGCGGCACGGTGGCGGGCCTGCATACCCGCCGCTATCACGGCCTGCTCACCGCGGCGCTCCATCCGCCGGTCGGACGGCACGTGCTGCTGTCCAAGCTGGAGGAGACCATGGTCCTCAACGGACGCCGCTTCGAGCTGTCGGCCAACCGCTACTCTCCGGACGTGATTCACCCCGCCGGATACCAGTATCTGCGGCGATTCCGGCTGGACCCGTTTCCGGTATTTCACTTCGTCGTCGAAGACGTGGAGATCGAGAAATCGCTCTTCATGGTCCACGGCCAAAACACCACCGTCGTGCAGTACCTGGTGCGCGCCGCCTCGGCCGACAGCGTGCGCCTGGAAGTGCGCCCGCTGATCGCCTTCCGCGATTATCACGCGACCACTCATGAAAACGGCGCGCTGAATCCGGCCGTGGAGACGGGTGCGAACTGGCTCTCGGTGACGCCGTATTCCGGGCTGCCATCGTTGTACCTGGCGCACGACACAGCCGAGGTGGACCGGGCCGGCTACTGGTATCGGAACTTCGAGTACGCCGTGGAGCGGGAACGGGGACTGGACGCGGTGGAAGATCTCTACAGTCCCTTTGGCCTCAGCTTCTCTCTGAACGGCCGCAACCAGGTGTCGCTGATCGCCTCGACCGAGCCGCACGAGATCGGCGAGGCCGGTCCGTATCGTCAGGCCGAGATCGCGCGGCGGAATGCGGTGCTGGCCAAATCGTTCTCCGACGACGAGTTGGTGGCGGCGCTGACCGCCGCGGCCGATCAATTCCTGGCGGCTCGCGGCGACGGCCAGACCATCCTCGCCGGATACCCCTGGTTCAGCGACTGGGGGCGCGACACCATGATCGCGCTGCCCGGGCTGGCTCTGGCCACGGGCCGGCAAGACGCCGCCAAGAGCATCCTGCGCGAGTTTGCCCGTCACGTGGATCGTGGGATGCTCCCCAACCGCTTCCCCGACGCCGGGGAGGCGCCCGAGTACAACACCGTGGACGCCGCCTTGTGGTTCTTCGAGGCGGCGCGGGCGGTGAACGATCCGGAATTCGTGCAACAGGAGTTGTACGCCGTGCTGGAGTCGATCGTCGAGTGGCACGTGCGGGGAACGCGCTATGGAATCCGGATGGACGACGACGGGCTCCTGGTGGCCGGAGAGGCCGGCGTGCAGCTCACCTGGATGGACGCCAAGATCGGCGACTGGGTGGTGACGCCGAGGCATGGCAAGCCGGTCGAGATCCAGGCCCTGTGGTACAACGCGCTGCGCATCATGGAGCGGTTTGCGCGCTCCTTCGGCGACCCGGCGGCCGCCGACCGGTACGGCGAGAGGGCCGTGCTGGCCCGCCGCGGCTTCCAGCGCCTGTTCTGGAACGAAGACCGGGGTTGCCTTTACGACGTGGTGTCGGATGGCGGCCCGGACGCTTCGGTGCGGCCCAATCAGATCCTGGCGCTCAGCCTGACATACACCATGCTCGGCGCCGAGAAGTCGCGGCGGGTGCTGGAAACCGTCGAGCGGGAGCTGCTGACGCCCTACGGTCTGCGCAGCCTGTCGCCCTCGGACCCGCGCTACCAGGGCCGCTACACGGGCGGTCCCTGGGAGCGCGATGCGGCCTATCATCAGGGCACGGTGTGGGCCTGGCTGATGGGGCCCTTCCTCAGCGCCTATGTCCGGGTGCACGGCGAGCCGGGCCGCGTGCAGGCCCGGGAATGGCTCAACGGATTCCGCGCGCACCTCACCGACGCCGGGCTGGGCCAGGTTTCCGAGATCTTCGACGGCGACTTCCCGTTCTGCCCGCGTGGCTGCATCGCCCAGGCCTGGAGCGTCGCGGAATTATTGCGGACCGCCATGGAAGATGTGGTCGGAACTCCGGCCGGATTCCGCGAGTTCACGGGATTTGAAGAAAACGCGGCCCGAAGCCCGGAGTCTTTCGCGGCCCATTCCTGATACTATTGCCAGAGGATGCGAAGACTCTGGCGCACGCTGCCGGCGGCGATCCTCCCGTTTCTCGTGCACGCGGCGCGCGCGGAAGCGGTCGACGCGGCGCGGCTGGCGGCGGAGGCCGGGATCCTCGAGAAGCGGGAAACGGGCGAGTCCCTGGAGGAGGCGGCGCGGAAGTACGAGCAGGCGGCGGCTCTGTGGGGCCGGCGCCATGAGACCCGCCAGGAAGCGCGGGCGCTTCAGCGGGCGGGCGTGGTTTACGGCGTGCTCGGCGAAAACTTTCGGGCGCGCGAGGCTGGGCTGGCGGCCGTCCGTCTGCTGCGCGTGCTTCACGACCGGAAGGGCGAGGCCGACGCGCTCATCACCTTGTCCGCCGCCATCGAACAGTTGGGGGAGAAGGAAGAGGCCTTGCGGCATCTCCGGCGCGCGGTGCGCTTGCAGCGGATGGCGCACAATCCGGCGGGAGAGGCCCGCGCGCGATTTCATATCGGCGTCATTCACGATCAAAGAGGCGTCGGCCACGAGCCCGCCGCGCTCGCCCAGCTTGAGCGGGCGCGAGACCTGTTCGAACGAGCGGGCGACCGCCGGGGTCAAGCGGATGCCATTGCGAGGATGGGAATGACCCACGACCGGTTAGGCGACCGGCTGAAAGCGGAAGAGTGCCAGCAATCCGCCATCCAGGTGTACCGCCAGGCGGGAGACTCCAGGGGAGGGGCGCGCGCGCATTACAACCTGGGCATGATTCGCTTCCACGCGGCCAACTACACCAAGGACGACCAACTCCGGCTTCAATTTCTGGATCATGCGTGGGAGAGCCTCGGCCGGGTGGCGGCGCTTCAGAAGGAGATGCGGGACCGCGTGGGCGAGGCCCGCACCCTGATGCTGATGGGCCGTGTGGAGCGCGGGCGAGGGAACATCCCGAGCGCGGTCCGGTATTTCGAGGCTGCCATCGGGATCGTCGAGTCCACTCGCGAACTGCTTCCCAGCGGCCGCCTGCGAGTCTCGTTTCTGGCCACGAAAGAGAGCTACTACCTGCAATACATCTCGGCCCTGATGGACCTGCACCGGCAGCAGCCTGGCGGGGGCTATGATGCCCGCGCCCTGGAAACCAGCGAGCGCCGGCGGGCTCGCGGTCTGGTGGAGAGGATGTACCCCGTGGCGCAGCGCGAATCCCTTGGGATAGGGGATCTGCGGGCCGTCCTGGATAACCAGACCGTGTTGCTGGAGTACTCCGAGGGGGATTCGAACGTCTTTCTCTGGGTAGTCACGCCCGAGACACTGCACACTTTTGACCTGGGGAGCAAGCAAGACATTGTCGTGGCGACGGAGCGATATCTGGGCCTGCTGCTGCGTTCCCACAGGGAGCCGGCCCTGTCCGAGAGCCGCCAGCAGGCCGCCGCCGAGCTGAGCGCCCTGATCCTGGGCCCGGCGGCAGCGCTGTTGGCCAGTCAACGCCTGGCGCTGGTTCTGGACTCGCCGCTGCACCAGGTCCCCTTCGCGGCGCTGCCCACGCCGGGAAAGCCGGGCGTGCCGCTGGGGGCGGAGCACGAGCTCGTGCGGCTGCCCTCGGTCCAGGCCTTGGCGGCCATGCGGCGGGATCAGGCGGAGCGGAATCCGGCGCGGCGAACCGTCGCGGTTCTGGCCGACCCGGTGTTTGACCGGCGCGATCCGCGAATCGCCGCGCGGAACGGACGGGCCCGCGGCGCGCCGGAATCCGGCCTCCCGGGAACTCGCGGCGCAGAGGGGCGTTTTGCCCGCTTGGTTTTCAGCCGGCGCGAGGCCGGGACCATCGCTTCCCTGACGGCCCCTTCGGAGCGCGCCGTGGCGCTGGATTTTGCTGCCAGCCGCGAGGCGGCCACCCGTTCCGATCTGCGGGAGTTCCGCATCGTCCACTATGCCACGCATGGGCTACTCGACGAATCCCAGCCGGAGCAGTCGGGCCTGGCGCTGTCGATGGTGGATGAGCGAGGTCAGGCGCGGGACGGGTTCCTGCGCCTACAGGACATCTACCGGATGAAGCTTCCGGTGGACCTGGTGGTGTTGAGCGCCTGCCAGACGGGGCTGGGCAAAGATGTGCGCGGGGAGGGCGTGCTGGGATTGACCCGGGCCTTCCTGGCCGCGGGGGCAAAGCGTGTGGTGGCCAGCCTATGGAAGGTGGACGACGAGGCCACGGCCGAGTTCATGGGTCACTTCTATCGGGCCATGTTGGGCCCGCGGCGCCTGACCGCGCCCGTCGCCTTGCGCTCGGCCCAGAACACGATGCAAAAGGACCCGCGCTGGCGATCTCCATTCTACTGGTCGGCCTTTGTCCTGCAGGGAGACTGGAGATAGCGCTCCGATGAAGAAGCCTTGGGCGATGTCCCGCGAGAGCTTCGAGCGGTTGCTCCAGTGGCTGGGATCGGACCGCGAGAGCGGCGCCGAAAGCTACGAGCAGATCCGGCGCCGGCTGGTGCACATTTTCGACCTGCGAGGGTCTCGTGCGGCCGAGGAACTGGCCGATGAGACCTTTGACCGGGTCGCGCGCCGGCTGGAAGAGGGCGGCGTGGACAACGCCTCGGACCCGCACGCCTTCATTCACGGCGTGGCCATGTGGGTGCTTCATGAGTCCTGGGAAAAGGCCGGCCGGCAAGCGGCCCTTGCTCCGGAGCTGATGCTGTTGGGGCGGGGCGAGCCGGCGCCGCAGCCCGCCCGGCTGGAGTGTCTGGAGGAGTGCCTGGCGCGCCTGAGCGCCGAAGAGAATGAGATCATCCGGCGGTACTACCAGGGAGAAAAGCGGGAGCGGATGGAAAACCGCCGTCGCCTGGCGGAGGAGCTGGGCGTGAGTCTGAATGCCCTGCGGATCCGGGCGCACCGCGTCCGCCGGAACCTGGAGGCCTGCATCCACCGCTCCCTGCGCAGCCGCGAAATGAAACCGCCCTCGCCACCACTATCGACATGAAAGACCCGAGCTACAACCTGGAACCGGGGGTGCGCGCGCGTATGGTGCGCTATTTGTTGGGAGATTTGGAAGAAACGGAGAAGTCTGGCCTGGAGCGGCAACTGCTCTCCGACCCGGCCTTTTACGACACCTTCAGCGCCGTCGAAGCCGAGCTGGTGGACGCCTACGTCTCCGGCGAGCTGACCCCGGAAGAAAGGAGCCGGTTCGAGCGGCATTTTCTGCAATCGGCGCGCCACCGGGAGCTGCTGGAGAATTCCCGCGCGCTGCGCGAGGCTTTGCACTCGGGCCGTGAGAGGCGGGCTTCGATGGTCTGGTACGGGGTGGCGGCGGCGGTGTTGGTGTTGCTGGGCCTGGCCGGGACCGCCGGATGGCGGCTGGTACATCGCATCGACCGGCTGGAGCGGGAGCTGGTGGAAGAGCGAACGCGCCGCGTCGCCGCGCCGCCGGTAGCGGTGTCGTTCGTCCTGAGTTCCGCGGCGTCCCGCGGACCGGGAGCCGGCCACTGGCTGGTAGTGCCGGCGCTAGCCTCGGAGGTGCGGCTGGAAATCGAGTTGCAGAATACAGCGCGGTACGCCCGCTACCGGGCCTCGGTCGAGACCGCCGAGGGCGGCGAGATCTGGAGCCAGATCCTGGCCGGGGACCGCTCGTTGACTCTGGTCCTGCCCGCCCGCATCGTGGATCCGGGCGACTATATCCTCGGCCTGCAAGGCCTGGCCGGCGGCGGCCCGCCCGTCAAGACCGCCTCGTACACGTTCCGCACGTCAGTCCGCTGAGCTACTGCCCCACCTCCACCGCCTTCCACGCCGTCAACCCGGGCAGGCCCAGTTTGGCCAGCGCCTGGCTCCACTCCGGCGCTTTCTTGCCGAAGTACGCGTTCACGGCGGGCAGCTTCTCGCGGAATTCCGCTTTCAACTCACCCAGCAGCCGCAACTGCGCCGCGGTCGGCGCGGCATTGGGCCCGCCGATCTGCTGCGTCAGGTCGCCCAGGTGCTCGGCCAGCCGAGGCCCAGCTTCCAGCCGTCCTCCGCCCTTCGGGCGCCCCAGCCGGGCGATCTGCGCGTCGATCTCCTTCTGGACTTCGGCGACCAGCCTGGCGGCCTCCTTGGCCGAATCCGCGGCGCCCATTTTCTCCAGCCGTCCGAGCTGCTCCTTCAGGCTGTCCATGCGGCGCAGCGTTTCATTCACCGCGCTCTGCATTTCGCGCAGCTCCAGCGCCCGGTCGCGCTGCGCGATCAGGTCCGCCGAGGGTACGCTGACCGCCGGATCCAGCCGGACTTCCACGCGCTTCTCCAGCGTCTTGTCGCCGGCGATCAGCTTCACGGTGTAGGTTCCGGGCGCCGCCTGCGGCCCGCGTGGTCCGCCCGTGAACTCCACTTCCTCGGCGGTCGGCTCGCTGCGCAGTTTCGGGCTCTCGTAGCGCAGGTCCCAGTGGGTGCGATGCAGCCCCTGGCTCCGCTCCAGCTTGGACAATTCGCGGATCGGCTTGCCATTTGAGTCCAGAATCTGCATCTTCAGCGGCGCCTTGTCGTCCAGCTTCTCTTTCAGGTAGTAGGTGATGAGCGCGCCGTAGGGAGGGTTGGGACCTCTGTACACCCGGTCGCCGATGCCGTAGCGCGTGAAGCGCGTGGCGAAACGCAGGGCGGGGCGGATATCGAACAGGTGCGCCTCGCTCGCCGCGATCCCCGCGGTCATCTGCTGCACCGGCGCGGCGTCATCCAGGATCAGGATGCTGCGGCCGTGCGTCGCCATGATCAGATCGTTCTCGCGCGGATGGATCACGATGTCGTGCACCGCCACCTTGGGCAGATTCTTCAGAAACAGCGGCGACCACTGGCTGCCGCCGGTCCAGGAAGCGTACAGCCCCAGCTCGGTGCCGGCGTACAGCAGGTTGGGATTCTTAGGATCCTCGCGGACGATCTGCACGTAGGCCTTGGGCGGCAGATTGCCGCCGATGTTGGTCCAGGTCTGGCCGCGATCGGTGGTCTTGAACACCAGCGGGCGGAAGTCGTCCAGCAGGTGCCGGTCGAAGGCGGCATACGCGATGTCGGCTCCAGTGCGGGACGGCTCCACGTGCGATACCGGCGAGTAGGGCGGAAGGCCCGCCACGTTCTTCACCACGTTGCTCCAGTTCCTGCCGCCGTCGATCGTCACTTGCAGGTTGCCGTCGTCGGTTCCGGCCCAGATGAGCCCCTGCCTGGCCGGCGATTCGCCGATGCTGATGATGGTGCAGTGATTCTCCGCCGTCGAGTTATCCAGCCAGACCGGTCCGCCCGCCGGCTTCAGTTTCTCCGGATCGTTGGTGGTCAGGTCCGGGCTGATCGGCTCCCAGGACTTGCCGAAGTCGCGCGACTGGAACAAGGCGCTGCCGCCGAAGAACACCGTGTTCTTGCCGTGCGGCGAGGGCACGATGGGGGTGTTCCAATTGAAGCGGTATTTCAGTTCGCTGACGAAGCCCCGCCGGGCCTGCGGGCTCACCGATTGCTGCTCCCGGGTCCGCAGGTTGGTGACCATGATGCTGCCGCCCTGCGACTCGGTCACAAACAGATCCGGGTCGTCCGGGTGGCTGGTGGCGTGAAAGCCGTCGCCGAAGCTCACCAGGCGCCAGTCGTCGTTGAGGATGCCGGCCGGCTCGCGCGTGCGGCTGGGACCGGTCCAGGTGCCGTTGTCCTGGAGCCCGCCGACCAGGTGATAGAACGGCTGCCGGTTGTCCGCGTGGATCTGGTAGAACTGACCCAGCGGAATGTTGTCGACCACCTCCCAGTTCTCGCCGCGATCGTAGGACACGGCGATGCCTCCGTCGTTGCCCTGCCACATGCGCCGGGGGTCCCGGGGGTCGATCCATAGCGCGTGGTAGTCGGAGTGCGTGCGTCCGGAGATCCGCTTGAACGAACGTCCGCCGTCGATCGACACTTGCAGCGAGCCCGCGATGGCGTACACGCGGTCTTCGTTCTGCGGATCCACCCTCAGGTCGGCGTAGTAGAAGCCGCGCGCAACGATCTCGCGCTCGCGGTTCACTTCCTTAAAGGTCTCGCCGCGATCGGACGAGCGGAACAGCGTCCCCTCCTTGGACTCGGCGATCGCGTACACCACGCGCGGATTACTCGGCGCCACCTTGACTCCGATGCGCCCCAGCAGCTTGGGCAGTCCCGGGATCTTGCGCCAGGTGCGTCCGCCGTCGACCGACTGGAACAGCCCCCCCTCCTCGCTGCCGCTCCGGTGGTTCCAGGGCTTGCGGTCGAAGTGCCACATGGCCGCGTACAGGATATTGGGATTCTCCGGGTCGATATCGATGTCCGAGCAGCCGTGCCGCTCGTCGACGAAGAGCGTCTTGCGCCAGCTCGCGCCGCCATCCCAGGTCGCGAACACGCCGCGCTCCGGGTTGGGGCCGGAGCCATGCCCCACCGCGCACACGTAGGCGATCTCCGGCTGCAGCGGATTGAGCACGATCCGCGCGATGTGCTCGGTCTCCGCCAGGCCCAGGTGCTTCCAGGTCTTGCCGCCGTCGATCGACTTGTACACGCCGTCGCCGAACGACACGCTGTTGCGCATGTTGGCCTCGCCGGCGCCCAGCCACACCACCTCCGGGTTGCGCGGATCGAGCGCGATGTCGCCGATCGAATACGTGCCTTCCCGCTCGAACAGGGCGGTCCAGGTGACGCCGCCGTTGGTGGTCTTCCACAGGCCGCCGCCGCCGGTAGCCACGTACACCAGGTTGGGATTCCCCGGCACGCCTTCCACGTCGGTGGTGCGGCCCCCCATGTTGGCCGGCCCGATCACCCGCCACTCCAGCCGGTCAAACACCTTCGGATCGAAGGACTGGGCCCGGCCCAGCTCCAGTAGCGCCCAGAAAAGGATGGGGATACGCATAGACCCTAGAGTATCCCACGTCCGTGATACCCTGGAAGTTTCCATGGAGTGCACTTGTATCCGGCACACCGAGATGCCGCACACGACCCGGCTGTTTGCGGACTTCGTGTACCACTTTGACCGGGTCAGCGCCCTCTACCGGCATCCTCCGGCCGCCTTTGCGGAAGCGGCGGCGGAAATCCAGTTCCCCGCGGAGCGCCGCGCCGCGCTGGTGTCAGCGCTGCGCCTTCACAACGGCGACAGCCCTTCGCTGAGCCTGCTGGCGCAGCCGGGAACCGTCGCGGTGGTGACCGGACAGCAAGTGGGCCTGTTCTCCGGTCCGGCCTACACCATCTACAAGGCGCTCACGGCGGCCAAGCTGGCCCGGCAACTGACGGCGGCGGGTCGGCCCGCCGTGCCTGTGTTCTGGCTGGCCACCGAAGACCACGACTTTGCCGAGATCAGCCGCGCCTGGATCTTCAATCCCGCGCACGAGCCGCTGCCCCTGGAGGCTCTCGGCGCCGCGGCCTCGGGCGGTCCGGTCGGTGAGATCCCGCTCGGACAGCCGCCGCTCGAGGCGCTGCGCCGCGGGCTGGCCGATTTCCCCTTCGCCGCCGATGTCCTGCCGCTGGTGGAATCGGCTTATAGCGACGGGGAAAACTTCGGCTCGGCATTTCGCCGCCTGTTGCAGCGCCTGCTGTCCTCATACGGCCTGTTGTTTCTCGACCCGCTGCTGCCCGCCATCCGCGAGCTGGCCGCCCCCACTTTGCGGGCTGCCCTGAATCAGGCCCCCCAGCTCACCGCATCCCTGTTGGAGCGCAACCGCCAACTGGCCGAGGCCGGCTACCACGCCCAGGTGCACGTCGAGCCCCAGACGCCGCTTTTCTTTCTGCTGGAGAACGGCCAGCGCGTAGCGCTGAAGCCGAATGGCCGGGACTACCTGGCCGGCGCCCGCCGCGTCAGCCCGGAAGAGCTGCTCGATCGGCCCACTCACCTGTCCCCCAACGCCCTGTTGCGGCCCGCCGTGCAGGATGCGCTGCTGCCCACCGTGGCTTACATCGGCGGACCGGCCGAGCTGGCCTACCTGGCCCAGTCGGAAGTGGTTTACCGCGCCGTGCTCGGCCGCATGCCGGTGGCTGCGCCGCGCGCCGCCTTCACTATCCTGGACCAGCGCGCCGCCAAGCTGATGCGGCGCTATCGGCTGATCCTGCCCGGCCTTTTCCACGGCCCCGACGTGCTGCGCGAGCGCATCGCCCAGATCCTGATCCCGCCGCCGCTGGCCGAGTCCCTCACCGAGGCCAAGGCCTCCACGGGCCAAGCCCTGGAGCGGCTGTCCGGAGATCTGGCCGCCTTCGACCCCACGCTGGCGACGGCCCTGGCCAACAGCCGCGCCAAGATCGAGTTCCAGTTGGCCAAGATGGAAGGCAAGATCGGCCGCGAAGCCATGCGCCGCGACCAGCGCGCTTCCCGCGACGCGGCCTTCCTCTCCAACCTGCTCTACCCGCACCGGCACTTGCAGGAACGCTTCTACTCCATCCTCCCTTTCCTGGCCAAGCACGGCCTGGACTTGCTCGACACCCTCTACGAGAACGTTCACCTGGAGTGTCCCGACCACCGCATTCTCGCGATCTGACCGCAACCGAATTCCATGCGACCCAACCTAGTGAAACAGGCATTGGCCGAGGGCAAGATGCAGCTCGGCACGGGCTTCGGCCAACTGCGCTCGCCGGAGATCGCCAAGCTGCTGGCCGCGGCCGGCTTCCAGTGGGCCTTCCTCGACACCGAGCATGGCGGCTTCGATCTGGAGACGCTGCAGGACATCTGCCGCGTGGCCGTGATGGCCGGCCTCACGCCCATCGTCCGGGTGGCGGACCTGCAATACTCGCTGATCGCGCGCGCGCTCGACTGCGGCGCGCAGGGCATCATCCTGCCGCGCGTGGAATCGGTCGAGCTGCTGGAGCGCGCCGTGAGCTGGTGCAAGTTCCCGCCGCTGGGCGTCCGCGGCTATGGCCTCTCGGCGGTCAACGTGGACTACGAGCCGGCCAGCTTCACCCAGATCATCGAGCACATGAACGCCCACACCATGGTCGTTTTCCAGATCGAGACCCAGCGCGCGCTCCAGATGCGCGAAGAGCTGCTGGCCGTGCCCGGCATCGACGCGGTCATGATCGGCCCGGCCGATCTCTCCATCTCGCTCGGCGTCCCCGGCGAGTTCCAGCATCCCAGGATGGTGGAAGCGATGGAAGGGGTCCGCGAAAGCTGCAACCGCCGAGGCGTCGCCCCCGGCACCCAGACCCGCACGGTCGCCCTGGCCAAATTCTGGAAGGAGCGCGGCATGCGCTTCCTGGGCTGCTCCAACGATACCGGGATGCTCTTTGACCGGGCCTCGGAGATCGCAGCTCAGTTGAGGTAGGGGCCACTGCCGCGCGGGTCCAGGGCGCGTAGCCGGAATGCACGTCTTTCCGATTTTCTGCCACAATAGTCGAATCGACAGTCGATTTCAGACTGCAACCCATCCGGCGAGTGCGTTGGTACTCCGTGAACGAAGTCGCCGCACACTTGGGCGTCGCCGCCGATAGTATACCGCTGGATCGAGAACAAAGGGTTGCCAGCCCATCGCGTCGGCCGTCTCGGAAATGCAAATGCTTGAGTGGACGCATGGGTGAGAGGTGGCGGACCTGTTGACGGACCGGCACGGACGAGCGCCGCCGGGCGGAGAGTGTTCTGGCGCGGAAGAAAGGACTGGGGCTTTAGGCTATGGATGAAGCGCAGGGCAAACGGTTGCTCGATTCCTTGCTGCGCTATCAGCGTGAAACGGAGTGGGTGGAATTCAAGGAGAACGATGCCGAGCCGAAGCAGATTGGCGAATACATCTCCGCTCTCTCCAACGCCGCGGCGCTGCATCACGAAAGAGCGGGCTACATCGTGTGGGGTGTAAAGGACGGAGCACTGAGCGTGGTGGGAACGACGTTCCGGCCTAAGGAGCGGAAGGTCGGGAACGAGGAGTTAGAAAGCTGGCTCCATCACCACCTTACACCGCGCGTGGATTTCCGTATCCATGAATTCCTGTATGACCGGAAGCCAGTCGTGGTCTTCGAGACTCCGCCTTGTTCGCACACGCCGGTGCGCTTCGATGACACCGAGTTTATTCGTGTGGGCACATACAAGAAGAAGCTCCGCGATTACCCTGAGAAAGAGCGCTCCCTTTGGTCGCTGGCCGCAAAGCGCACCTTTGAGAAGGGCATCGCGCTGGCGGGTTGTGGCGGCGACCTGGTTCTGGCGCGGCTCGATTACCCGCGTTTCTTCGAACTCATGGGGCAGAATCTCCCTTCGAACAAGAGCGGCATTCTGGAACGCCTGGAGCGCGAGTCTCTGATCATGCCGGCCGGCCCGGATCGATGGGACATTTCGAATCTGGGAGCGCTGCTGTTTGCAAAGAATCTCGCAGACTTTGAGGCGGCCGCACGGAAGGCCGTTCGGGTAATCGTTTACCAAGGGAAGAACCGAGTCCAGACGAAGCGTGAGCAAGAGGGTATTCTCGGCTACGCGGCAGGGTTTCAGAGGCTGGTCGATTACATCAACCAGCAGTTGCCGCAGAGCGAGGAGATCGGACGTGCGTTGCGGCGCGAGGTTCGTCTTTACCCTGAACTCGCTATACGGGAACTGGTGGCGAATGCGCTCATCCACCAGGATTTCACCATTCGGGGTACCGGACCGATGATCGAGATCTTCGACGACCGCATCGAGATCACGAACCCCGGCAAGCCCCTGATCGACACTCTGCGGTTTCTGGACGAACCGCCGCAGTCGAGGAACGAGGCCCTGGCGAAGCTGATGCGGAGGCTCAACATCTGCGAGGAGCGCGGCACCGGAATCGACAAGGTGATCTCCCAGGTGGAGTTCTTTCAGTTGCCTGCGCCGGAGTTTCGGGTCACGGAGAGCCATACCATCGCGATCCTTTACGCTCCGCAGAGGCTGACGGAAATGGAGAAGGCGGATAAGGTTCGGGCCTGCTACCAGCACGCCAGTCTGCAATACGTCTCGAATGCGGCGATGACGAACACGACCTTGCGAAAGCGGTTCGGGATCGAGGAGCAGAACTATTCGATTGCTTCGCGAATCATCGCGGATACGATCGCGGCTGGGCTGATCAAGCCGCATGACCCGGCGAGCACCTCTCGGAAGCTCGCAAAGTACTTACCTTATTGGGGTTAGGTTATGTGATGGCTATGTGATGGGAAGTCGTTTCGGGGCTGCGATACGAAGATGGGAAGCCGTCCAAGATGTTGATTATACATATCTTACTTATGGAGACGTCATTTGGTTGCTATGTGATCGGAGAAGCCCCGCTGGGATCTGCGGGGGGGGAAGCCACTGGATGCCATCTGAATTTGCAGTTCACCTGGATCAGGTTCGGCTCGGACGGGCGCCCGTGCGTTGCCGCCGGCCGCCGGACGGCTCAAAACGTGAATCGCACGGAGCCCTGCATCACACGCGGCGATCGTGTCGACGTAACCTGGCCGAACCGCGCATTCACCTGGTTGGAACCGGGCCGTGGTGTCGACCCCCGAGAACTGGGTGTGGTTGAAGGCGTTGTACATCTCCCAGCGCAGTTGGACGAACCGGCTCTCTCCCTTCACCGGGATCCTCTTGACCAGCGACATATCCCAGTTGTGCACGCCCGGACCGCGAATCACGTCCTTGGGCGCATTGCCGGGATCGCCCCTCGCCGGCCGGGCAAAGACCAAAGTGTCAAACCACTGGTAGAAGGAGCGGTCGCCGGAGGGCAGTTGAGCCTTCCCCGTGACCACAATGCGCGTCCCGTCGCCGCCGCCGGTGATGTCGGCGCCGTCCGTGGTGCTGAATCCCACGCCGCTCGGCTGGCCGCTGACAAAGGCGCTGATGCCGGACACCTGCCAGTGGTCGAACAAATGGCGCACCACCGGGTTCGGCAGCAGCCGGCTGGCCTTCGGCAGTTCCCAACTGTAGTTGACGACCAGGTTGTGGGTTTGGTCGGCGCCGTCCTTGCCATAGCTCCAAACGCGGAGCGGCCGGTAGATCGGGATACCCGTGTAGTCCATGAATTTCGAATACGTGTAAGCGGCGCCGAACTGCACACCCCGGGCGAACCGCCGGTTCAACGACACCAGCAGGGCGTGATAGTTCGACGAATACGCGTTGTCGTTGAAGCTCACGTTGCCGTATCCCGGCAGCGGGCGGAAGAAGCTGTCGGGCAGCGGCCGGCCGGGGCTGGTCGGGTCCTGATTGGCGGCCAGGAAGCGCGCGCCGTACGGCACGCTGTTCAGGTTTCTGCCTTGCCCGATGTGGCGGCCCAGCGTACCGGCATACGAAACGTCCAGCACGGTGGAAAAGCCGATATCCTGCTGGACCCCCAAGGTCAGGTTGTAGGAGGCCGGCGTCTTGTTCTGCCGGTTGTAGCTGTTGGTGTTGCTCGGGAACAGCACGCCCGCGCTCTGGAGGAACGTGCTCAGGTTGCCGTAGTAGAGCGTGGGGGTGAAGATCGCCGGAGGATTGTTTGTGGTCGGGCTCCACTTGCTCACCCGCATGTTGTACAGGATCGCGGCGCCGCCCCGGATGGCGGTCTTGCCCTTCCCAAACGGATCGTAGGAGAAGCCCAGCCGCGGACCGTAGAGTACGGGCTGCTGGTCGACAAATCCCCTCGGATAGTCTTTTTCGCCCGACACCACTCCGCCGGGCGCGGCGTTTCCAGTGCCCGGGACAAAGGCGCCGATCAGCGCGGCCGGCGCAAAGACCCCGGTGAGCGGATTCTGTGCGGCCCGCTTTCCGTCAGGCCCCAAAGCGGCGCGATAAAAGACCGGCGCCTGGCGGGCGTCGTACTTCTCCAGGGCCAGCACCGATTGCTGCCCTTCGTACCGCGGATACATCTGGTTGAACCAACTGAAGCGCATTCCGTATTCGAAGGTCAGCCGGCGGCTCGCCTTCCAACTGTCCTGGGCGAACCATTCGACGATGCTCTGCCGCTCGTTGGCCCCATACCGTGCGTTGGACTCCGAATAGGTTTGGAAGTTGCCCAGCAGCGCGTTCGAGTAGGCCCAGTTGGAATCGAACGGGTTGTTGGTGTCTCTCCCGAAGTTGTAGGTGCCGCTGAACACGCTTCGCTCGCCCTCGTATTCCCGCAGCCGGTAAATGGAGACGCCCAGCTTGACTGCGTGGCTGCGGCGCAGGATGGTCACATTGTCGTTGAAACTGAACGTCGTGTCGGCGCCTCCGGTCAGGAACCGGTCGTCGAAGGACACGTCCGCGCTGCTCGGAACGCCTCCGAACGAGAAGCGCGGGATAATGCCCTGGGCATTGCTCCGTGGGAACCACTGCCCGGCGGTGAAACCCACTTTGGACCGAAGGACTTTGTCGATCTCGTCTTGCGATCCGTAGGGATACCAGGCCTCGTGGTTGTGGCGCGCGCCGGCGGTGAATTCCATTACCACGGTGGGGGTGAAAACGTGCGTCCACCCGGCGCCCAGTCCCGATTCCGTGAAACAATAGCACTGCCCGAACAACCCCCACGCCGATGCGCCGGAGGCGACGGCGTAGCCCTGCTGCTGGGCCAGCCAGGTCTTGCCGCGCACGTAGAACCGGTCATTCGCCGTTGGCACCACGTCGATCTTGAACAACTGGCTTCGCTTTGGTTGCCGCAGAGCTTCCTGGAACACATGGTTGTAATTGCCCCGGGTCACGCTCCGGTCCTGGAAGTTCGGCAAAGGCAGGATGTTCATCAGCGCCAGGCCGTTGGCGTTGAGACGCCCGGCGGGGATCCTGTTTCCCGGAAAGGGCTGCCCGCTGAGATGGTCGGTAATCGAAATCAGCCGCCCGCCGACGTCCAGCGTCTGCGAGAAGTCGCCGCCGCGCTCCAGCGCCGTGGGCGTGGTGACTTGTTGCAGCGACCCGGGATACTTGATCCCCCAGCTCTCCAGGTTGTAGAAGCCGAATAACCAATCCTTGTTCTTGTTGAATCTGCCGGGGACGTAGATGGGCCCGCCCAGCGTGAACCCGAGCGTGCTGTAGCGGTACAGCGGCTTCGAGACGCCGTTGCGGTTATTGAAGAAATCGGTCGCGTTGAACATTTCGTGCCGCTTGTACCAGTAGCCGGTTCCGTGGTAATCGCGGCCGCCCGACTTGGTCACCACTTCGACCACCGCTCCGCCGTTGCCGGCATATTCGGCCTGGTAGCTGTTCAGGATCACCTTGACCTCGCCGATCGCGTCCAAGGTCGTCACGCTGGAAAAGACGTTCGGCGATCCGATGTCATTGCTGACCACGCCGTCCACGGCCAGGATATTGGTCGCCCCCATGGCGCCGCCGATGTTGGGGGTGCCGGTGCCGAAGCTGCCCCCGACCGCCTCCGAGTCGCTGGTGTACTGCACGCCCGGGATGAGCTTCAGAAGCGAGACGACCTCTCGCCCGCGGGTCTGGATCGACGCGAGCTGGTCCGGGCTGAGCAGAGCCGAGCGCTCCGAGCTGGCCGTCTGCACCACTGCGCCCTGGGCGACCACGCTGATGGTCTCGGTGACGGCGCCGATGCTGAGCTGGATGTCGCCCACCGGCAGGCGCTCGTTGGCGCTCAACACGATCCCCGTCCGCTGGAACGCTTTGAATCCGCTCTGCTCTACCTTCAGCGAGTACCCGCCCGGTGGCACGGCCAGAAAGGTGAATTGGCCATTCTGATTCGTGGTTGTGGTCCGGGGCTCCCCGGTGCGCTCGCTGGTCAGCACGACGCTGGCCCCAACGATCACCTGGTTGGACGGATCGGTGACCGTGCCGGTAATGGCCCCCGTCACCGTCATCTGCGCCAGCGCCTGTCCGCCCAGCAACACAGCCAGGCACAAACCGATGCGACTCTTGAGGAGCATGTGCGACCTCCCGCCCTGGCGTAACGCCAAGGCCCCAATGAGGCGGATCATACTGCCCGGTGACGCGAAAAGTCAACCCCAGCGTCCTGTTGGAGGATAATGGGACAGACCGATGACCCGCCCCCTGCTGCGCATCGAGTTCGATACCCAGCAACTGGTCGACCGGTACCCCCCGGGTTGGCGTCATCGGAACAAGCAGCTTGTCTATGAGATAGCCTGTCCGCCGGGATGCGCCCACGGCGGCCGGATCACCTTCAGCAGGTGGGTGGCGATGGCCCTGCCCGAGCGCGTGGACGTGTCTCAAGCCGTGGAGTTGGTCGATGGCCGCCAGGACCACTACGACTACGCCCCGGCGGCCCCGGCCGAAGCCGTGGAATGGCATGTGAACTTTGCTGATCCGCGTCTCTTTGTGGCCTACGGATCACCGCTGTTCGCCCAGGACGAGATGCAGGTGGCTGAACATCCGGCTCTGGGATCGCTGAAGGAGGCCTTGGAGGCCGGCGGACAGACTGCCCTCACCGTGGAGAGCGGTCGGCCTACTCCTGTGCTCGTGATGGGCGTGGAACGCCGCTGTCGCGTGGAGTGTGACCGCGACGCGGATCAGGACCGCCCGCATGGACTCTACGGCAACGCCTTCGCCCGGGCCCCCGAGTCCGCGGTGCGACGCGCCACCCGCCCGATCCATCCACCGGGTATCACAAATCTCATCGCGATGGCGGCGCCGTATGGCGGCTTCGGACTCTACAAGACCTCCGAGATCCAATATGCCCTCACCACCGCGTTTACGGGCTTTCGAGCCGCGCGGCTGGAATCCGAGCTGCTGGGAGGACCGGGCGTTCCGGTGATCGTTCACACGGGGTTCTGGGGGTGTGGTGCGTTCGGTGGCAACCGGGTGTTGATGGCCATGCTCCAGGTGCTGGCAGCGGGCATGGCCGGGTCGAACAAGCTCGTCTTTCATTGCTTCAATGGCGACGGGATGCGCGCGCTGGAGGAAGCGCAATCGCTGCTTCTCGCGCTGACTGCACGCGGAACCGCCGGGATCACGGAACACCTGGTTCAGAAGGTATCCGGCATGAGATTCCGCTGGGGCGCCAGCGATGGCAACTAGAGTCTATTATTCCAGCCCGGTGGGCTGGTCGAAAACCACGTCCAGGGTGACGCCCTGCCGGAGCTCCACTTCCTTGCCCAGGGTCATGAGCGCAGTCGCCGGGCCCACCGCCGCGCCGGCCCGGCCCCGATGCCGGAGAACTTCCAGCTTCGATCCACCATCCTGCGCGCGAATTACGGTTCTACTCCCTCGCAGGGAGAAGCACCAGGAAGGTCGAATACTACTACACTCAGGCCTCCACTATCCTGGAAGTTGGACCATGCTAAGCAACTGGACCAAGCCCGGCGAGGAGGGGCAATTCAATGATCCGGCGAATCCACATTCAGAGGTATAAGTCGCTGCGCAACGTGGATGTGGCGCTGCAGCCACTTTCGGTCCTCTTCGGTCCGAACGCGGCAGGCAAGAGCAACTTCATCGACGCTTTACAACTCCTCTCTCGAATCGCCGGTAGCCGCAGCCTCAAGGAAGCTTTCGAACCCCCTTACCGCGGCAAGCCGATGGAGTCATTCTCCTTCGACGAGACCGGCATGGAAGGGCTCTTGACGAAGGAATCAGTCTCGTTCCAAATCGAGGCCGATATCGATCTTTCGCCAGCCGTAATCGCCGCGGTGAATAAGGAGATCCTGGAGACCAAGCGCGGGCAGACATCGGATGAGAACGGGGCCGAATCCAAGAAGCCGGCTTCGTTCATTCATCACACGCACCTTCGCTATCGCATCGAAGTGGGGATTGCCCCGCGATCCGGAATGGTCCACGTCGCCGACGAGTACCTCGGGGCGCTCGGACTTGATGGCCAACCCAAGTCGCGGCCCCAGCCGTTCCTGGAACGGGTCCACAATCGCATCCACCTCCGCATGGAGGGCCAGTCGCACCCAACCTATTTCGAGCGGTACCTCGACCATGCCATTGTCTCGCGCCCGCACTACGCGCCGCACTACCCGCATCTCACGGCTCTCAAAAAGGAGTTGCAGAGTTGGTTTTTCTATTACTTTGAACCTCGCGAACGAATGCGGGCGCCCACCAGCGTCAAAGAGGTGCGCCATGTAGGGTTAATGGGGGAGGAACTCGCGGCTTTCCTGAACACACTCCGCAACCTCGACCCGCCCCAGTTCAAGGCCGTCGAAAAGGCCTTGCACAGCCTGATCCCCTCCATCACGGGAATTCGCACCGAGGTGAACAAGGTGGGCGAAGTCGAGTTGAGTCTGATGGAAGGGGCTGTCGCAATGCCGGCGCGAGTCGTCTCCGAAGGCACGCTACGGGCACTCGGACTGCTCGCCCTGAGCGGCGTAAAGGAACCGCCGGCCGTCATTGGATTTGAAGAGCCTGAGAACGGAGTTCACCCTCGTCGAATTCGCGACATTGCGAAGATCCTCGAGAGTCGCGCCGAGTCCGGGGATACCCAACTCATCGTCACCACGCACTCACCCATTCTGCCCGACCACATCCAGGATGAGTGTTTGTTCGTGTGCCAGAAAAAGGACAGCGGAACGATCATCGAGCGGTTTCAAACCTGGGGTCCACTCGCGCGCCGTTCCGGGATAGACACCGCGTTGGAAGAACGGGCAGAGCAGTTGCCGGTCTCGCAGCGAATGCTCAGGGGCGATTTTGATGCCTGAGATTACGCTTTTCTGCGAGGACTCCTTCCATGAAAAGTTCATTGGCGCACTGCTGAGGCGATTCATGGATGAGTACCATGCAGCCGTCGAGGCCCGGTTCCTGAGTTCTCAGGGCGGCCTGTCCCAGATGCACGGTGAGTTGAAATTCTTCCTTCGCGACCTGGAGAGAGACCGGCAGCGCCTTCCGGATTCCGTCATCGTTGTCGTGGATGCCAATTGCCAGGGATACCACGGCCGCAAAGATGTGATGGATAGCGTCCTCGCTCATTATCCCCGGTTTCAGCCGCTTGTCTCCTATGCGATCCCCGATCCCCACATCGAGCGATGGATGTTGGTGGATGCCAAAGCGTTCCAGACCGTGTTCGGGCGCGGCTGTACGCTGCCGGCAATGAAGTGCGCCAAGGACGAGTATAAGAAGCTGCTGCGAACCGAGATCCGCAAGAGTGGAGTCGAGGCCCCGCTGGGCGGAGAAGAATTCGCTGAGGACATTGTGATGGCCATGAACTTGGGGCTGGTTGAAACGCGCGAACCCTCCTTCGGGCTCTTCCTGAAGAGCCTGAAAGCGCTGTTCAACACCTGGAGCCGTCGTTGATCAGTGTACAACCGAAACGGCTGATTGAAGTCGATCTACCGATCGAGAGAATGCCGCTCACTCACGATTCGCGAGACGTAGTTGGCTAGTATCGTAGTGCGACGGCCACGGCCGTTGATGGCAGCCCGAGCGGCGTCAAGAATGGCCCTTGCCATTTCCGGACCTCGACGGAGCTTTGGCTTGGCCTGCTGGACTACGAATTCGCCGACGTGCGCGACAAGCGCGTCTCGGCCGATCACGAGGTTCTGCCACGCGCCGCTGAAAGGCTTGGCCCGTCACTCCAGCTCAACGGGCTGGTCGAAAACCACGTCCAGCGTGACGCCCTGCCGGAGCTCGACTTCCTTGCCTCGGGTCAGGAGCACGGTCGCCAGGCCCACTGCGGCGCCGGCCCCGGTGCCGATGCCGGCGCCCTTCCAGCTTCGATCCACCAGGGCGCCCAGATAGGCTCCGGTGCCCGCCAGAATGGCGATCCGGGCCGCGTCGCGGCCATACGAGGAGCCCTGCTTGATCCGGTTCTCTTCCCGGTCCAGCTTCTGATCCGAATCGGTCGAATCGAGCGAGCTCAAGTGTGGAGAGAACTTGAACACCTTCCCGCTGGGAAGCGTCATCGTCTCCAGCCGGATGCCCAACTGCGCCCGGCCGGCCACCCGGCCGCTCCGCCTGTTGTGGGCCACGACGCCCTGCACGTAGGAGCCCTCCGGCGCCTCAATCCGGCCGTTCACGACGATGGGCGTGGCCGTCCGCAGGTACACGTAATCTCCCTCTCGCGCCGTTCGCGTGCTGATGGAGTTGGCCATCCGCAGCAGCACGTGAGCGCCTTTGGGAATCTCCGCGGCTGAGGCGGCCAAAAGCAGCAGGATGGGTGTGAACGTCATGGCCCTCCTAAAGAATTCTAACCCGATTTCGGGAAAAACCTCTCGATGTAGTAGACTGGCTTGGAAACCGTGACCCGACTCACCCGCCGCAACCTGCTGTTCGGACTGGGCGCTCAACCGGCCTTCCGGGCCCTGGCGGCGCCCGAGCGCGGGCGCGTCCGGATCACTGCCATCCGGGTCATGATGCTGCAAGGACCGCGCACCTACACGCTGGTCAAGGTCCTCACCGACTCCGGCGTGTACGGCATCGGCGAGGGCTACGGCAGTCCCGGCGTGGGCATCAAAGAGGGCGTGCTGGAGCTGCGCTCGTATTTCATCGGCAAGGACCCGCTGGAAATCGACGCGCTCTACACGGGACTGGGAACCCGCACCGACGGCTCGGCTCACATGCTGCTGCGCGCCGTCAGCGCCATCGAGATCGCCCTCTGGGATCTGGCCGGCAAGATCCTGGGCGTCCCGGTCTCGACCCTGCTGGGCGGGCGCTTCCGCGACCGCGTCCGCATGTATCACGACGAAGGCCCTCGCGACATGCTCAGCCGGGATAGCTGCCGGGAATGGGCCGACCGCATGAAAAGCCACCCCGCCGGCTGGACCGCGTTCAAGTTCGGCTTCCCCCGAGGCAAGCCTCCCATCGATCGCGCGCGCGACCCCTCCAACCGCATCCTCACCTCGCGCGAATTGCGCGACATCCGCCAGGGCTTCGAGAACTGCCGCGACGCCATCGGCTGGGACTACGACCTCATCGTGCACTGCCACTGGGAGTACGATCTGCGCACCGCCGTCCAGCTCGCCGAAGCCGTCGAGCCGGTCAAGCCGCTGTGGCTCGAAGACGCCATGCCGCCCGATTACTCCGAGGCCTGGCCCAAGCTCCGCGCCGCCTCCAAGGTGCCCATCCTGATTGGCGAAAACCTCGCCCGCCGCCAGGGCTTCAAGGACTTCATCATCCATCACGGCTGCGACATCGTGCAGCTCGACGTGCGCAACACCGGCGGCCTGCTGGAATCCAAGAAGATCGCCGACCTCGCCGATACCTTCCTGCTGCCCATGTGCGCCCACAACACGGGCAGTATCGTTTGCAATATGGCCACCATCCAGTGGGCCGCCGCCGTCCGCGACTTCCTGGCCTCGGAAACGCTCATCGGACGAGGCAACTGGATGGACGACGTCATCCTTCACGACGGCCCCGTCGTCAAGGACGGTTACATGGAAGTCTCGCGCAAGCCCGGCCTCGGCTTCGAGCTCAACAAGGAAGTGGTCAAGGCCAATCTGGCGCGGGGAGAGACATACTGGGATTGATGCGCTTCGTTCCGCTGATGCTGATCGCCGCCCTGGCCCACGCGGTCCCCGTGGTGGTGCGCAAGTCCGGACCCCTGCGCACCCAGACCGTGACGCTCCCGCCGGTGAAGGCCGCCGAGGTCTACAGCTTCCTGTTCTCGGTCGATTCGCCGCGCGCTTTCGACGCCGATAGCCGCCTCGCCGTGCGCCTCGAGCAGGGCGGCGATCCGCTGGTTTCGAAGACGCTTCACCTGGGAGATCCCGATCTCTACGCCGCCTTCCAGGTCCGCCGCCCAGGGCCGGCCCAGATCCGCATGGAGCTGAACCGTGCGGTCCAGGGCGTCTTCTCGCTCCAGATCAACCGCTTGCCCGCGGCCGGAATCATCGAGCGCGAGCCCAACAACCGCTGGCAGGACGCCAATCCGATCGCGCTCGGCGCCACCGTTTTCGCCTCCGCCGATGACACCCCGTATACCCCGCTGCCCGGCACGCGTCCCAAAGAGAGCCTCGACGGGGAACAGGGCATCGATTGGTTCCGCTTCTCCTTCGACGGCCCGCCCAAACTGGTCTTCTTCCAGATCGACCTGATGGAGCGCGACAACATCCCCGTGGATGTTTCCGTCTATCGCGTCATCGACGGAAAGCCCGTGGCCTTCAACGACGGCGAGGACCCGGTGACCCTGCCGCACGAAGTCCAGGCCCTGCCCGGCAACAAGTTCACCACTCGAATCCTCAAGGACCCAGGGGACTACTACATCCGCGTGCGCGCCGCCCATCCCGAATACAAGCTCCGCACCCGCGTGTACGATCCGCCGCCCTACGGCGATCCGCGCCGCGCGGTCCGCGCGGCGCTCGATTTCCTGCTGGGGGCGGGCGATTCCTGGCACGCCAACACGCCCCGCCGCGGCGGCGTCTTCGACCGCGTCGCCAACGTGCATCAGGAGACCTCGCTGTGCGTGGCCTGCCATCCCACCCACTTCACCCAGCGCGCCGCCCTGTACGCCGCGCGCAGCGGCTACCCAGTGGTCCAGCGCCAGCAGTTGCAGTTCCTGTCCGAGCGTTTCTACAACAATCCCCGGCCGTTCTACGGCTTCGAGCGGGAAGGCGCGGTGTGGGCCCGGGTGATCTCGGCCTCGGCCAATGTGCTGAGCCGCATGTCGGTGCTGCTGGACCTGTTTGAGACCGAGATTTCCGGCCACCGCCGCGACCGCTTTCATCAGGGCGTGGCCGAGTATCTGAAGCTCTACTACAAGGACCGCGACAAGCTGCCGCCCGACGAGACCAATGGCAACACCCCGCTGGTGAGCGCCTACGAGGTCGCCTGGTACTCCTGGAAGGTCACTCAGGATCCGCGCATCGCGGCGCTCCTCGACCAGGACGCGACCAAGAACCTGGTAGATCTCTGCTACCAGACCCTGGCCCTGGCCGATATCGACCGCGCACGCCACGCGGAGAAGATCCGGCGCAATGCCGGGCGCATCCTCTCGCTGCAGCGGCCCAGCGGCCAGTGGTCGATGCGGTTCGAGCCGGACCAGGCCGAGGTCGAGTTTCAGACCGGACACGCGCTGTGGGCTTTGCAGGCCGCCGGCGTCCCCAAGGATCACCCCGGCGTCGCCCGGGCCATCGAGTATCTGCTGAAGCGGCAGCAGCCCTTCGGCGGGTGGATGGATCCGCTGCAATCCTTTGAGAACTTCCGCACTCCGTTCCGCGAGACCCAGATGGCGGTGCTGGCGCTCAGCTCCTACTTCCCCGAGCCGAGGCGCGAGAAAGGGTGGAACACGGCTTCGCCGGCCAGGTTGTCCAGCGATCCGGCCGAGCTGCTCACCCAGTTGGACAACCTCTGGGACCGGCCTTCCAATGAAGTGGTCGAGCAGCTCATCGAGTGCGCCCGTTCCAACGAAACCCTCGTCCGGCAGCAGGCCATCGAGGCGCTGGGCCGCGTGGCGCCGGAGAAGTATGTGGCCCTCTACTCGCCCGGGCTGGGCGACCCCAGCAAGCTGGTGCAGCGCACCGCCGCCTGGGCCACCCGCCAGCACTACAGCCGCAACGACACCGGGCTGCTCGGCCCGCTCCTGGCGGCGCTGGAAGGAACCGACCGCGTCCGCTGGGGCGCCACGCGCGTGTTTGCCACCCACGCTTCCGGCCTGGCGTTGCGCCCGTCTTACGCCAAATGGCTCGCCCGGCTGGCCGGGGACCCCATCCCCACTGTTCAGATGCAGGCGCTCAAAGGCCTGTGGCAATACTGGTTCTGGACCGGCGACGAGGGCTCCAAGGAGTTGATCGAGGACGCTTTCCTGGCCGCCATGGCCAAGCCCCAGCATCCCTGGGTGGAGCGCAATCTGCGCGAGGGCGTCTACAACCTCGCCGACGAGAACATCCGCTACTTCTACAACAACTGGATCCCGCTGCTGGCCAGACCCGAGGATCGCAAGCGCGCCATCCAGGGCCGTCTGGCCGTCGAGGCGCGCCTGGCCCGCAAGTTCGCCGACGTTCTGGAGAAGGGTTCGGATCTCCAGCGCAAGACCCTGCTGGCCGGACTGGCCGACTTCGAGCTGCGCCGCGGCGACGTCTACGACCTGAACGCCGACCTGACGCGCGCCGCGCCGCTCGTCTACAGCCGCATCGGCAACGATGTCGAGCCCATCGTTTTCTTCGGAGAAAGCAACGAGCGCCTGGCTCGCGCCCTGCTGCCCTTGCTCAGCTCGCAGGACGACGAGATGCGCCGCCTGGCCTCGCGCGCCGCTCCGCTGGTGCGCGAAGTCCGGTTCCCGGGCGTCAACGACGAAGCCGGTCCCACCGGCCCCACCCAGAAGCTGGTCGTCCCCGTATCGGCGGCCTCCAGCCGGCCCGCCCGAACCGCGACGCGGCCCGCGACCAAGTACGGACGGCCCGACGAAGCCTACTTCCGCGGCTACGTCCAGCCCATCCTCGAAACGCGCGGCAAGGACGGCTACGCCTGCGTCCACTGCCACGCCACGCACACCCTTTTCGACGGCACCTACTCGACCATCCTGAATGTCGTCGACCGGAACGATCCGGAAGACAGCCTCCTGCTGCGCAAGCCGGTTTCCAGCGCCGAGAGCGAAGGCATCGCCGGGTCCAAGCAGCTCTCCCACGGCGGCGGCGTCCGCTGGGACAAGGGGTCGCCCCAGTATCAGACCATCCTGGACTGGATCAAAGGCGCCAAGTGACCGCTTACGTCGCGCCTTTCGCCGCTTTCCTGGTCTTCCTGGCCGCGCAGCCGCATATTCCCCTTGGACCCGAGGTCGCCTATCCGATCCGGGTCGTCGTGGTGTCGGCCATCCTCTGGGTCTTCTCGCGCCGCGTGCTCGACATGCGGCCCGCCAACCCGCTCGGCAGCGTCCTGCTGGGCGCGGCCGTCTTTGCGATCTGGATCGGACCGGATACGTTCTGGCCCGGCTATCGCGCGCACTGGCTGTTCCACAACTCCGTGCTAGGCGAAGCGCGCAGCACGGCCTCGGACGCGCTGAAAGGCAACCTGCCGTTCCTGATCTTCCGGACCTTTGGCTGCGCGATCATGGTGCCGGTTCTGGAAGAGCTGTTCTGGCGCGGCTGGCTGTCCCGCTGGCTGATCGACTCCCGCGACTTTCTCAAAGTTCCCCTGGGCGCCTACACGGCATTCTCCTTCTGGATGGGCAGCCTGCTGTTCGCCTCCGAGCACGGCCCCTACTGGGAGGTGGGCCTGGCCGCCGGCTGTCTCTACAACGCGTGGATGATCCGCACCAAGAACCTCGCCAACTGCATTCTGGCGCACGGGGTCACCAACGCGTGCCTGTCAGCCTGGGTACTCACCAAAGATCAATGGCAATACTGGCAATAGGGCCCCTATCCCCTGACCCCTAGCACCTGACCCCTAGCACTAGCACCTAACACCTAACACCTATCCCCCGCCTCCTTTTCCCCCGATCTCTCTCTCATGAGCCGCCGCCTGTCCAGCGACGAAATGGACCAGGTCTTCCGCAAGCCGCAATCGGCCGACGGAGAGGCCGCCAAGAAGGCCGTCACCTACGACTTCCGCCGTCCGGACCGCATTGCCAAGGACCAGCTTCGCGCCATCCACCTGCTGCACGACAACTTCGCGCGCAACCTGGCCTCCAGCCTGTCGGCCTACCTGCGCGCCTACGTGGCGGCCAACCTGGTCTCGGTGGAACAGCTCTCCTTCGCCGAGTTCACGCAGTGCCTGCCCTCGCCGACCTGCATGGTCTCGCTTGGGATGAAGCCCTTCGATGGAAACGCCGTTCTGGAGCTGAACCCGTCGCTGGTTTTTCCGCTCCTGGAGATGCTGCTGGGCGGCAGCGGCAAGGGCGCCCGCATCACGCGCGAGCCGACCGAAATCGAGCAGAGCATCCTGGACGCGTTGTTCCGGATTATCCTGCACGATTTGAAGGTCGCCTGGCAAGGCGTGTCCAACATCGCTTTCAGCGTGGAGGGACGGGAGACCGAACCCCAGCTATTGCAGATGTTGTCGCCCAACGAAGCGGTGGTGTCGATCGGCCTGGAGATTCGCGTCGGCGACAACACCGGCATGATGAACATCGGCATGCCTTCCATCATCGTCAAGATGCTCCGCCACCGGTTCGACCAGCAGTGGTCGGTGCGCAAGAGCGATTCCACCGAAGCCGAGCAGCGGCGCATCCTGAACCTGGTCAAGGGCGCTCACCTGCGCCTGGACGCGCGGCTCCAGGGACCCATGCTGGATGTCCAGGACCTGCTGAATCTGAAGATCGGCGACGTCCTGACGTTCGACTACCCGGCCAGCCGGCCCATCCGGCTGCTGGTCAACGGCCGCTCCAAGTACCAGGGCCACATCGTCGCCTGCGGGCGCAAGAGGTGCCTGCGGATCGAGCCGTGAGCGGCTGTCACGGATGGCCGATATAGTCCAGCCGCCCGCCATCCACGGTCAGGACCTGGCCGGTCACAAAGCTGGAGCCCGGATCGAGCAGGAAGGCCACGGCGTGCGCGATGTCCTCCGGCATACCCACGCGCCGCATCATGGACTTGCCTCCGATCTCCTCGATCAGCGTCTGCACCTCGTCCGAGGTGCGGTCCGCCGCCACCATGCCGGTGAGAATGAAT
The DNA here is from genome assembly GCA_016178945.1 of Acidobacteriota bacterium. Lineage (GTDB taxonomy): Bacteria > Acidobacteriota > Terriglobia > Bryobacterales > Bryobacteraceae > JACOSH01. The sequence goes on from JACOSH010000070.1 coordinate 29,623, forward strand.
CCCGGGGCAACGGCGTTCACCGTGATCCCAAACGGTCCCAGGTCCAGCGCGAAGCGCCGCGTCATCACCGCGACGGCTGCCTTGGTGGCCGCATAGAAGGTGGTCCCGGCCATGGCCGTTCCCAGGGCCGCGATCGAGGTCAGATTCACGATGCGGCCGAAGCCGCGCGCCTTCATGCCGTCCACCACCGCGCGCGTGCAGTTGACCAGGCCGTCGACGTTCACCCGGCGCATGCCGTCCATTTGGGAGAAGTCGAAATCCGCCAGATCGCCGCGCCGGAACACGGCGGCGTTGTTGATCAGCAACTCGACGGGTCCCAGCTCGCCCGCCACGCGCTCCACCATGCCGCGCACCTGGGCCGCGTCGGCCACATCGGCTTTCACGGCCAGCGCCCGCCCGCCGCCGGCGCGGATCTCCGCCGCCACGGCTTCCGCTTGCGCGGTCTGCTCGCGGTAGTTGACTGCCACCGGCGCCCCATCCCGCGCCAGCCGCAAGGCGATGGCTCGCCCGATGCCTCGCGAGGCGCCGGTCACCAGCGCCGTCCGGCCGGCTAGTGGGGAAATCATGCAGGCATGATATCACCCATCACTCCAACCGCTCGCCTTGGTACAGAGCCCTAGTATGCCGTACCACGGCCTCCAGCAGCACCAGTGCCATTCCGGCGATGCCCACGATGCCTCCCACATCGAACAACAGGTAACGGTGTTCGAATAGGGTCGCTGTAGGGTCGTGGAGCAGCTTGAGATTGCCCAGAGCCAGCAGGATACGCAACTCGGTCGGGCTGAACTTCCAGAAGGAGATCTGGAAGGCTCCCAAGGTGTACGTGGTCAGGTAGACCTCGATGGACAGAAACAGATAGGCCACCAGCAGGCCGATCGCTACGCCGGGGCTCATGTAGCCGCTCAGGGCCAGGCCGCCGAACAGGAACAGCGCGCCGAAGCAGTCCACCATGTGGTCGACGTAGAAGCCGTAGCGCGGGCGCTGCCGGTTGCGGACCCTGGCCACCGTGCCGTCGAGCGAATCGCCGAACCAGTTCAGGGCCAGGCAGCCGATCACCAGCCACAAGCCCAGCCGGTTCCAGCGCGCGTACCAGTAGCTGAGCCCGGCGGCGAACAGGGCCGCCAGGCCGAGCGCGGTCAGGTGGTCGGAGTTGACCCAGCCCGGAAGGCGCCGGGCGAGCCAGAGCAGGATTCGCTTCTCCAGCGGGGCCAGCAGGCTGGTCTGGACTCTCTGGGCATTCTGGAAGGTGGCGGTCATGCTTTCGGGAGAGCAGGCCGAGGCCCACACGCTTCCAGTAAAGTTTTCAGCCACTTGGGATCCCCGGCATGCCAGCGGATGCTGACGCCCTGTCAGCGCTGGTTGGCCTTCAGCACCTTTTTTCGCAGCCGGATGGATTGGGGGGTCACCTCGACATATTCGTCGTCGCGGATGAACTCGATGGCCTGCTCCAGGTTCAGGATGCGCGGCGGCACCAGCCGGATAGCTTCATCCGCCGTCGAAGCGCGCATGTTGGTAAGCTTCTTCTCCTTGACGATGTTGACGTTCAGGTCGGCATCCCGCGCGTTTTCGCCCACCACCATGCCCTCATAGACCTCCGTCCCCGGCGCGACGAACATCTCGCCCCGCTCTTGCAGGTTGAAAATCGCATGTCCGGTGGCCTTGCCCGCCCGGTCGGCCACCAGCGAGCCGGTCGGCCGGCTGCGGATCTCCCCCTGCCACTCGATGTAGCCGTGGAACAGCGAATTCAGGATGGCGGTGCCCCGCGTATCGGTAAGGATCTCGCTGCGCAGCCCGATCAACCCGCGCGAAGGCACGTGGAACTCCAGCCGCACGCGTCCCGAGCCGTGGTTGATCATCTTGGTCATCTTGCCCTTGCGGGCGCCCAGCTTCTCGATCACCACGCCCAGGTAGGCTTCCGGGCAGTCGATCACCAGCAGCTCCAGCGGCTCGTGCAGCTTGTGGTCGATGGTGCGGGTGAGGATTTCGGGCTTGCCGGCCATCAGCTCGTAGCCCTCCCGGCGCATCATCTCGATCAGGATCGCCAGTTGCAATTCGCCGCGGCCCATCACCTTGAACGCGTCCGGCCCGCCCGCCTCTTCCACCCGGATCGAGACATTGGTGAGCAGCTCCTTGTCCAGGCGGTCGCGCAGATTGCGGCTGGTGACATACTGCCCCTCGCGCCCGGCGAACGGCGAGGTGTTGATCGTGAAGGTCATGGCGATGGTGGGCTCATCGATCTGAATATGGGCGAGCGCCCGCGGGGTCTCGGCGTTGGTGACGGTCTCGCCGATCGTGATGCCCTCGACTCCCGCGATGGCCAGGATATCGCCGGCGCGCCCCACGGTTTCGTCGACGCGCTTCAGGCCTTCAAACGAGTACAGCTTGGTGATGCGGGTCTTGTGGAAGGATCCATCCAGCTTGGCGATGGCCACGTCGTCGCCATAGTTGAGCGTGCCGGAGAAGACGCGCCCGATGGCCAACCGTCCAAGGTAGTCCGAATAGTCCAGGTTGGCCACCAGCATTTGCAGCACGCCCGCGGGATCGCCCGAAGGCGGCGGGATGTGCTTGGCGATGGCCTCGAAGAGCGGGCGCAGGTTCTCGCCGGGCGTGTCGAGCGAATCGGTGGCGGTGCCGGCCCTGGCATTGGTGTAGAGGATGGGGAAGTCGAGCTGGTCCTCGTGGGCGTCCAGGTCGATGAACAAGTCGTAGACTTCGTTGAGCACCTCCTGGATGCGGGCGTCGGAGCGGTCGATCTTGTTGATGACCACGATGGGGGGCAGCTTGGCTTCCAGCGCCTTCACCAGCACGTAGCGGGTTTGGGGCAGCGGGCCTTCGCTGGCGTCGACCAGCAGCATGACGCCGTCGACGATCTTCAGCGCGCGCTCGACCTCGCCGCCGAAGTCGCTGTGGCCGGGCGTATCGACGATGTTGATCTTGATGTCCCCGTAGCGCACCCCGGTGGTCTTGGCCAGGATGGTGATGCCGCGCTCCCGCTCCAGCTCGTTGGAGTCCATGACGCGATCGGCCACGGTTTCGTTCTCGCGGAAGATACCGCTCTGCTTGAGCATGGCGTCGACCAGGGTGGTCTTGCCATGGTCCACGTGCGCGATGATGGCGATGTTGCGAAAGTGTGGGTTCACGGGTCGCTGCGGGCGGGCAAATGCCTGTTCCTATTGTACCGCACCGGGGGGCTCGTTCCGAATTCGCCGGGCGCCGGAGGTTGTCTCCAATCACCACGGTGCTGCATCAGGAATCAGAAACAGGCCGCTGCGTGCACCGATGATTTTATGTATCAGGATTACAAAAGTGCTTGCAATCCAACTAAGGCAGGTTTAGACTACTTTCAGTTCGGCGCTACAGCGCCCGGAATACCCTTGCAATACGAGGCGACTAGTACTACTAGCGCCCAGTTAGGTGCTCTGTGACTGCCACACTGAGTTCGTGGTCAATTGTCATTGCGGTCCTGTTCGTGCCTGGTTATCCCGCTCAGCAAGCGGGGCGTTTTGAAGAAGCTAAGCGCACCGGTCTCCAGCATCTCAAGAACGGCAGGTACGACAAGGCCGCGGCGAACTTTGAAGAGGTGTGGGAGCAAGATCGGTCAGATCCGTCCGTCGCGGAGTACCTCGCTCTCGCGTACCTTAACGGGACGGAACGCCCCAGCGGAGTCTCCAAGAAGGTTCTTCAACTTATGGAGCTTTCGATTGCAGCCGGGGGCAAGGCATCTTTCGTTGTGCATCACTCGCACGAAAAGCTCACCTGGCTGCAAGGAAGAGGGCTCAATAACTACTGTTCGGGAACCCTCTCTATTTCTCCTGGACACCTCGCCTTCGTCGGCGAGGCGAAGGACAAGACCAGGGATCACTCGTTCGATTCGATGAGAGATGAGATCCGGTCCATCTTGCCGGCGATCGACGACCGGAGCGGCACATTCATCATCAAGACCAAGTCTCGGAATTACCAGATGGCGCCTCGTACTTGGGATCGCACGGATAGTGAATTGATCCTCTTGCTTTCGAAGAAATACTTAAATGTGAAGTAGTCGTGAATCTGTCGACAACAGGGAGGAAGCCGCCCGAGACCATTCCGGTCACGCCACGAACGGACCATGGCTGGGGCGGACTGACCTATTTCCAACTACTCGTGGCTTGTTCGTGAAGGAGACAACCATGCCGATACAGGACGCCCGTCGTTCGTTCGCGAGCGCGCTAGTGTTAAGTCTGTTGTGCCTTACCCCCCTTCCCCTTTTCGGTAAGAAGAACCCGAAGGAGGTTGAAGCGGCGCAGCTAGAAAAGGACCGCAAGGCGGATGAGAAGAATCTTGGAAAGTACGAGAAGCTGAAGGACTTCTCCCTTAACAAGTATCAGACCGACCAGGAGTTTCGCGACCGCGTCGACCATGAATTTGACGAACTCATGCGCCGTCACAGCCTGATCGCCTTCGCCAAGAATACAAGCCGGTCTTCCAGAATCGTCTCTGTCCGCGAAGACAGTTGGCGCCGGCACGAAGGCTTGTACGACAACCTGCTCGTGCAGGATCATATTAACCGCATTGGCCAGCGGCTGGTGCCCCCCGATTCGGAAAGGGCCTACGCGTTCAAAGTCCTCCCGGATCCGACCCCGGTGGCTGAAACTCTGGCGACCGGAACGATCTATGTCTCGACTGGCCTGATCTCGCTGTTGGAAACCGAAGCGCAGTTGGCCTACGTTCTTGCGCACGAGATGGCTCACGTGAATCTGGAGCATTGGAAGGAAGAGATCATGGTCAGGGAGGGCTCAAAAGAATACGCCGAGGCGCAAACTAAGAAAGCTGCGCGGATCGGGCTCGTCGGCGCGATTGCCGGCGCGGCCGTGGGTGGCGCCATCGGGCAGAGCGTTCAAGCGGCTACGGCGGGCGCGGCCGCCGGATTCGCGGGGGGACTAATCGGCGGCCTGATCGCCAACCGGCCGCTGGTTGTCAAGTGGGATCGAGCGGCCGAGGACACCGCTGACGCATCTGCCTTTAAGGCCCTGCTCAACGGATCGTACGATGTGCGGGAAGTGCCGAATCTCTACCTCGCCATGGAGAAGGCGGCCGCGCGCGATGCCCGCGTCGGGTTGGGCTTCTTAGGCAGTCGCCGGCGAATCAAACAGCGAACCGAGAAGGTCAAGGATTTGATCGAGAATGCCTACAAGGCGGAGATCGAGCTTCAACTCAAGAAGGGTTTCTTGGCCAACAGCGCCGAGCATCGAAATCTGATGGCCGAGCTGAAGCGGGACAACGGAATCATGGCCTACTACCACGACATGTTCGAGTTGGCCCGAACAAACCTCGCCGAGGCGGTTGCTATCAGAGACAACGATCCGGCTGCTCACTACTTCTATGGAAAGGTCTTGAAGCTGGTTGGCCGCAACGACGAGGACCAGCGACTCGCGCGAGAGTCCTTTTACAAGGCGACCAGGCATGACACGCGCCAGCAGAACTTCGGTTCACACCTGCACCTGGCCTTGATGCTTGCCCGGGAGAAAACGTACGACAAGAAGCAGATTGCCGACGAGATCGACACCTATGTAACCGGGCACGCCCGATGGCTCGCGGAGAATAGTGTGATGCGCGCGTTCCCGCCCAACCTCGACTCAATCTACGAGTACATGACGCTTTACGGTGATACAGGGTGGCGGCCCAGGGTGCCGGAGGTCAAGGATCTTCCGGCGTATAAAGAGCTGAACGCTTTCTTTTCCCAAGAGACCGACCCCCGCGACCGCGTCGACCCCTCCCCGCTCGCAGCGCAGCCGGACATTCGCCGGACAGGCGAAATACCGCAGCAGAGTGAACCACCGATCGTCAAAACTGCGGCCCCCGTTCTGGCGCCGGTACCGCCACTGCCGGTTAGATCCAAGAAGAGAAAGTGATGCCCCACCTTGCCCGGATTCTAGCAGCAGTTGGAATGGTGGCCTATGGGATTCCGGGGGAAGAGCCCCCTCGGCATTTTCAGCTCTTCCTCCCGGATTTCTTTGAATCGCCTTTTGAAGGGAAAGACGCGCTCATTGAACTGCCCAATCGTCCCATCCAACGTCTCAGCATCTTGGTCTTGCAGGCCCAGGAGCGAAATATCTCGACCGGTACGATTCGAGTGTGGATCAACGGCAAGGGCATGGGAAATGTTCTGGAAGCTACCGGCGTGGAAAAGGGAACCATGCTGGTAATGGACCCGACGGCACTGCGTAAGCGCCCCGACGAGTTGTTCGATCCGAAAGAAAACACGATCGAGGTGCTGGCCGAGGACAAGCGCGGTCGTCGCTACTATCAAAACTGGGTGTTGCGTGTCAGCGAGCGCGAGAATGTTTTCTTCGCTTACTCGGGCACCATCTCTCCCGACGACCCGAGAGGTGTTCCGCCGGACTTCACGTTTGACGAGCCTCGCACCCCGCCCGTGATCCGGCTCGGCCAGACTCATCTTTCGGTTCCGATTAAGGGGACTCTTTCCGCTGCCGGGGCGGGAGTCGCCACGAGCCTGAACGGAGGAGCGTTTCTTGAGACTACCCCTCGCGCCACCGTTTCGTTCTCCCGGACCATCGTCGTTGACAAGAGCATTAGAGAGCTGACTCTGGAGGCGGTGGACCGGAAAGGAAACCGCCGAAAGGTCATGATCCCTGTTATCCTCCAGAGTGCTCAGCCGTCAAAAGTACGTTTCGCGGGGCAGCGTTACGCTCTGGTAATTGGAATCTCGCGATATGGCAGCGGGCCTGACGCCCCACCCGCGCTATTCTCGGCAGCCGCCGATGCGGCGGATTTTGCCGCCCAACTGGAAACGCGAGCGGGTTTCCCGAAGGAGAACGTTAGGCTTCTGGTGGATGAGAAGGCGACCTTGGAGCAGGTTCGGGTGGCTTTCTATGACTTTGTGGCCAAGGCGCGGGCTGAGGACCTTCTGCTGATTCATATCAGCGCTCACGCGCTGCACGATCCGCGTCCTGGAAAGTCGGAGAAGCTCTTCCTGGCCTGTTTCGGAACCCGATTGAGCATGCTCGATTCCACGGCGGTTAGCTTTACTGACCTCGAGATGCTGCTCAATCGCGCCATTCGTTCCAATCAGACGCTCTTGGTGTTCGACGTGGGCCACGAGCTGAACGCGCCCTGGAAGTACCCGGGTAAGAGCATGGTCAACAATCACGTTCTGAACCTCTTTTCTGGCCAGGCAGGGAGATCGGTGCTGGTTTCCGGCGCCACGGACGAAGTATCCCAGCAGCGGGAAACGGGCGGGCGCCTCAGGGGCGTGTTTTCCCGATGGCTTGGGGAAGCGATTTCGGGCGGGGCGGACGTGAACTTGGATCGCGTTTTGACCGCCGCCGAAGTTTTTCGCTTTGTCACGGAGAAAGTGCGGGAGGAGACGGGCGGCCGCCAAAACCCCCGCTTTCGGCTGCCAGTCGCCAGCGCCCAAACTCCTCAGGACCCGATCGCGCTGTTTGCAGTCGCCGATGTGCGTTGATGAGCGCCGGAGCGCCACATCCCTCGTGATTTTCCAGGACCACCGGAAGTGATATGAAAGAGGCAACCACTATGCAGCCTGTCCTGTTGTTGGGAACAGCCTTGTTAGGGCTGGCGATAGGTAGCCTCAGAGCCCAGATCACAGAGGTACGCAAGGATCTGGTCTTGGAGTCTGGCGGCGGGAAGAGGCTTGCTCTTGTCATCGGAAACAAGAGTTATCTCAAGCAACCGCTCGTCAATCCGGTAAACGATGCAATCGACATGAAAGCGGCCCTGGAGCCCCTGGGCTTTCAAGTCGACTTGGTCCGAGACGCGTCGCTAAAGGAAATGAACGACGTCACACAGTCCTTCACGAGGAAACTCAGAGAAGGAGATGTGGCTCTTTTCTACTATTCCGGGCATGGACTGCAGATCGATTCCGAGAATCTGCTTGTGCCGGTAGACTTTTCCGGGAGGACTGAGCCAGAGGTGAAAAGGGCCTGCTTCCGGTTCGATGGGGTCAAAGAGATGCTGGAACGCTCCCCGGCGGCGCTGAGCATTCTCATCATGGACGCCTGCCGCAACAACCCGCTCAGGCACACCCGTGATCTCGTATTGGGGTTGGCGCCTGTCGAGGCGGGTCTGGGTTCCTACCTTGCGTTTGCCGCGAGTCCGGGTCAAGTAGCGGCTGACAATCCCACGGAACGAAATGGTCTGTTCACCAAGCATCTCCTGGAGGCTCTCCGGCGCACAACTCCGTTGTCTCAGATTTTCCGCCAGGTCCGGGATGCCGTGTACGAGGCCTCCAGCCGGAGCCAATTGCCGTTCGTTCACGATCAAGTAATCGGGGACTTCTATTTCCGCTCGCCGCCGGTGGCCGTCCGGGCAGCCCGCGAAGCTGGCGCGGACGCCAGCCGAGGCACGGAGAAACTCTTGGAGCGGGGCAAGCTCCTTTACCACCAAGGGCGCTGTGAAGAAGCTTTCTCCCTGTTTGAGCAGTCCCTGCGGCAGTCCGCCGAGAACCCATTCGCTCACAACGCTACCGGCGTTGCATGTATGTGCTTGCGTCGAAACGCCCAGGCCGTGGACCGATTCAGCATGGCGATCCAACTCGACCCGAACTTTGCCGCAGCCTATCTAAACCGCGGCCTCGTCTATCAGGCCTTGGCGAAATACGAGCTGGCGGTCCAAGATTTCACCTGGGCTATTGAGCAGGAGCCGCAGAATGCGTTGTTTTACTGGCGGCGAGCTAAAGCCCACTTCGGCCTGAGGCACTACGAAGAAGCCATGGTCGACTACAACCAGTCGATCCAGCTCAATCCGTCCGATCCGCGGCCTTTTCTAGACCGCGGTCAGCTACACGAACGCCAAGGCCGCTATCGCGAGGCGTCAGCGGATTTCCAGGCGGCCCTTGCTCGGAAATCCGACTTCCTCGAAGCCCGGCAGGCTCTGGACTCAGTTAGGGCACGAATCCCCGCCTCGCCTCGGCGATGAACGCCATCCTGCGAGACCCGCCGGTGAAGCGACTGCTACACTGATAGCGTGGACCTGAGGCAAGTCTTTCACCGGCTGGCTACGCCGATCATTCTGTACGATCAGAGCCTGACGATCACCGGCTGCAACGATGCGGCCGGAAAACTGCTGGGACCGGCGGCCGTCGATGCCGTCGGGGAGCCCTGCCAGACCGTATTCCATTGCCCGGCTTGCGATCCGCATTGCGGGTTGCCGGTGGGGCTGCGGGAGGCCCGGCCGTCGCCCGCGATGGTGCGCCAGCACCAGCCGGATGGGCCCGGCAAGATGGTGGTGATCCGCACCCACACCCTTCCGGAAGGCGCCATGGCCATCATCGACACCGTCGCGCAAGCGGCGCCACGCGGCAGCCGCGACTTGGTCGCCGCATCGCCGGCCATGCAAGCGGTGCGCGAGTTTCTCGACCGGGCGGCTTTGAGCGAGGCGTCCATCATTCTGCTGGAAGGAGAGAGCGGCGTGGGCAAGGATGTGGCCGCGCGCAGCCTCCACGCGCGAAGCCCGCGCCAGGCCGGACCCTTCCTGGCCGTCAACTGCGCCTCCATCCCCGCGACCCTGCTCGAAAGCGAATTGTTCGGATACGAGGCCGGCGCCTTCACCGATGCAAGCGCCAGAAAGCCCGGTCTGTTCGAGTTGGCCGATGGCGGCACGCTGTTTCTCGATGAGGTCGGCGAGACGCCGCTCACCGTGCAGGCCAAGCTCCTGCAGGTGCTGGAAGGCCAATGTTTCCGTCACCTGGGCGGGGTCGACGATATTCAAGTGGATGTCCGGGTGGTGGCGGCCACCAACCGCGATCTGCGCGCGCTCGTCGAGCAGGGGAAGTTTCGCCGGGACCTCTACTATCGCCTCAACGTGATCCAGGTGACGATCCCTTCGCTGCGCGACCGCCTGGAAGACCTGGCGCCCCTGGTGGAGCTGTTCCTGGAGCAGTTGAACGTCCGCTATAAGCGCCACATCCCCGGCCTTTCCCCGGATGCCCTCGACCTGCTGCGGCAATACCCCTGGCCGGGCAACGTGCGCGAGCTGCGCAACGCCCTCGAGCGGGCCATGGTGGTGGAAGAATCGGACTGGATCACGCCAGCCAGTCTGCCGGCCGCCATCGCCGAATCGCATCCGTCTCTGGAAGAGCAGGAGCGGGCTCTGATCGCACAGGCCTTGGAGAAGGCCGGCGGGAATCAGGCGTTGGCGGCCAGAATGCTGGGCATTGGGCGGGACGCGCTGCGGTATAGAAGAAAAAAGGCAAAAGGCAAAAGGCAAAAATCAAAAGGCAAAAGTGATTAGGTGTGTTTTCCTAATTCCTTTTGCCTTTTGCCTTTTTGCGTTACAGTTCTCTCTCCACTCGCACCACTTCCTCCGAAGGCACATGCCACATCCGAAACCCCGCCGCCCGCGCCGTCCGCTGCATGGCCGTGTTCTCCGGCAGGATGTCGCCCACCAGCCGGCTGAGCTTTTCGGCGCGGCCCACCTCGACCAGCCGCAGCACCAGCTCTTTGCCCAGGCCGCGGCCCTGGTACTGGTCGCTCACCATCACGGCGAACTCGGCGTCGTTGGTGGCGCGCAGCTTCTTCAGGCGTCCCACTCCGGCGATCTCGGGCTGGCCGGTCTGGGGGTCGCGCCGCTAGGCCACCAGCGCGATTTCCCGGTCGTAGTCGATGAAGCAGATGCGCGTCAACCGCTCGTGCGACACGCGCTGGTTCAGGCTCAGCATGTGGAAGTAGCGGAAGTAGACGGTGCGCTCCGACAGGGTCTCGTGGAAGCGCACCATCAGCGGCTCGTCCTCGGGGCGGATGGGACGGATGGCGACCACGCCGCCGTCCTTCATGGTCCAGTCGCGGACATACTGAGAAGGATAGGGGCGGATCGCCGGCCGGGGCAGCGCCGCCTCGCTCAAGTCCGCCGGATGCAGGATCACGCGGGCGTCGAGCGCGATCAGCCGCTCGGCCGAGGCCACCAGCGGATTGATGTCGATCTCCTTGATCCAGGGCTGCTCCACCACCAACTGGCTGAAGCGCACGACCAGTTGTTCCAGTGCCGGGAGATCCACCGGCGTGCGCCCGCGCACGCCTCCCAGCGCCTGGAAGATGCGCGTCCGCTCCATCATCCGCCGGGCCAGCACCGTGTTCAGGGGCGGCAGCGCCAGCGAGCGGTCCTGATAGACCTCCACCAGTTGGCCGCCCGAGCCGAACAGCAGCACCGGCCCGAACTGCGGATCGAGGCTCGAGCCCAGAATCAGCTCATAGCCTCCGGCGGGAATCATCGGCTGCACGGTGACGCCCTGGAAATGGCCGGGCCCCGCCTTCTGGCCGACCGACTCCTCGATCCCGCGCCAGGCCGCGCGCACCGCGTTTTCGTCCGCCAGATTCAGCCGCACGCCGCCCACGTCGGTCTTGTGCGTGATGGTCTCGGAGTAGAGCTTCAGGACCACCGGATAGCCGATCTCGCCGGCGGCGCGCACGGCTTCCGCCTCGCTGGCGGCCACGCGCGTTTCCACCACCGGGATCCCGTAGGCGGCCAGCAGTTGCTTGGATTCGGCTTCGGTCAGGATCGCGCGCCCCGCGCTCCGCGCCCCCTCCAGAATCCGGTTCACCCGCGCGGCATCGATATCGCCCGCGTCGGCCGCGCGCGTGGGCGTCTCATACAGGAAGCGCAGATTCTTGCTGTACCGCCACATGTACTGAAACGCCTGCGCGGCAGTGTCGGGGAAAGGGAACGACGGGATGTTGGCGCGGTTGAGAATGGCCTCCCCGGCGGAGACTTCCGTGCCTCCCATCCAGCTTGCCAGGATCGGCTTGCCCTCCAGCTTGGCGTAGCGGGTGAGCCGCTGCGCGATCTCGACCGGGCTGGTCATTCCCTGCGGCGTCAGGATCACCAGCAGTCCGTTGCTGTTGGGATCCCGGGCCACGATGTCGACCGCCTTGGAGTATCGCTCCGGGCCGGCGTCCCCCAGGATGTCGATGGGGTTGTGATGGGACCAATGCGGCGGCAGCACTTGGTTGAGCTTCTCCAGGGTCTCGGCCGAGAGTTCGGCCAGCTCGCCGCCTTCGGCGATCAGGGCGTCGGTGGCCAGCACACCCGGACCCCCGGCGTTGGTGAGGATGGTCAGGCGCGGCCCCCGCGGGCGCGGCTGCTTGGACAGGACTTCGGCCATGTAGAACAGGTCGGAAATGCGGTTGACTCGCAGCACGCCGCAGCGCCGGAAGGCCGCCTCCAGCACCGCGTCCGAGCCGGCCATCGCCCCGGTGTGCGAGGCGGCCGCCTGGGCCGCCGCGCCGGTGCGCCCCGCCTTGATCACGATGATGGGCTTGGCCAGCGCCACCTCGCGCGCCGCCGACAGAAACGAGCGCGCGTCGCAGATCGACTCCATGTAGATCACGATGCTCTTGGTGCGCGGGTCGTCCCACAGGTAATCGATCAGGTCGCC
>JACOSH010000057.1 GCA_016178945.1 Acidobacteriota bacterium
TACCGGGTTACTTTCGCCGGCGGGAAGGAAGCTCGTTTGCAGATCGTCAACGACCAACGGCAGGAAGATGGATCATCCGGGCTCAAGCTCACGCGCCGTTGATGTGGGAACTATCAATAGCAGCGCGTTTCCCCAGCCCGCCGGCGTGCTATCCTGAGAAGAGTCGGGGGGAATCATGCGATCCGGGTGGGGCGGAGTTCTGACTATTCTGGTGGTTTTCGGCGCCGCGGCCCAGGAGATCTCCATCAGTCCATTAGCCGCGCCGCCGGGCGCCAGCCTTCCTGTCCCGGTGCGGTTTTCGAGCGAACAATCTTCCATCGCCGGCGTTCAGTTCGACCTGGAATTCGATCCCGCCGTATTGACCTTCAGCGTTGTGCCCGGACAGGGGATGCGCGATGCCGGCAAGTCCCTGTACCAGGCCAATCGTGCCGCCAACCTCCGTCGCTTCCTGATCGTGGGCCTGAACAACACCGCCATCGGCTCCTCCGACCTGCTCAACCTGTTTGTCGAGATCCGGGCGAATGCCGCCCGCGGGAGCTACCGGCTGAGGTTTTCCAACGTCGCGGCAGTGGATCCGGATGGCGGCGAGGTGCGGCTTCGCTCGGTGGATGCCGCGCTGACGGTCGACCCGAACGCCGGCGTGCCGAATCAAATCACGTCCGCCGGGGTGGTCAGCGCGGCCAGTTATCTGCCCGGCCCGGTGACTCCGGGCCAGGCCGTAGTGATTTATGGCGCCGGAATCGGGCCGGCGGAGCTGGTGTCCCTGCGCCTGAAGACACCCACGCTGATCGACACCACGCTGGCGAGAACTGCCGTCCTGTTTGACGGGATCGCGGCGCCGCTGCTCTATGCGCAGGCCAACGTGGTGGCGGCCATCGCGCCCTATGGGATGGCGGGCAAGGCCAGCACGCAGCTCCGGATCAACTACCTGGGCAAGGACACCAACACAGTATCGCTTCCCGTGGCGGACACCGCTCCCGCTTTGTTCTCGGCCGACTCCACGGGCAGCGGGCCGGGCGCCATCCTCAATCAGGACTACACTCTGAACACTTCCTCCAATCGGGCCACCCGGGGATCGGTGGTGATGCTCTACGCAACCGGGGAAGGGATGGTGGCGCCGGCCGTCCCGGATGGAACCGTCATCCAGAGCGTGCTGCCAAAGCCGGTGGCGGATGTCGGCGTTAAGATCGGCGGCATTGACGCCCAGGTGACCTACGCCGGCGCGGCTCCTGGCATGGTGGTGGGAATCATGCAGGTGAACGTGCGCATTCCGGACGATGCCGAGATCGGAGCGGCGGTTGCCGTGCTGCTCACGGTCGGGGGCGTACAGAGCCCCGCAGGCGTTACAATTGCGCTTCGGTGAAGGCCACCTGGCGGATTTCCAGGATGCGTGAGGTGATGATAGGCCCGCGGTAGTTGGGGTGGCTGAACTCCAGGTGCATCCCGCGCCCCACGAAGGCCGTCTTCAGCATGGAGCCTCCCCAACTGGAGCCGTCGATCCGAACCATCACCGGCTCGGGACAAAACTCGGGGTGTCCGGAGATCAGCGCCTGACACTGTCCGCGATGGATGACCTTGTAGGACCGGTTCTGGGTCTGGATTTCCAGAACGCTGTCGCTGGGCAGGTCGTGAAGGTAGACGCCCCCCTCAACCTCCGACTGCACAATATTCCTGTTGATCTCATCGCTGAGATTGGGGTGCGGTACAAACAACCGCGGGCAGGGGAGGATCTCCGAACTGTCTCCGACCATAGCCTCACTCGTATTATATACAGACTTTGAGCCGGAGGGAAAGCTCAATTTGTCGGGCGGGTCAGTACCAGCCGGAATACCGTCCACAAGATCTTGGCCCCGGCCAGCAGGCTGGCCCTCCAGTTTCCGGACACCTTGCTGACCCCGATCCGCCGCCGGTAGGAGACCGGAACCTCAACAATCCGCAAGCCTTGCTGCACCGCGCGGATCTGCATCTCGACCGTCCAGCCGTAGTTTCGGTCGCGCATTTGCAGCCGGTGGAAGGCCTCCGCGCGAATGGCCCGGAAAGGCCCCAGATCGGTGTAGCGGTACCGATAGAGCAAACGGACTAGGAAAGTCGCCAGGCGGTTGCCGAGCACCTGGTGGGGCTGCAGCGACCCAGGCTCGGCCCGGCCGAGCACCCGGGAACCCAGCACCAGGTCAGCGCGTCCACCCAGGATAGGTTCCAGCAGTTGGCGCGCTTCGGCGGGATTGTCGCTGGAATCCGCGTCCATGAACACCAGGATCCGGGTATCCGGCGGCACGGCGGCGATGGCTTTGAGACAAGCGGCGCCGTATCCGCGGCGGGGCTCGGTAACCACCGTGGCGCCGGCTTGGGCGGCGATCTGGGCGGTGAGGTCGCGCGAACCGTTGTCGGCCACGATGATCTGGCGGAACAGGCCGCGGGGCACGCGCTCGAGCGTCGCGCCGATGGCGGCTTCTTCGTCCAGGGCCGGAATGATCAGGACCGCGTTTGCCTCAGGGCTTGGATTCATGAGTATAATTGAACGTTTGGAGTGAGGCAGTGGAAGAACCGGTACTCGACCCCGCCGCGGCAAAGGCGGAGAGCACGCGTTCGGCGTTACGCACGGCGGCCTTCTGGGCGCGGGACCTGACCCTTTCGGTGCTGATCGCGGTGGTCCTCATCGTTTTCATCTACCAGCCGGTCAAGGTGGAAGGCACCAGCATGATGCCGTCCCTGACCGATCAGGAACGGATCTTCATCAACAAGTTTACCTACCGCTTCGGCATCGGCAACATCGAGCGCGGGGACATGGTGGTGTTCTGGTACCCGGGCGACCACTCGAAATCCTACATCAAGCGCATCGTCGGCCTGCCCGGCGACGTGGTCCGGGTGGACGAAGGGGTGGTGTTCGTCAACGGCCAGCGTTTGGCCGAAGAGTACGTGCCGGACGAGTACCGGGATCGCCAGTCGTGCGACGCCATCCGGGTGCCGCCGGACCAGTACTACGTTTTGGGCGACCATCGCAGCTCCTCCAACGACAGCCGCGCCTGGGGCACCGTCGAGCGGAAATACATCTACGGGAAGGCCGTGTTCGTGTATTGGCCGCTCGACCGGATGGGGCGAGTGCGCTGACTCACCGCCTCCCGAACAGCCACAGCACCACCGACAGCAGCACGCTCAGCAGCAGACAAGTCGCCAGCGGGAAGTAGAAGACCGAGTTCTTCCCGCGGATTTCGAGATCGCCCGGCAGCCGGCCGAGCCGGATCGGCAGCTTCTCTCCGAGCATGATCAAAAGCCCGGCGACAATCAGGATCACGCCGGCAGCGATCAACAGGCGGCCCATGGGCTCCCTTCGCTGGTCCGAGCCGCGCACGTGACGGTCGCGGCTCGGTACCATTCGTGCTGCAACGAATGAACTTGCAGAGCCGCGCGCGTAAGCAAGCGGTGCGAAGTCCGATTATTTCACAGCTCCTTACGATCGCGGCTCTGTTGAGTATACCCTGCCACGGTGCAGGCCCAACAGGATCTGGACCAGCCGGTGCGCGATCAGCTCGTGCAGCGTGAGCAACTCCCGGTTCGCGGCGGCCAGTGCGTCGGCGTCCCGGGTCGCGGCCAGGCCGGAGCCGGCTCTCAGCGCGGCGGTCGCCTCGCCGATCACCGGATCCGAGATCACCTCGCCGGCCATCTCCCAAAGCGTGATGAAGCGGTCGACGGCGGTGGGGAAACTCACGGCAAAAACGCCGTGCGTGCTGGTGGTGCGGGGCGGCTTGTAATCCAGGTTGAAGGGGCCGTTGTAGCCGTGGCTGCGCAGCAACACCAGGACGTTGAGCCAGTCCA
>JACOSH010000058.1 GCA_016178945.1 Acidobacteriota bacterium
GCACGTGGCGCAGGGCCTCGACGATCTCGACCGAAGGGAAGGGCCGGAAGCAGGTCACGTGCAACAGCCCCACTTTGACGCCGTAGTGGTCCCGGACATAGTCGACGGCGGCCTCGGCGGTCTCCATCATGCAGCCCGCCCCCACGATGGCGTATTCGGCGTCCTCCATCCGGTAGGGCATCACGACTTCGTAACGCCGCCCGGTCATGTCGTAGAACTCGCGCATCGCCGCTTTGAGGGCCGGCAGCACCCGATCGTAGTAGCGGCGCTGGGCGATCTTGCCCTTCATGTAGGCGTCCTGGTTCTGGACCACCCCGGACATCACCGGCACCGCCGGATCCATCAGGTTGCGCAGCCGCCGCGAGGGATGACCGACGTACAACTTCATCATCTCCGGCTCCGGCAGCAGGACGTTCTCGATGGTGTGGGTGGTGAGGAACCCGTCTTGGACGTTGAGGAAGGGCGTCTCGGTGTCCTCGGCCGTGCGCCGGGCGATGAGGGCCATGTCGCCGGTTTCCTGGGCGTTGCGGGCGAACAAGACACCCCAGCCGCAATCGGATACGCCATATACGTCGTCATGGCCCGCATGGACGTTCAGCGAATGGGAGGTCAGGGCGCGCGCCCCGATATGGAAGACGACCGGCAGGCGCTTGCCGGAAATGGTGTACAGGACCTCCTTCATGAGGATCAAGCCCTGTCCGGAGGTGAAGTTGGTCACCCGCCCGCCGGCCACCGCAAAACCCTCACAAGTGGTGGCCGCGCTATGCTCCGACTCCGGCTCGATGAAGGCCAGTTGCTCGCCCCACAGATTGGTCTTGCCGTTGGCCACTTCGGCCTGGTAACCGCCGCCCATGGTCGTGGACGAAGTGATGGGGTAGGCGCAAGCCCCTTGGGTGATCTGGGTCTCCACCCACACCACCGTCCCGGCGCCGTCCGACGTGGTCGGAATGCCCGGGAAGGGCGCCTTAGGCTCCTGTTCCGGCGCCAGAGACTCCGTCTCGGGTACAGCGCCGTTTACCACTGTGCTCATGCAGCCTCCTGCAGGGTTCTAACTACTAGGATACGCTGGTCTACTGTATCAGATTCTGGGTTAGCTCGGGGGACCGGCTTCCCTCCGGAGCCGGTCGAAGTCGGGTAGAATAGCCTCCCAGGGCGCCATGCGCAACGAGTTTACGGCTATCTTCGAACGTGCCGGCGAATGGTGGATCGCCTGCTGCCCGGAGATTCCCGGCGCCAATGGCCAAGGGCGAACGAAGCAGGAAGCGCGGGCAAGTTTGGCCGCAGCTATCGCTCTGATTCTGGAAGATCGGCGCGAGGACTCGCTCCGGGGTGCCTGACGATGCTGAGCGAGACGGTAGTCGTCGAGTGACGCGGAGCACCCAGGTATCCTAACTGCGCCTTTTCGGCGCTGTCATCCCTTCTTCAAGAAGCGCTCGATGCCGCGGCGGCAGTCCTCGGTTTCCCGCGCGAGGGCGTTCAGGTGGGCGCCGGCTTCGATCGCGGTCTCAAAGCTCATCCCGTCCATGTGGTAGAGCAGTTCTTTGCACAGGCTGACCGCCGAGGCGGATTTGGCGGCCAGCCGGGCCACGTAGGCCTCCACTTCGGCCTCGAAGACCTGGTCCGCGAAGACGCGATTGATCAGTCCACACTCCAGCGCGGCGCGGGCCGGCAGGTTCTCGCCGAAGGTGATGAGCTCGAAGGCGCGCTTTTCCGGGACCGAGCGGCGCAGAATGGCCATCACCATGGCCGGGATGAACCCGATATTCACCTCCGGGTAGCCGAATTGAGCCGACTCGGCCGCCAGGATCAGGTCGCACCCGGTGGCCAGCCCGCAGCCGCCCGCCAGCGCCCGGCCCCGCACGGCGGCGACGATGGGCCGCGGATGGCGCCGCATCTGGACGAACAGCTCCGCCATCCCGCGCGCGTCGGCCAGGTTGTCCGTCACTCCCGCCCCAAGGGAGCGCTCCACTGCCGCCAGATCCGCGCCGGAGCAGAAGTCGGCGCCCGCGCCGCTGAGCAGCACGACCCGCACGCGCGCATCGGCGGCGCACTCGCGCAGCGCCTCTTTCAACTCGGCGACCAGGCCGCCGTCGATGGCATTGCGTTTCTCGGGCCGGTTCAGCGTCAGGCGGGCGATGGCGCCGTCAGCCCGGTACAGGATCTTCTGGTAAGAGCTCATCGGGGACGTCGACCTCCATGCGCAGCAGCGCGGAGCTATAGGTCTTGCCCTGGGCGTCGGCGCGCAGCGAGAGCGTTCCGCCGCCGTCCAGGCTCTGGTGCAGCAGGAAGTTGAGCGCGCCCAGGTTGGGCAGCTCGTAGCGCTCCACCGCGCCGAAACAGATTCCGGCGAAATGTTGTTTCACGCGCTCGGCCGTCACCTGCGCCGCGAGCAGTGGATAGAACTCGGGCCGCAGCGCGATCAGGCCGATGTTGGCCGTGTCGCCCTTGTCGCCCGAGCGCGCGTGGGCGATGCGGAGCAACCGAACGCGCGCCATCAGGCCGCCTCCGCCACGCTCACCCGCGGCTCGACCGCCGTTTTGGGAATCAGAGCGGGCCAATAGGCGACCACTTCCTCGACCTTGGGCCGCCCATGCCCCAGTCCCGTGACCGTGGGCGGCCCGTTCAAGGCCAGCGGCGCCAGTTCCTTGGTGAAGCGATCCACGGCGGCCTTGTCCTCCGAGGCCACCGCCACGCGCAGCACCACCTCGGCCAGATCCGGCGGCGGATCGCCGGCGAGCGGCCCGTGGCAGGCGTTGGCGCCCACCAGCTCGGTGCGGATGCGATCCAGGCGCAGCCCGAGGCGCTCCAGCCGCTCCCGCAGGATTCGATCGGCGGCCTGGGCTTTCTTGCAGGCATCGGGCCAGGCGTAGACCAGCGTGCCCACGGCCTTAAAGCCCGCTTCATAGCTGATCGACACTTTGTAGCTGTCCGTGGCCGACCGCCCCCGGATGCCGGAGAAACGCACGCGGTCCGGGCCGGCCTGGGCAAGCCGGATCGAGGTGAAATCGGCGATGCAGTCGGGCGTGATGTAGCCGCGCGGGTCGCCCAGCTCGTAGAGGAGCTGTTCAGTGACCGAAGCCACCGTGACCCGTCCGCCGGTCCCCTGGTGCTTGGTGATCGCGAAGCTGCCGCCGGGCTCGGCCTCGATGATCGGGTAGCCGATATCGGCGTAGCCCGGGATGCTCTCCCAGCCGGCCTGGCAGTTGCCGCCGGTGCATTGGGCGCCGCACTCCACGGTGTGCCCGGCGATGGTCCCGGCGGCCAGGCGATCCCAGTCGTCCGCCGTCCAGCCGAACTCGTGGATCATGGGCGCCAGCGCCAGGCCCGTATCGGTGCAGCGGCCCGTGATGACCACCTGCGCGCCCTCGTCCAGCGCCGCTGCGATGGGCCAAGCCCCGAAGTAGACGTTGGCGCTGAGCACGCGCGCCCGGATCGACTCCAGCGGAGCGCCGGTGTCGAGATTCCTCAGCTCCAGGCCGGACGCCAGCAGCTCGTCCAGCCGCCCCTGGATATCGTCCCCCGCCACCACGCCGATCCGCAATTGGCGGCCCGCGCGGCGCGCGACTTCAGCCGCCGCCTGGCGGCACGCCTCAGGATTGACGCCGCCCGCGTTGGCGATCACCTTGATCCCGCGCCCGGCGATATCCGGCAGCCCCCGAGCCAGCATCTCCACGAAGTCCCGCGCGTAGCCGGCGCGGGGATCCCGCGCGCGCTGCTTCTGCAGGATCGACATGGTGATCTCGGCCAGGTAATCGAGCGTCAGATAGTCGATCGGCCCCCGGCGGATCTGTTCCAGGGGCGCTTCCAGCGAATCCCCCCAGAATCCTTGGCCGTTGGCGACGCGGATCATCCCTGCTCCTCAGATCTTCGCCTCCTTGGCGATGATCTCCTTCATGATTTCGGAGGTGCCCGCGCCGATGGTGCTCAGCCGCAGATCGCGCCACAGACGCCCGATGGGGTACTCGGTGGTGTAACCGAAGCCGCCGAACATCTGCATGCAATCGTAGGCCACCCGCTGGGCCAGCTCGGAGGTGTACAGCTTGGCCATGCTGATCTCCTGGACGCAGCGCACCCCCCGGTTCATCAGGTCCACGGCGCGGTAGACCAGCCAGCGTCCGGCCTCGACCGCCGTCAGATGCTCGGCGAAGCGATGCCGCCAGACCTGGAACTGGCGCACCGGCGTGCCGAACGCGCTGCGCTCGGCGCCGTAGTCCAGGGCGTAGCGCAGCGCTTTGTCCATGGCTGCCAGGTTGCCGACCGCCGCCGCCAGTCGTTCGCCCTGGAAGTTCTCCATGATGTAGTAGAAGCCGCGGTTGAGCTCGCCCAACAAATTGGCGCGCGGGATGCGGCACTCGTCGAAGAACAGCTCGGCGGTGTCCGACGCCGGATGGCCGATCTTCTTGAGTTTCTTGCCCACCGAGAAGCCCTTGGTCGCGGTGGGGAACAGCACGAAGGAGATGCCCCGGTGGCGCTCCTCGCCGGTGCGCACGCCCAGCACGATGAAGTCGGCGCGCGTGCCGTTGGTGATCCACAGCTTCTGTCCGGAGATCACCAGGTCGCCGCCGTCGGCGCGCGCGCGGGTCTTCATGGCGGCCACGTCGCTTCCGCCGCCGGGCTCGCTGATGCCCAGGGCGCCGATCCGCTCGCCCCGGATGGCCGGCAGCATGAACTCCCGCTTCTGTTCATCGGTGCCCAGCTCGTGGATGACCGGAACGGTGAGATCGGACTGCACCATCATCGCCATGTTGACGCTGGCCGAGTCCGAATACGCCATCGACTCGATGTAGGCGGCCGTGGCCCACCAGTCCATGCCGCTGCCGCCCCAGGCCGGGGCGATGCGGATGCCGAACAGCCCCAGATCGGCGGCTTTCGGGAAGATCTCGCGCGGGAAGATCCCGGCGTGGTCCCACTCCTCGGCGTAGGGGGCGATCTCCTCCAGACAGAAACGCTTCACCGTCTGGCGGATCAGCTCGTGCTCTTCGGTAAAGTACGGGTATTCGGTGGCGACGGCCACCGGTGGGGCGGTGCTCATCGATTCTCTCCCTGGCGGCGGAGGCTAACGGCCCCTCGACGGCGCCGCCACCGGCCGGGCGGCGGCTTTGACCGCTTCCGGAGCGGCTTCGGCCGGCGGCTCGGCCTTGATCAGTCCCAACGCCCGCCGCAGCTCCGTTTCGATCTTCTGGCGAATGTCGGGATTGTCCTTGAGGAACTGCTTGGCGTTCTCCCGGCCCTGTCCGATCCGGTCGCCTTTATAGCTGAACCAGGAGCCGCTCTTTTCGATCAGGCTCTGGGCCACTCCCAGGTCCACCAGGTCGCCTTCCCGCGAGATGCCCTCGCCGTAGATGATGTCGAACTCCGCTTCGCGGAACGGCGCGGCGCACTTGTTCTTCACCGTTTTTACTTTGGTGCGGTTGCCGATCACCGCGTCGCCATCCTTAATCGCTGCGATGCGGCGGATGTCCAGGCGGACCGAGGCGTAGAATTTCAGCGCCCGCCCCCCGGTGGTGGTCTCGGGATTCCCGAACATCACGCCGATTTTCTCGCGGATCTGGTTGATGAAGATCAGGCAGGTTTTCGACTTCGACACCACGCCGGTCAGCTTGCGCAGCGCCTGCGACATGAGCCGCGCCTGGAGGCCCATGTGACTGTCGCCCATTTCGCCGTCCAACTCCGCCTTGGGCACCAGGGCGGCCACCGAATCCACAACCAGGACGTCGATCGAGCCGGACGCGATCAGCGCACCGGTGATCTCCAGCGCCTGCTCCCCGTAGTCGGGTTGCGAGACCAGCAGGTTATCCACGTCCACGCCCAGCTTCCGGGCGTAGAGCGGATCCAATGCGTGTTCCACGTCGATGAAGGCGGCCATCCCGCCCAACTTCTGGGCCTCGGCGACCACCTGGAGCGCGATGGTGGTCTTCCCGGAAGACTCCGGACCGAAGATCTCGCAGATCCGGCCGCGCGGCAGGCCCCCCACGCCCAGCGCGGCATCCAGCGAAATGGAGCCCGTGGGGATCACCGCGACTGCAACAATGGCGTCCTTGGAGCCCAGCCGGAGAATGGACCCCTTGCCGAACTGCTTTTCGATCTGGCCCAGGGTCAGTTCAAGCGCGCGCGCGCGTTCCTTTTCGTCCATGGGGGGAATGCCCGTCCTTACTTGGCGGAAGCGCCGTTGCTGGTGGGCGTCTGTACCGGCGGATCCCAGCCGCTGACCCGGTCGATGACGCCGCAGGCCAGCCGCCCTCCGCCCGCGCCGCCGGCCACGCCCGTGGTGCCCTGATCGGGATTCACGTGCAGGATCACGGCGCTGTCGGTGTCGTCAAACGGCGTCATGGGATCGTCCGGATCGAACACCGTCAGCGGGCCCGGACCCAGCGTGATGCGGCTGGTTCGATGGCGCAGGTAGCCCACGCCGAATTCGTTCACTTCGATGTTGGGCAGGTCGCCCATGTGGAACGGATGATTGTTGTCGGGATTGGAGTCGCTGCGAGGGCCGGGATCGAAGTGCCCGCCCGCCCCCAGGAAGGCCCCGGCCGCCCCGGTCACCGGGTTGACGTCCGTGCATTTCCCGATTTCGTGAACGTGAATGCCGTGCTGCGCTCCCGGTCTCAGCCCGGTGATTTCGGCTTCGATCAAGACGGTGGGCAGAATCCCCAAATCGTTCTGGGTGAATCGCACCACCCCGGAAATGCCGGAGCCGGGCGCCCCGCGGATCACCGCTTTGGCCCGATAGACCTTGGTCTCGGGAGGAGGCTGGGTCTGGGCAAAGATCGCGGCGGCAAGGACGGAAGAGAACAGGGTTAGCTGTCGCATAGCCTCTACCGTAGCATAGTTGGCTGCCGGTAAGCGCGCGCGTCAGCCCTTCAACTCCACCACCACCACCTCCAGCGGCTGGCCGCTCAAGTTCTCTTCCTTGTGCTTGGCCAGACCGGAGAAGATGACGTCTCCGGCCTTGTGCCGCGATTCCTCCACCTTGCCGTCGGCGGCGGTCACGCGAACGTTTTGTTCGCTGAGATACACCACCACGCGAGGGAGCGCGTGCTCGTGCAGCGGAGCGCTCTCCTTGCCTCCGATCTTCACGCGCAGCACCCGCACCTGGGCGTTCTCGAACTCCACTTTGTAGTGCTTCGGGTCCACCTTGACGGGATCCAGCGCGGAGGCCCCGGCTTTGGCGGCGCCGCCCGGCTTCTTGAGCTCCACTTCCACGATGGTCACCGGCTGGTCGCTCGTGATCTCCGCGATGTGCATGCCGCTCGACGGGCTCCACAAGGCCTCGCCCGCCTTCCAGTTCAGCAGGGTCCGCTTGCCGTCCTGGTAATCGATGTTCTGGCGGCCCGGCTGCAAGTAGATCATGACGCGGTTGACCTCGTGCTGATGGAGGCGCGTCTTGCGGTGGGGATCGACCGTCACGGTGAGGACTTTTAGCTGGTCGTTGTCGACGACAGTACGGGCGTCCTGCCCGGGCAGGACCGCGGCGGCGAGCGTGAGGATGGTCAGAAGTTTCATTCGAGGCTCCAGGGGAGCATGATACACCCGATCTCACTCCCGGCGGCGATACACGTTCAGGTTCTGCCGGGTGGTCGACCGCCACTCCTCGATGGGCGGCGCGCCGGCCCCCCCGAAGAAGCCGGCCAGCTCGGTCCGGAATGCGGCAAGCTGTTTCTGATAGCCCGCTTCGCCGATCGCGTTGTGCGACTCGCCCGCATCGGCTTCCAGATCGTACAGCTCGCTGGGCCACTCTTTGGTGCGCTCGACATACTTCAAGTTCCGGGTGCGGATACCGCGCAGATAGCTGTACTCGAAGTACAGCCGGTTCCGCCACCGGGGCGGGCGGCCGCGCAGAAAGCCGGCGTAGCTCGATCCCGCCAGCGTCGGGTCGCGATGCGCAGGCAGGCCGAGGTAGTCGAGCAGGGTGGGGAAGTAGTCGTAGCTGGACACCAGCGGCGGGAGCGTCTGGGCGGCCTGGATTCGCCCCGGGTGGCTCCAGATCATCGGAACGCGGATCGATTCGTCGTAGAGATTGAAGGGAACCGTGCCGTTGCCCTTGCCCCAGACTCCGTGATGGCCGCAGTTGTAGCCCTGGTCGGCGGTGAAGACCACCAGCGTGTTCTCGCGAACGCCCATTTCATCCAGGCGCCGCAGGATGCGGCCCACGTTGTGGTCGACGCCCGTCACCAGCGCCGAGTAGCTGCGCTGGCTCTCCCGGTTGCGGTGATCCTTGGCCAGACCCGGATTCTGCCAGGGGTGCATGGGAACCTCGGGGAAGCAGGAGAAGGACGACTGGGCGTAGGGCTGGCGATACGCCTCTGGCTGGAAGTCGTAGGGAGTGTGCGGCGCGTAGAACGGAACCAGCAGGTAGAAGGGCTTCTCCTTCACGGTATCGAGAAACTCGAGCGCGCCGTCGGCCACCAGGTCCGTCTTGAAGCCGGCCAGCTTGCGCCGCTGGCCGTTGGTGACGAACTCCGGATCGCGATACGTGCCGCCGCCGCCGGGAACCGTGTGCCACCAGGTGAACCCGCGCTGAGCCTGCTCGTCGCGGCCCATGTGCCACTTGCCGCACATCCCCAGCGTGTAGCCGTGCCGGGCGAGGATCTCCGGGTAGGTGACGTGGCCGTCGAGGAAAGCCATCGATTGCGGACCCGCGGCGTCGCGCGGGATCAGGTAGTCCTGGACGCCATGCTGCGACGGCAGCTTGCCCGTGAGATAAGTCATGCGGCTGGGACTGCACACCGGCGTGCAGGCGTAAGCGTTCGTAAAGCGCGCCCCGCAGGCCGCCAGGCGATCCAGATTGGGCGTGTGGATGTCCCGGCACCCATACGCCCCCATCGCCCAGGCGCCGTGATCGTCGGTCATGATCATGACCACGTTGGTCTTGCGGCGCGCTGGCCGGGCGAGCGCGCCGCCGAGCAGGGTCCGTCTGGTCATTTCCGCCAGCCTATCACGGTTACACTGGTGAGGATGCTGATCTCCGCCCCCGGCCTCACCCGCTTTTCCGAAAGCCTGCTCATGGCGGCCGGGGTGCCGCCGCCCACGGCGCGGCTGGTGGCGACTTCGCTGGTGGCCGCCAATCTGCGCGGGGTCGATTCGCACGGCGTGCAGTTGCTGCCGTTCTACATCGAGCAGATCGAGAACGGCGACGTGAACCCGCGCGCCGCTGGCCGCGTGGTCTCCGAGAGCGGCGCATGCCTGCTTTACGACGGCGAGAACGGCATGGGCCAGCCCATCTCGGAGATCTGCTGCGGGCACGGCGTGCGCATCGCCCGGGAGCGCGGGATGTCGATGGTGGTGGCCCGGGAGTCCAACCACTTTGGCGCGGCCGCATTCTGGGCCCGCAAGTTCTCCGCAGAGGGCCTGCTGGGGATGGTGGTGTGCAACGCGTCGCCCATGGTTCCGCCCTGGCAGGGCAAGGAGCCCCGCTTCGGCACCAACCCGATCTGCGTTTCCGTGCCGGGCGGAAAAGAGCCGCCCTGGCTGCTCGACATGGCCACCACCACGGTGGCCGCCGGCAAGATCTACAAGGCGCATATCAACGGCCAGGCGACTATTCCTCCGGGATGGGCCTTTGACGCCGAGGGCGCGCCGACCACCAGCACCGCGGCCGCGCTGGCCGGGCTGGTCGCGCCGCTGGGCGGATACAAAGGAAGCGGGCTGGCGTTTCTGGTCGAGATCCTCTGCGCTGTGCTGGGCGGCGGGGCCATGAGCACGGAACTGGGCGGCATCCGCATACGCGGCCGCGCCATGCGGGTGAGCCAGATGTTTCTGGGGATCGATATCGCCCGCTTCCTGCCTGCCGACGAGTTCAAAGCGCGCATGGACTGGCTCATCCGCGCCGTCAAGTCGGCGCCCCCGGCCGCCGGCTACAGCGAAGTGCTGGTCGCCAACGAACCCGAGCTGCGCATCGAAGCCGTGCGCAGCCGGGAGGGCATTCCGGTGGAAGAGGGCAACTGGAAGTCGCTGGTGGATACGGCCGCACGGCTAGGGGTGGCGGCGCCAACAGGCTGAATCTACCGAGCCGCCGCACCGCTTGCTGACGCGCGTGGCTCTGATACGACAAAGCTTACCGAGCCGCGATCGTGAGAGAGCGGTCCGGTGCCTTTTCCCCCAAACTGTTACGCACCCCGCCCGAAGGCATCGCCACTGGCGGCGAATTTCGGACAGATCCTCTCGGCACAGCCGGGGCGGCAGATTCAGTTCCGCTTGCGATACCAGTTTTGAGGGGCGTAACGAAACCGGCCCTGTCAGCGTCTTGTTAGTTTACCGAGCGCCTCCGCGGGACGCGAATCGCCGTGCCGCTGCTGCGGCGTAGGATAATGTCAAAGTCATGAGCCGGCGCAGTGTGCAACCGATCAGTAGCGCTGTATCTCAAAGCGGACTCGGCGCGGCGCCCGGCGCCACGCACTTGTTTCTGGACCGCGACCTCAGCCTGCTGGAGTTTCAGCGCCGCGTGCTGGATGAGGCCCGCGACGAGAACAACCCGCTGCTGGAGCGAGTGAAGTTCCTGAGCATCCTCGGATCGAACCTCGACGAATTCTTCATGGTCCGGGTAGCCGGGCACAAGCAGCGGATCGCCGCCGGCGTGGTGGAGTTGGATGTCGAGGGACCGCACCCGGCGTCTCATCTGCAAAGAATCCGCTCCGTGGTGAGCGCCATCTTGAGCGAGGCGCGCCAGCTTCTCCACCAAAAGCTGATCCCGGCGCTGTCCCGCGCGGGAATCCACCTGCTCAACTACCAGGACTTGACGGACCGGCTGCGCGCGGAGGTCGACCAGCACTTCGCCGAGTCGATCCTCCCGATCCTGACGCCCCTGGCCTTTGATCCGGTGCGGCCATTCCCCCACATTTCCAACCTCAGCCTGAACCTGGCGGTGCTGCTGCGGGACCGGAAGGGCAGGGAGCGCTTCGCCCAGGTGAAAGTGCCGGA
>JACOSH010000079.1 GCA_016178945.1 Acidobacteriota bacterium
GAGCTGCGAGCGGGCCGCCCACAAATCGGGCCGCAGAGCGATGGCCTTGCGGTAGCAAGCGATGCCCTCTTCGTCGCGGCGGTTGATCACGAAGAAGTGTCCGGCGGTGGCGTAGGCCTCGCCGTAGGCGGGGTTCTTGGCCAGGATGCGGCCGATCCAGGGGGTGTCCTTCTTGTCCTCGAGCCAGTCGATGGTGGCCAGGATAGCCATGGCATCCAGGGCTTCGGCCGAGATTTTCAGCGCCTTTTCGGCCTCCTCGGCCGCCTTCTTCGGGTTGTTGTCTTCCAGCGCGAGGCGCGCCAGCAGCTCCTGGGCTTCCAGGTGCTTGGGATCGGCTTTGAGCGCTTCCTCGGCCAGCTCGACGGCCTTGTGCTCGAAGTTCTCGGCCAAGATCAAGGCCATGCCGGTGAGCGCGCCGGGATGGTCCTTCTTCATCTTGAGCGCTTCCTCGAACAGCTTGAAGGCCTCGTCCCGGTTGAAACGCTCGAGGAAGAGCCGGCCGAAGCGGACGCGGTAGTCGGGGTTGGCTGGGTGGGCCTTGAGGAGCGCCTCGAAGGCGTTCTTGGCCTCTTCATAGCGCTTGGCGCGCCACAGGGCTTCGGGATCGGGGAGGCGCTGGGCGGTCAGCCCGGCGGCCAACAGGAGAGGAACCAAGCGCCTCATTTGTCCAGCTCCGCTTGTACCTTGGCCAGCTCCAGGACCAGCGCCCCGAGCTCTTTGCGGTACTCTTCAAACGGCATCGCCGCTTTCTGGTATTTCAGGCGGTCGATCTGCTCTTCGATCCCCTGCTTCCTGGCCAGCAGTTTTCGCTGCTCCGGGCTGGTGGATGCGGCGCCGGCGCCGACCAGCAGCACGGGAAAGGCCGAGGCCACCAGGCCATATCCGTTTTCGGGAGATGGCGCGCGCACTCCTTCGCCGTGGCCCGTGTCTTCCAGGACGGCATGCTCGGTGGCCAGCCGCTTCTGGGTCTCGTAGAACTGCGTGGTTTTCTGCTCGGCGTAGCGGAAGGCTTCCAGCGCCGAGATGGTTTCGTTCTTGTCGCTGTCGGCGGCGCCGTCGCGCAGGGCCTCCACCCAGTACCGGGCGAAGACCGTGGCGTTCCGCTCGGTGCCCGACTTAGTGGCCGACACGATCACGCGGTTTTCCTTGTGGAGCGAGGCGATGCCGCCGCCGCTGCAGCTTGTCATGTTGACCACCAGTTGCCGGGCCGGGATGCGATCGAGCAGGCTGGCCAGCTCGATGGCGGAGATGTCCGGACCGGGAAGATTGAACTTGTAGTCGGCGCCGTCAAAGGAGCCGTGCCCGATCAGCATCAGGACCAGGGCGTCCTGGGCGGTGGACTCTTTGGCGATCTTCTCCAGCGCCGCCCGGAGATTGGCCTTGGTGGCGGCGGGGCCCTCCAGCGTTTCGAGCTTGGAGTCGGGAGCGGGCTTGAGGATCTTGACCAGCTCCGAGGTCCAGCCGTGGAACCGCTGCTCGAACTCCGGCTCGCCGCCCAGACCCGCGACGGCCAGGTAGTAGGTGGAGGCCTGCAGGGAGCCGCCCAGCAGAATCGGAAGCAGCCACCTCACACGACCCCCCATCGGCGGCGGAGCAGCCACTCGCTGCCGCGCAGCAGGAGGGCGGCCAGGAAAACCGCGGGCATGTCCCACAGATCGCGCGTCTCGCGGGTGGTGATGCCGGCCTCCGAGTAGGAGATCTGATCGGACAGCTTGGGCAGGTCCCGGGCGGTGTAGTAACGGCCGCCGGTCTGCTCGGCCAGCTTCTCGAGCAGCTCGCGGTTCTGCGCCAAGCGGAAATTCTCGGCCACGCCGTCCTCGCGGCGGAACATCAGGACGTCCCGGCCCGCCTCCTGTTGGTCCTTCTTGACCACGATTTCCGCGACATAGGAGCCCGGCTTTTCGGCGTCCCAGTCGGCTTCGTAGACGCCTTCTTCCAGGGGCTGGGGGAGCAGCTCGACGGTTCCCGAGGCGTCGCCGGGACCCACGATGCGGGCCTCGACCCGGACGTTGGCCATGGGCTTGTAGGCCTTGTCGCGCACGTCGGCCCGAAGGTGCACCTTGGTCTCATCGGCCAGAACCGGCCGCGGGGTGGAGGCCACCACCGCACCGGGGCTTTCCGACGCCAGCCAGCGGAGCAGTTGCTGCCAAAACATGTGGTGGGTCTTGTCCTGGTGATCCTGCAGCATCTTCCAGCGCCAGCTCCCCTGAGTGGCAAAGACCGCGGTTCGCCCCCGGCCATAGTTTTCCACCGCCAGCACCGGCATGCGCCGCTTGCCCGGGGCGTTGACTTCGGCCAGCGCCACGGCGCCGGGCTTGACCTCGCCCAATTCCTGGTAGTCGGCCAGCAGCGGCATTTTCTTCCAACGCTCGGCGTTGCGCTCGGGGCGGTCTTCCAGGCGGCAGATCAGCGATTCGCGGCCGGCGGGAGTGAGCTCGAAATTGGCCTCGTCGCGATGGAAAGTGCCTTTCTGCGGGGGCAGCCGGACGGGGAGCATTTCGGCCAGCGGGGAGGCCGGATAGCCGCCGTCGGACAGGGTGAAGCGCCCACCCAGGAACAGGACTCCACCCCCGCGGCGGTTGGCGAACTCCTTGATCAATTCCTGCTGGGCGGCGGTGAAGTAGCCGGCTTCGACGCTGCCGACGATCAGGCCGGAGTAGAAAAACAACTCCTCGGCCTTGGCGGGAAAACCGTGCTCCAGCTCCTGGGGTCTGGCGTTGGTGACGCCCTGGCGGTAGATCTTGTTCTGCGTGGTTCGCAGCATGCTCACCAGCTCCAGGCTGCGGTCCTCGTCGATGGCGCGCCGGATGAACTTGAACTCCCAGCGCGGCTCGCCCTCGATGTACAGGATGCGCGGTTTGGTGGCTTCGACATTCACCAGCCGGAGCAAGGTGTTGTTGTTGACGTTCTCCTCCCCGTCGAGAGGGTCGATCGAGAACTGGAAGCCCTTGGCGCCGGCGATGCCGGCCTGGAAGGTCAGCGATTCGGTCTGGGGAACGCCCTCGGCCTTGAGCGTGATCTCCTGGGAGGCGAGCACCTTGTTTCCATCGCGAACCGCAAGCCGGGCCTTGCGCTGGGTGTAGCCGTTGTGCCGGAAAGTGACCTGGGCGGCCAGCCGCGAGTCCACCAGGGCGCGGGCGGGCAGGGTTGCGTCGCTGATCTCGACATCGGGCGAGATCTTCTCGCGTCCAAAGCCGACGGTATGGACGGGAATGCGGCGCTGGCGGATGCGGGCGATGGTTTCGCGGTCGATGCCGCCGGAGTTGTCGGCGCCGTCGCTGAGCAGCACCAAGGCCCCCAGCGGCAGGGTGGAGGCGTCGGTGAGGGCCTCGGTGACGGCGTCGCCGATGCGGCTGGCGCCGGCCGAGGCGGTCAGTTGCTCCAGCTTGTCGATTCTTTCCAGATTCTTGCCAAAACGGTAGACGCGCACCTGGAACTTCTTGCGCAGGGCGTCGAGCACGCCGGAGTTGAGGCCTGAGACCGCCTGTTGGAGCCGCGTGCCGCCCTCCTCGCGCAGGGCCATGCTGCGCGAATCGTCGATCAGAACCGATACCACGTTCTGCTGGGGGCGCAGCGTGGCGATGCTGATGGCCGGGTGCCAGAGCAGGAACAGCACCAGGACGACCACGGCGCTCTGCAGGAGCCAGATCACGGCGGGCCGCGCGCCGCTCAGCAACGAACGGCTCCCGCGAATGTTCACCCCCAGCGCGACGGCCGCCACGGCGATCGCGGCGCCCAGCGCCCAGAGCGGCCAAGGCGCCAGCAACACCAGTTCTCCTTTGGAGAAGACCGTCGTCGGGTATTTGAAGAGGAATTCAAACATGAGGGGCGATTGGGCTGCCGTCACCCGGTGGCCGGGGTTAGTGCGTCATGGCATAGATGATGTAATTGATTCCGGTCCGGTAGGCCTGCGAGGCGTACTTTTCGGGGTAATTGGGGCTGTCGGCCCACTCCCAGGCGTCGCCGTTGTCCTGGTTAAAACAGATTCCGACCATCAGACGGCCCTTGTCGTCGTAGATGCCGCGGTAGTGGGGATCGTAGCCGTCGCGCTCGTAGGTGCGGTGGAACGGCCAGTTGACGATGCCCGGAACCTGCATGCGCTCGTCCAGGTCGTAGAGCACGTGGAAGATCTGGTCGCTGTTCTCGATCTCGACCACGGGCCGGTCCGGAAACACACGGCTCATGCTGTCCATGAAAACGGCCCATTCCTGGGTACCGTGAAAATCGTCGGTCATCAGGAAGCCGCCCCGCAGCAGATACTCGCGCAGTTTCTTGCACTGGGCGTCGTTGAGAGTCCAATGTCCGACCTCCACTGCATAGATCCAGGGCCACTTGAACACCTCGTCGTCATCCAGGTTGACTATCACTTCGACCGACTTGGTATGAAGGCGGGTCAACCGCCGCACGCCCTGGACGAACTGGCGGTCGGCCTTGGGATAGTCGATGGTCCAATAGCCGCGATAGCCCCAGAAGCGGCCCGAGGGGTACTTCAGCCGCGCGAACGCGTACTCGGTTTTCTCCTGGGCGTCGGGCGGAACCGGCACGTTGTCGTCGTCTTCGGCGAAGGGACGGAACCCGCCGCGCTGGGCGAAGAGAGCAGTCACCAAGAGGAAGAGGGCGACACTCGCCGGTCTCAAAATCCGCGGGCGCATCAAGGGACCTGTTTCTTCAAGAATATCATACGTGCGAACCGGGAAAGAGTTTCCCGCTGTAACGCCGCGGTCGCTGCGCGCACTATTCCGGTGGTATCGTAGTGGGCCAGGGTTGAGGGGCGAACCCACCCGGAGCTTCAACCATGTCGAAACGCCGACTTCCGCACATCTTTTTCGTGTTGCCGCTGGTTGTCTTGACGGCCTCGAAACCGCTTCACGCCTGGGGCAAGGAAGGCCACCGCATCACGGCCCGGATTGCCGCCAAGCACCTGAGCCAGAAAGCGCGCCAGAAAGTGTTCGACCTGCTCAAGGACGACAGCGCCGCCAAGCCATTCCTGCTCGGCCGCAGTCCGAACGACGTGGATGCGATCGCCGACGCGATGGCCGCGGTCGCGATGTTTGCCGACGCGGTCAAGCACACGTTCGCGCCAGAAACCCGCGAGTGGCATTTTCTCGATCTGGCCAAAGGCGACACCGCATCCGAGGTATCAGCGCGCTGCCCAGGCGACGACTGCGTCGCGGTTCGAATCACGCAGTTGCTGGACGCGCTCAAGACCGGAGCCGCACTCACTACAAGCAGCAACACGTTTCATGCCAGCGCGCAGTTGAAATTTGCGATCAACTTCTTCGGCGACATCCACCAGCCGCTGCATTGCGCAACCAATGCCGACGCCGGCGGCAACTGCCTCCGCACGGACCCCGCCACCTTCGGAAACGATCAACTGCACGCCACTTGGGACACCGGCCTGGTGAAGCCGCTCTACAAAGACGATCACGGCCACGACCTGACCGAATTTGCAGTGGCTCGGACCATCAACGCCCGGTTCGGGACGCAGTTCACACACACCATTCAGACGAAGAAGTCCGTGGAGATGGCGCTGGAATCGCACGACGTGGCCTTCGAGAAAGCCTACGGTCCGCTGATCACGGCCGGTATCGTGCCGGTCTTTCCGTTTGTTCCGGGAATCACTCCGCAGTGCGTCGCTCCGCCGCTGCCGCAGAAGCTCAAGGACATGGACCCGGCGGATCTCTCCGAGGTTTACGACGACGACACGGTCAAGACGGCCGCGCAACAACTGGCCAAGGGTGGCTTCCGGCTGGCCGACGCGCTGAACCGGACTTTCCAGTAACTGCGTGACGCGAGGCGGTAGTGGGCGCGCCGGACCGGCCGAAGTCCGGAAAGGGATGCTAAGCTGGTATTGATCCCCCTATGTAAATGCCCGATCCGGAGGTCCAGCTTCTTCGTCACACCGTGGCCACTCTCGCCTACCGCGCCGGCAAGGCGCTGCGCGACGCTCCCCCGGCCTTCGCGGAGTTCCAAGCGACCGCCGGCACCCGCAGCCCGGTCCGGATTCTGGCGCATATGGGCGATCTGTTCGACTGGGCGCTGCAATTGGCCGATGGCAAGCCGGTCTGGCAAGATTCGACGCCGCTGCCCTGGACCGAGGAAGTCGCCCGGTTCTTTGGCGCCCTGGAGGCCTTCGACCGCCGGCTGGCCTCCGGGGCTCCGCTGGGCTATCCGGCGGGAAGGCTGTTCCAAGGGCCGGTGGCCGATGCCTTGACTCATACCGGACAGCTAACCCTGCTGCGCCGGATTTTCGGCCAGCCGGTCCGCGGCGAGAACTACTTCAAGGCCGATATCGAGGCCGGGAAGGCCGGCCGGGAGCAGGCGGCCCCGCGCGTGGAGTTCGATTGATCCGGGGAGCCGGGCCCCGCCGTCTGATAACCTGACAAAAGGAATTCTGCTAGAGTGTGAGGCATAGTGTCGAAAGCTTTAGTCATCGTAGAGTCGCCTGCTAAGGCGAAAACCATCAACAAATACCTGGGCAAACAATACATCGTGAAGGCTTCGCTGGGGCATGTGAAGGATCTGCCCAAGAAGGACCTGGCGGTCGACGTCGACAATGGGTTCGAGCCGCATTATGAGGTGATCGAAGGGAAACGGAAGCTGATCCAAGAGTTGAAACAAGCGGCCAAAGGGGTGGATTCGGTCTATCTGGCCGCCGACCCCGACCGCGAAGGGGAAGCCATCTGCTTCCACCTCCAAGAGGAATTGGTGGAGAAGCGCCGGAAAGACGGCCCCAAGGTCTACCGGGTGATGTTCAACGAGATCACGGCCAACGCCATCCGAAAGGCGTTCGAAAAGCCCATGCAGGTAAACGTCAACCTGGTGGAGGCCCAACAAGCCCGGCGCGTGCTGGACCGGCTGGTGGGCTACAAGATCTCGCCGCTGCTGTGGGACAAGGTGCGGCGGGGGCTCTCGGCGGGCCGTGTGCAGACCGTGGCGCTGCGGCTGATCGTGGAGCGCGAGCGCCTGATTCGGGCCTTCCAGAAGCAGGAGTACTGGAGCATCGATGTCGACCTGCTGGCCAAGAAGCCGCCCGTCCTCAAGGCGCGGCTGATCAAGCGCGACCAGGCGGCGGCGGAGATTCCCAGCCAGGCCGCCGCCGACGGGATCCTGGCGCAACTGGAGGGCGCCAGTTACGTGGTCCAGTCCGTGGGCACGCGCGAAAAGAAGCGCAACCCGGTCGCGCCGTTCATCACCTCCACGCTGCAGCAGGAATCGGCGCGCAAGCTGCGCTTCAGCGTGAAACGGACCATGGGCCTGGCGCAGCGCCTGTATGAAGGCGTGGAGATGGGTCAGGAAGGGCCCACCGGCCTGATCACCTACATGCGCACCGACTCGACCCGCGTTTCCGAGGAGGCGTTGAAGGAAGTGCGCGAGTTCATCGCCGGCGAGCGGTTCGGCCCGGCCTATCTGCCCGCGTCGCCCAATGTGTACAAGTCCAAGAAGGCCGCGCAGGATGCGCACGAGGCGATCCGGCCCACCTCCGTGCTCCACACGCCGGAGGCCGTGGCCGGCTTTCTGCAGGAAGACGAGATGAAGCTGTACCGGCTCATCTGGATGCGGTTCGTGGCCGCGCAGATGACGCCGGCGGTCTTCGATCAGACCACCATCGACGTTGGCGCGCGCGGCAAGGACGGCGTCCAGTATCTGTTCCGGGCCACCGGTTCGACGCCCAAGTTCGACGGGTTCCTCCTGGTGTACGAAGAAGGCAAGGACCAGAAGGACGAAGAAGACGAGGAGCTGAAGCACAAGCTGCCCGCGGTCAGCGAGGGCGAGACGCTGCGCTTCAAGTCGATCCATCCGGAGCAGCATTTCACCGAGCCGCCGCCGCGGTTCAACGAAGCCACGCTGGTCAAGGAGCTGGAAGCCGACGGCATCGGGCGTCCCTCGACTTACGCATCCATTCTGTCGACCATCCTGGAACGCGAGTACGTCACCAAGGAGGGCGGCCGGTTCACTCCCACCGAGCTGGGGATGGTGGTGACCGACCTGCTGTTGGAGAGCTTCGACGACATCTTCGACGTCAAGTACACGGCCCGCATGGAAGAGGAGCTGGACGAGATCGAAGAGGGCAAGCTGGACTGGCGGGTGGCCATGTCGGAGTTCTACGACAAGTTCGCCCGGGACCTGGAACATGCCGAAGAGCACATGACCGACATCAAGCGGATGGAGAAGCCCACCGACTTGACCTGCGAGAAGTGCGGCAAGCCCCTGGTGATCAAGTGGGGCCGGCACGGCAGTTTTATCGCCTGCACGGGATATCCGGAGTGCACCTACACGCGCGAGCTGACGGTGGACCTGCCGGACGTCGACAAGGCCGACTTGAGCGAGCAGGGCGAAGAGGAGTACTGCGAGAACTGCGGGCGGCCCATGGTCCTCAAGAAGGGGCGCTTCGGGCAGTTCTTCGCCTGCACCGGCTATCCGGATTGCAAGACCACCAAGCCCATCGGCGGGCCGCAGAAGAAGAGGGACGTGCCGCTGGAGGAGAAGTGCCCGCGGTGCGGCAGCCAGATGGCCCTCAAGCACGGGCGCTACGGGGAATTCACCGCCTGCGGCAATTACCCCACCTGCAAGTACGTCAAGCAGAAGACCATCGGAATGAAGTGCCCCAACTGCGCGGAGGGCGAGATCGTCGAGCGGCGGTCCAAGCGCGGCAAGACATTCTACGGCTGCAACCGCTATCCCGACTGCGATTTCGTGGCTTGGGGCAAGCCGGTGGAGGAGAAGTGCCCGAACTGCGGGTCTAGCTACCTGGTCGAGAAGTGGCTGAAGGCCGGCGCCGTGCTCCAGTGCCCCAACCCGGAGTGCAAATTCAAGAAGGACGCGCCGGCGCCGGCGGAAGCGGTGGTCAGTTAAGACCGTGCCGCTGCGCTGGTGGATCGGCGGGCTGCTGTTCGCCTCCACCACCATCAACTACATCGACCGGCAGGCGCTGAATGTTCTGGCGCCGTATCTGAAAACCGAATACCACTGGACCAATTCGGATTTCGCCAGCATCGTGATCGCGTTCCGCCTGGCGTATGCGTTGATGCAGTGGATCGGTGGCAGGGCGGTGGACCGGCTGGGGACCCGTCGCGGGCTGAGCCTGGCCGTCGCCTGGTATTCGGTGGCCGCCATGGCCACCTCGCTGGCCGGCGGGTTGTGGAGCTTCCGCCTCTTTCGGTTCCTGCTGGGCGTCGGAGAAGCGGCCAACTGGCCGGCCGCGACCAAGGCCGTCGCGGAGTGGTTTCCGCCAAAGGAACGCGGCTGGGCCGTGGCGCTGTTCGACAGCGGATCGGCGATCGGCGGCGCGGTGGCGCCCTCCCTGGTGGTCTGGCTGTACCACCGCTTCGGGACCTGGCGTCCGGCCTTCGTCATCACCGGGCTGCTGGGGTTCCTCTGGCTGGCCGCCTGGCGGGCCGTGGTCCCGGCCGCGCCTCCCCAGCGCTTGCACGAGGCCGCCGGCTCCCCCACTGCGTCCTGGGGCGAGCTGCTGCGCCATCCGCAAACCTGGGGCGTGATCGCCCTGCGCGCCCTGCTGGACCCCTACTGGTTCCTCATCGCCGACTGGTTCGCGCTGTTCCTGGTGAGCAAGGGATTCCGGATCGAGGACACCCTGTTCGGATTCTGGCTGCCCTTTCTGAGCGCGGACTTCGGCAACTTCTTCGGCGGCGGGTTTTCGAGCTGGCTGATCGGGCGCGGCTGGTCGATTCTGGCCGCGCGGCGCGCGGTCTACGTGGTGTGCGGTCCCATGATGCTGCTGCTGATTCCGGCGGCCTTCACCTCCCACCTGGTCCCGCTGCTGGCCTACTTCGCGGTCGCCACGTTCGGCTACGCGGCCTGCTCGACCATGCACCTGGTGTTGCCCTCGGACCTGTTCGCCAGCGGCTCGGTCGGAACGGTCAGCGGGATGGCCGGGATGGTGACGGGCATGGTGACCATCGCCTCGACTTATGCGGTCGGCGCGGTGACCGACCGGTATTCTTTCGCGCCGGTGCTTCTGGCGGCCAGCGCCGCGCCGCTGCTGGCCATGGCGGTGGCTTTCCTGGTGGTGCGCAACACGCGAGAGTCCGGCCAGGGCGTGCTGCTGCGAATCTGAGGGAGCCGGCTGCCTAACAAAACTACTTGCCTGTTTCGGGTTTTCGAAGGACACTACAGGATACAGGGTGGCGAACCTGGGGAAGGTTTGGCGCCCGCCGCTGGGAGGATCTGAGTTGGAGAGAAACGGCCGCAAAGGCACACTTGTTCTGGACCCCGCCGAGCGCTGGACGGCGCAGGACGCGCGCGATCTTTACGATGTCGCCAGTTGGGGCAAGGGCTACTTCTCGGTCGATGACCAGGGTCATGTGCGGGTGCATCCGACTAAGGATCCGGCGCGCTCGATCGATCTCAAGAAGCTGGTCGACACCCTGGTGCTGCGCGGGATCTATCCGCCCATCCTGGTCCGTTTCGCCGAAATCCTCAAGCACCGGATGGGCGAGATCCACGATGCCTTCAGCGCGGCGATCGCCGAGCACCGCTACCAGGGCCAGTATTGCTGCGTGTATCCGATCAAGGTGAATCAGCAGCGCCAGGTGGTGGAGGAGGTGCTGGAGTTCGGCAAGCCCTACCACTTCGGATTGGAAGCCGGCTCCAAGCCCGAGCTGCTGGCCGTGATGGCCCTGGCCGACAACGGCACGCCCATCATCTGCAACGGATTCAAGGACGACGAATACATCGAGATGGCCATGCTGGCCCACAAGATGGGGCGGCAGATCATCCCGGTGGTGGAAAAATACACCGAGTTGCGCCTGATCATTCAGTACGCGGCCAAGGTGGGGGTTCGGCCCACGATCGGGGTGCGGGTCAAGCTGGCCAGCCGCGGCTCGGGGCGCTGGAAGTCGTCGGGCGGCTATCGCTCCAAGTTCGGCCTCACCATCAGCGAGACCCTACAGGCGCTGCGCGAGTTGGAAGGCTTGGGAATGGCCGATTGCCTGCACCTGTTGCATTTCCACCTGGGCAGCCAGATCACCAACATCCGGCAGGTGAAGGGCGCGGTGAACGAAGCCGCGCGTGTGTACGTGGAGCTGGCGCGCGCCGGGGCGGGCTTGCGCTACCTGGACGTGGGCGGCGGGCTGGGCATCGACTACGACGGCTCGCAGACCGACTTTGAATCCAGCGTCAACTACACCCTGCAGGAGTATGCCAACGACGTCGTCTACCACATCCAGAATGTGTGCGACGAGGCGCAGGTGGAGCATCCCAGCATCATCACCGAGAGCGGACGGGCGATCGCCGCCTATCACAGCCTGCTGGTGTTCAATGTGCTCGGCGTGTCCGGTTTCGCGGAAAGCGAATCGCTTCCCCCGCTGCCACCCGAGCCGGAACAGCCGCTGGTCGATCTGCAAGAGACCTACCGGACGCTCAGCACCAAGAATCTGCTGGAGAGCTTCCACGACGCCCAGCAGGCTTTGGACCAGGCGCTGAACCTGTTCAGTCTCGGCTATCTGCCATTGGAACAGCGCTGCCTGGCGGAGAATCTATATTGGAACATCTGCCGCCGCATCCAGAGGCTGGCCGGGGAATTGGACTACTTTCCGGAGGAGCTGGAGGGCCTGGACGCCCTGCTCTCGGACACCTATTTCTGCAATTTCTCCCTGTTCCAGAGCATGCCCGACAGTTGGGCCATCAAGCAGTTGTTTCCGGTGATGCCGATCCACCGGCTGACCGAGCGGCCAACGCGCCACGCGGTGCTGGGCGATATCACCTGCGACTCGGACGGCAAGGTGGACCAGTTCATCGACCGGCGCGACGTGAAGCGCACCCTGCCGCTGCATCCCTTCGACGGCGAGGATTACTATCTGGGCGCGTTCCTGGTGGGCGCCTACCAGGAGATCCTGGGCGACTTGCACAACCTGTTCGGCGACACCAACGCGGTCCATGTCCGGATGAGCGACAGCGGGGACGTGATGCTGGAGGAAGTGATCAAGGGCGATACCGTGCGCGAGGTCCTCAACTACGTGCAGTTCAACGCCGACACGCTGGTGACTCAGCTCCGGCGCGACGTGGAAGCGGCGCTACGGGAGGGCAAGATCGGCTACGAGGAGTCCGGGCGCCTGCTGCGCTTCTACGAGGAAGGGCTCCACGGATACACGTATCTGGAGGACGCCCACGAGCGGTAGGGCGCGGCGTCGCTAGCCTGAAACACCGCTCCGTAAGAAGCTGTGAAAGAACGCACCGCTTGCTGAAAGTGCATTCGTTGCACCACCAAGGTTACCGAGCCGCGACGGTTACGGAGCGGTGGCCGCTACGCTAGCTAGCGCCGAAACCCGACCTCGTCCTTCCACTCCTGGAGCGTGTTGTACACGATCGGGCAGTAGCAGGCGCGGTCCACCATTCCCCACATACGGCTGACCAGGGATCCAGGCGCGCGGACCAAGTGCGGGAAGGTATCGCAGGTTCCGGGCCGGGCCTCGTAGACGCCGCACAGGTTGCCGTCCAGAAAAACGCACCCCTGTTCGGTGCGCCGCAGGATCAGGCCCTCCTCCGGATCCTCGGTCGTGTATTGCCGCAGGAACTGATCCCTGCCGATCTTCAGGAAACGCGCCAGTTTCTCGACGTCGCGAGGCGCCAGAGTGACCGTGGCGACCCGGCAACAGTTGGCGCAAGTGGTGCAGTCCATCTCGTCCTCGTATTTCTCGGCGATCCGGCGCAGCCGCCGCTCCACGAAGTTGTGACGCTTGAGATGCAGGCGGAAGCGGAGGTTCTCGCCCCGCTGCTTCTCGCCCAGGCGGCGGATCTGTACGAGGTCGGTCAGCATCTAGTACAATCATCCTACGGATCGACTAGAGGAGGGATCCCGGCATGGACCGTTCCCGACGTGATTTCCTGCGCAACCTTTCCGCGGCCGCCGCGCTGCCGGCGAGTTGGACATCGTTTGCCGCCGCGCTCCAGGCCGCTCCCGCGGCGGGCGGTGAGCCGTTCTGGCGGCTGGTGAAGTCGCAGTTTCCGCTGGATGAGAAGATCATCTATCTGAACGCGGCCAACGTCTGCCCGGCCTCGCGCCCGGTGCTGGACCGCCACCTGGAATACCTGCGCGATTTCCACGCCAACCCGTCGTTTCAGAACCGGGACAAGTACGCGGCGATGCGCGAAAGCCTGCGGTCGAAGCTGGCCGCCATGCTGCGCGTCTCGGCCGACGAGATCGCCATCACGCGCAACACCAGCGAGGGCAGCAACATCATCGTCAAGGGCGTGGATCTGAAGCCGGGAGATGAAGTGAT
Source organism: Acidobacteriota bacterium (assembly GCA_016178945.1). GTDB lineage: Bacteria > Acidobacteriota > Terriglobia > Bryobacterales > Bryobacteraceae > JACOSH01. The sequence goes on from JACOSH010000079.1 coordinate 13,242, forward strand.
CGTCACCGATCACAACCATCCCTCGAACAACGACTCCTGGAAGGTCCGCGCCCGGCGCGACGGGTTCCTGGTCAAGAGCGTCCCGGTGCCGGTGCCCGCGCGCGGCGTGGACGACCTGATCGCCGGCATCGACAGGGCCATCACGCCGCGCACGCGGGTGATCGCCATCACCCACGTCACCAGCACCACGGGAATCCTCTACCCGGCGCCCAGACCTTTGGATCGCTGGACGTCAATCTGGCCGACATCGGCTGCGATTCCTATTCGACCAGCGCCCACAAGTGGCCGATGGGACCGCTGGAGGCCGGCGTCCTGTACGTCCGCAAGGACCGCATCCCCCAGATCTGGCCGGCCATCGTCACGGCCGGCTGGGCCGAGGACCTGAAGGGGGCGCGCAAGCTGGAGGTGTTCGGGCAGCGCGACGATCCGCGGGTGGCGGCGCTGGAGGCGGCGGTGGACTTCCTCCAGATGGTCGGGATCGGCAATGTGGAGTCGCGGGTGCGGGCGCTGGCGGCGCAGGCCAAGGCCGGGTTGATGAAGCTGGCGGCCGTGGATCTGAAAACCAATCCGCAGCCCGAGCTTTCCGGCGGCGTAGTGAAGTTCCGCTTGAAGAACGTCCCAACCCGGCGCGCCTACGACACGCTGTGGGAAAAGCACCGTCTGGCCATCGCCATGACGCCCGGAGGCGACTCCGAGGGCCTGCGGTTTTCGCCTCACGTCTACAACTCGATGGAGGAAATCGACCGGGCCGTGGGGGCAGTCCGGGAGCTGCTGGGGTAAGAGGCGCTAGTCCGCCAGCAGGCGCTCGACGGCCGACCGCAGCAGGGCGGGGCTAAACGGCTTGTGGAGAAACTCCACGCGGACCCCTGGAGCGGATGCCGCGAACTGGTCCACGTCAAACGGGTAGCCGCTCCAAAACAGCAGGCGCAGGCCGGGATTTGCGGCCAGCATGCGGCGGGCCAGGGCTTCGCCGGAGTCCTGCTCCATGCTGATGTCGATCAGGACCAGGCGCAGACCCTCCGGCTCCTGGGCGAAACGGTCCCAGGCTTCCTGCGCTCCCCGGCAGGCCAGCACGCCGTGCCCGAGGCGGCCCAGGTAACGCGCCGCGAAGTGCAGCAAGGACGGATCGTCATCCACGATGAGAATGTCCGCCCGCGCCACCGGGGATCACCAGATGGCGAGCGGAATCTCGCTGGGGCTGAACGAAAGGCCGCTGTTGATCCGCCAGTAGGTTCTGCCGAACTGCGAGTTGCCCACATCGAATCGGTGCGCATCCGCGCCGACGTTCCAGGAAACGTGGCGCACCAGTTGCCGTCCGGTGCTGATTCCGCCCGTGAAGCTGTTGAACTTTCCTATGGTCTGCGCCAGGCTCGAATACGAATTGTAGTGGCCATGAGAGGAGATCGTCCACTTGCCGAACCCGCTGTAGCTGTAGTTCACGCCGGCCGACTGGAATCGCGAGGTGAGATAGACGCCGTTGCCCGAACTGACTCCGTCGTGATAATCGAAATCCAAGTGAGCATGGCGAAAACCGCGCGAGAGCCGCGCGCCGATTGCCGGCGTGAGGTTGCGGCGGTAAATGGCCTCGATGCCGTAGCTCTGGCCAAGCAGCGCGGCAATCACCGGATCGATGTTGACGCGGCGGAGGCCTTGCGTCTCCACGAAAGAAACACCGAAATTCCCGCTGATCTCCCAGCGCCGTCCCAACCGCATGGAGTGGACCAGTCCGACCGAGTGCACATCCGTCCCGCCAAACGCCTTGGTGAAGAAGAAGCGGCTGTAGTTGTATTGGAACCCCGTGGTTGTGTTGCGAGTGAGGCGATAGGCCACGTCTCCGCGCGCGCCGATGATTGTTGCGCCGAATAGCGCCGATGACCGGCGTCTGACGACGGAATTTTGGACGCCGGTATTGAACGAAAGCCGGGAGGACTTTTGAATCGTGAGATCGCCGGCCGTGCTGAGGAAGTATGTCTGACCGTCGAAAATGTCGGTCCGGGGGGTATTGGCAAAGTTCGGATCGAGCGAGCCGCTTCCATCATACCCGTAGTTGTAGAAGCCCCTGCTGAACAGGCCCGCCGACTCCCGGAAGCTGAAGGTGGAGTGGCGCGATAGCTGCCGGCTGTAGACGAACGCCAGGTTCTGCTGGCCGCTGTTGAAGTAGGATTGCGAATTGTAGTGAGAGTAGCTCGCCGAGTACGCGGACGAGAGTGACGCGCGCCGCCATTTCTGGTAGCCGGTGACTCCGAACGAGGCGTAGGCGCCAACCGAGTTGCGGCTGGGGACCGTGCCATCGGGAAGCACCGTGACAGCCGTCAGGCCGGCGTCATAGCTGACCCCGACGGAGAGAAACGGTTGAAACTTGATCGGCTGGGTGGGGGCGCGAAAGATGGATCCAGCCCCCCGGCTCAGGATGGAGGGCCCGGAGTATTCCGACTGCTGGGAAGAGTCCGTCGTGGCTGGTGTGGAGGTGGTCTGGGGCTCCTGCCCGGACCCTCTCCCGTTCCCCACCAGCGCTGCTAACCCAATAAAAAGCGTGTATTTAGATACACTCACCTTCAAAGTGTGACGCGCCTTCTCGGTTTGTGTCAAGCTGTGGTTGTGGAAACTGGAACCGAACTTTCCCCTAGCCTTCGCACTCCAGGGGTCTTATGAGACGAACGATTTGTAGCGTGGCCCTGGGCGCGGCGGCGCTGACCGCCGCGGATCTGCCGGTCAAACAAGTGATCCTGTACAAGCACGGCGTGGGCTTCTTCGAGCGCTCCGGCCAGCTCGGTTCCGGCGAGTCGGCGCGGCTGGACTTCAAGACCTCGGAGATGAACGACGTGCTGAAGTCTCTCACCCTCGAGGAACGGGGCGGTGGTAAGGTGACCGGACTGCGCTACGACTCCAGCGAGCCCCTGGAGCAGAAGCTGCGGGAGTTCCCCTTCCAGTTAGGCGACAAGCAGCCGCTGAGCGGCGTGCTGGATCAGTTGAAGGGCGCGCGCGTGGAGCTGCGCCTGGGCGCGGACAGTATCGCCGGAGCGATCGTCGGCGGCCGGGAGACGCCCGGGGACGACAAGCGGCCGCGCCAGGAGCAGGTGACGCTGCTGGTCGATTCCGGAGAGCTCCGCACGGTGGATCTGTCGGCGGTGGCCGGCATCCGCTTTGCGGATTCCAAGCTCCAAAGGCAATTCCAGGATTACCTGGCCGTGCTGGTAGGCGCGCGGTCCAAGGAGCGCCGCAGCGTGTACATCGACTCGACCGACGCCCCCTCGCGCCAGATCACCGCCAGCTACATGATTCCCACGCCGGTCTGGAAGTCGAGCTACCGGCTGATCTTCGATAAGGGCCCGCAGGCCATGCTGGAGGGTTGGGCCATCGTCGACAACACCACGGGCGAGGATTGGACCAAGGTGCGGCTGTCGCTGGTCTCGGGGCGGCCGATTTCCTTTATCAGCCAGTTGTATGAGCCTCGGTACATCGAGCGGCCGGTCGCGGATCTGCCCGAGGAGCGCGCCGCCGCGCCCGTGGTGCATGCGGGAGCCGTCGCCGGCGCCCGGGCGGAAATGGCGCGAAAAATGCCATCGCCGCCGGCGGCGCCCGCGCCCATGGCGATGCAGGCCGCCATGGAGCGCGTGGAAGTCAGCAGCACCATCGACTCCGCGGCGGCGGGGCGGGAGTTGGGCGAGTTGTTTGAATACCGCATCCCCAATCCGGTGACCGTGCGCAAGAGCGAGTCGGCCATGCTCCCCTTCCTCCAACAGAAGATCGACGCCCGCAAGCTGCTGATCTACTCGAACCGGAATTCCCAGCACCCCACCAACGCCGCCGAGCTGAGCAACAACACCGGCAAGACCCTGGACGGGGGGCCGATCACCATCTTCGACGGCGGCGCCTACGGCGGCGAGGCGCTGGTGGAAACCCTCAAGGGCGGCGACAAGCGCCTGATCAGCTACGCGGTCGATCTCGGCACGCGCATCACCACGCTGTTCGACTCCAAAGGCTCGATCGTGCGCGAAGTCCACTTCCGGCGGGGCCTGCTGACGGCGCGCACCGCGGCGGTCGAGACCCTGACGTACACCATTCGCAACGTGGACCAGAAGGCCAAGACCCTGATCCTCGAGCATCCGGCCCGGCCCGGCTACAAGCTCCTCGACCGGAAACCGTCGGAGACCACGGCCACTTCCTACCGCTTCGAGGTGAAGCTTGCTCCCGTCGTCGAAGAGAGATTTGCCGTGACCGAAGAGCGCGTCTATGACAACACCTTCATGGTGTCGAACCTCACGCCGGAAGGCCTGTTCAGTTACACCCAGAACAAGGCGCTGAGCGAGGCCGGACGAAAGGCGCTGGAGCGGATCGTCGATCTCAAGCGCCAGATCGCCGCGGCCGAGGCGGAGGCCCGGCGCGGCGAAGCCGAAGCCGGCTCCCTGACGCGCGACCAGGAGCGCCTGCGCCAGAACATCCAGAGCCTGAACCAGGTGAGCGGCCAGCAGCAACAGGTCCAGACCTACGCGCGCCGGCTCGCCGAGCAGGAGGCCAAGCTGGCGGGTCTCCGCGACCGCATCGCCGAGGCGCAGCAGAAGAAGGCCGGGCTGGAGTCCGAGCTCAACGCCGCGATGGAGAAGCTGGAGTTTTGAAGATCGCGCTGATCGGATACGGCAACGTGGGACAGGCGCTGGCCCGGCTGATCCGGCGGCAGCAATCCGAATACCCCTTCGTTATCAGCGGCATTCACACGGCGCGGCATGGTACGGCGGTGTGCAAGAAGGATGCCGCCAAAGGCCTGTCGCTCACGCCCCGGTTCGGTCCGGCGATGGGCTCGATCGAGGACTTCCTGCGGGCCTCCGGCGCGCGCGTGGCCGTCGAGCTGACCCCGCTCAATCCCTGGAGCGGCGAGCCGGCGACCTCCCACATCCGCGCCGCCCTCGATCGTGGCCTGCACGTGGTGACGGCCAACAAGGGACCCATCGCCCACGCTTACGCCGGCCTGCGCGACCAGGCCACGCGCCGGGGTGTCCTGTTTCGCTTCGAATCGACCGTCATGGACGGGACCCCGGTTTTCAACCTGGTCCGCCGCAATCTGCCCGCGGTCGAGGTCCTGGGGTTCACCGGCGTGTTGAACTCCACCACCAAGATCGTCGTGGAGACGATGGAGCGCGGCGGGACCTTCGAGCAGGGCGTGGAGACGGCCCGGCGGCTGGGCATCGCCGAAGCCGACGCCCGCTTCGACACCGACGGCTGGGACTCGGCCTGCAAGACCGCCGCCCTGGCCAATGTCCTGATGGATGCGGGCGTCACACCGCAGGCGGTCAGCGCGCGCGGGATCGGCAGGATCACGCCCGAGCGCGCGCAGGAGCTGAGCCGCTCCGGGAAGACCATCCGCCTGGTGAGCCGCGCCCGATCCGCCGCCGGCGGCTTCTCCCTGCGCGTGCGCGCCGAGGTCCTGGAGAAGACCGATGTTCTGGCTTCGACCCGCGGCACGTCCAACCTGCTGCTGCTCCACACCGGCCTGATGGGCACGCTGGGCGTGGTGTCGATCAACCCCGGCGTGGACCAGACCGCGTACGGCGTCTTCAGCGACCTGGTGGAGATCGCCGACGCGGTGTACGGGGAATAACGAAGGTCACTTCTTCAGCAGCTTGTCGATCTCGGCGAACAGCACGCTGCCCTCGAAGATCGCTTTGGTCGCCTCGTTGTAGCCGGCGTCGAACCGGATCATCCCCTGGCCGTCGATCAGGAACACGTGAGGGATGGCGATGGAGTTGCTCTTGGGCATCAGGTAGGAATAGGCGGCCTGGCCGCAATCAAACACAATGGGCGTGGTCACCTTATGGTCGGCGATGTACTTGGCCACGCTCTTCTGCTCGCTGGGCGGGTTCACGATGGAGAGAATCGCCACCTTGTCTCCGTACTTGGCCTTGGCTTTCTCGAGCACCGCGGAGAAAGTGGCGCAATGGGGACAGGCCACCTGCATGAAATCGACGATGAGGAGCTTGCCGCGGTAGTCGAGGAGGTCGAACTGCTTGGAGGAGGAGTCCGGCAAGGAAAACCCGGGAGCGCGGCGATTGGACAGCTCTCCGGCGGCAAAAAAGGAGGGCACGGTCAGAAGCAAGGCGGCGAAAACGCGCATATTCCTAGCGTCGCACAATACTGGCCAGCCCCGGCAGGCCGCCCATGCTGGGTGCGCTCCTCACTGCGCGGAGGATGCCCTGCGCCACGGCCTCCGCGGCCGCGACTCCCAGGGCGTCGAGGCCGGCCGTTTCCTCGCCCAGTGACAAGGCGAATACCAGGTCGCCGTCGGACATGGTGTTCACCGGATAGATGGTACGCGCCAGCCCGAGCTGCGCCAGTTGCGCCAGCTTGGTGGCTTCGACCTTGTCGAGGCGGGCGTTGGTGGCGACCACGGCCAGCGTGGTGTTCTCGCGGCCCAAGCCGCCCTGTGTCCCGCGCTTCATGAGGCGCTCCGATCCAGCCAGCTCCAGGCTCTCCGGCGAGCGCCGCGCACCCGCGATCAAGGCGCCGGACTCGGGGTCGCGAATATCCCCCAGCGCATTCACCGCCACCAGGCTGGCGACCCGAACGGCGTGGTACGGCCCGTCCAGCCACACGGTGGCGCCGCCGATCCCGCTTTTCATGGCCTGCCGGATGCCCAACAGCTTGCCGACGGTCGCGCCAGTGCCCGCGCCGACGGCGCCCTCGGCGACTTCGCCCCCGGTCGCAGCGGCGGCGGCGGCCTCTCCCATCTCCCGCGTGGGACGCACATCCGCCTTGCCGATCGCGAGGTCGTAGAGGATGGCCGAGACCACGATCGGAACGCGCGCCGCCGGCGTCGGAAAGCCCACGCCTTTTCGCTCCAGGTAGCGCCGCACCCCGGAGGCGGCCTCCAATCCGAAGGCGCTGCCTCCGGCCAGCACCACCGCGTGCACCCGGCCGGCCACATGCAGAGGGCTGAGGGCATCCAACTCTTCGGCGCCGCTGGCCGAGCCGCGCACGTCCACGCCGCCCACCGCGCCGCCGTCGCACAGGATCGCGGTGCAGCCGGTAAGAGCTTCGTAGTCGGAAACATGCCCGACGCGAAGGCCCGGAATATCGGTGAGTCCTTTCATGAGCCGGCCGCTTCTATAGTGTATGCTAGCATCGAGGGACAGGATCACTCCGCTTGCTCGATCTGCTGAAGAGACCCATTCTGACCGTTCAGGAATTCTACTTACTGGCCGGCCAGGCGGTCCGCAACGTGATCCGCCAGCCCCACTACGGCGACGACATCTCGCTCCAGATGGATCAGATCGGCGTGGGCAGCCTCCCGATCGTGGTCCTGACCGGCTTTTTCAGCGGCGCGGTCATGGCGTTGCAGATGTCGCGCGCGCTGGCCCAGTACGGACAGGTCGGCAAGACCGGCGAGATTGTGGCCATCTCGCTGGTGCGCGAGCTGGGCCCGGTGCTCACGGCACTGCTGGTGGCTGGGCGAAACTCCTCGGGCATCGCCAGCGAGCTGGGCTCGATGAAGGTGACCGAGCAGATCGACGCCATGCGCGCCCTGGGGACCGACCCCATCCAGAAGCTGGTGACGCCGCGCCTGGTGGCCACCGCGGTGGTGTTGCCGCTGCTGACCATCATCGCCGATTTCATCGGGATGTTCGGCGGATACATGATCGCTGTGTTCCGTCTCAATCTGACTGGAACGCAGTATTGGTCCTCGGTCTGGCAGGTCCTGGTGTGGGATGACCTGGCGCAGGGTCTGCTCAAGCCGTTTGTGTTCGCCTTCGTGGTGGCGCTGGTCGGCTGCTTCTTTGGGCTGCGCACCACGGGCGGCACGCAGGGCGTGGGCCGCGCCACCACGCAGGCGGTGGTAGCGGCGTCTGTGCTCGTGTTCGTCCTGGATTTCTTCATCACCCAGCTTTTCGTTGGTCTGAACCCGAAATGACGCCCGAACCCGCCGCGCTCCGATTCGAGAACGTGTTTGTCGCCTTCGAAGGCGAGGAGGTGCTGCACAGCGTTTCCTTCGCGGTGCCGGCCGGGGAGACGCGCATCCTGTTCGGCGCCGCCGGCAGCGGCAAGACCGTGGCGCTCAAGACGGCCCTGGGGCTGGTGACGCCCGATTCCGGCCGCGTCTACGTGTTCGGCCAGGACATCTCCCGGCTACCGGAGCGGGAGTTGTTCGACGTGCGAAGCAAGATCGGCATGCTCTTCCAGGAGAGCGCCCTGTTCGACTCCCTGACCATCGAAGAAAACGTCGCCTACCCGCTGCTGAACCAGAAATCCATTCGCTGCGGGCCGGAGGAGTGCCGGCGGCGCGTCCGGGAGGCTCTGCGCTTCGTGGAGCTGGAGCACACGCTGGAGAAATTCCCCAGCGAGCTGTCCGGAGGCATGCGGCGCCGCGTGGCCATTGCGCGCGCGGTGGTGACCGGGCCGCCGCTGCTGCTCTACGATTCGCCCACCGCGGGTCTGGACCCGATCACCGCCAACACCATCATCACCTTGATCGTCAAGCAGCGCGATTTAAGCAACACCACCACCCTGATCGTGACGCACCGCTATCAGAACGGCAACCTGCTGGCCAACTACCGCTACGAACCGCAGACCGGGCGTCTTCTGCGGACCAACGGCGCGGGCCGGCGGACCGCTGCCACGCGCTTTCTCGGATTCAAAGACGGGCGCCTGATCCTGGACGCCACGCAGGACGAGCTGGACGCCTCGACCGACCCCTATGTGTCAAAATTTGTAAAGCACAACGGATAGATTATGCCAGCGGCGACAAAAGTATCCTGGGCGCAGTTGCGGGTCGGCATCATGGCGATGGTGGCCATGGCGATTCTGGCGGTTCTGATCTTCCTGCTCACCGGCAGCGGCGACCTGCTCACCTCCAACGCCACCCTCTACACCAAGCTGGACGATTCGGCGGCGATGGCGTCCGGCTCGCCCGTGCGGTTGAACGGCATCCTGGTGGGCAATATCAAGGCGATCCAGCTCACCGGCTCGATCGAGAAGAACGAAGTCGTGCTCATTGAAATGCGCGTGAAGCGGGCCTTCCTGTCCCAGATCCCCGACGATTCGACGGCCGAGATCACCGCCGCCAATCTGCTCGGCGACAAATTCATCAACATCACCAAGGGCAAGAGCAAGGTCCCCATCCCGGATGGCGGAACCCTCAAGGCCAAGGCCGGCGGCGACATCCCGGAGCTGATCAGCACCGCCGGCAACATCCTGGGCTCGTTTACCCTCCTGACTAAGCGCGTGGAAGGGATGCTCAACGAGATCGACGCCGGCAAAGGGAATCTCGGGAAGCTGTTTAAGGACGAGCAGCTTTACAACCAGATCAATACCACGCTGGAAGAGCTGCGCGGCGCGATCCAGGTGGCCACCACCGGCAAGGGAACCATCGCCCGGCTGCTGAACGACGACTCGCTCTACGAGGATCTGCGCGCGCCGGTCAAGCGCATCGACGCTCTGCTCACCGGCCTGCAGCAAGGGGAGGGCACCGCGGGCAAGCTGCTCAAGGACACCGGTCTCTACGACGACCTTCGCAAGACGCTCGCCGAGATCCGCAAGACGGTCGACGAGCTGAACGCCGGCAAAGGCACCGCGGGCAAGCTGCTCAAGGACGAGGAGCTCTATCGCAAGCTGAACGCGCTGGTGGCCAAGCTCGACCAAAGCGTCACCCTCGTCAATTCCGGCCAGGGCACATTGGGCCAGCTCATGGTGAATCCGCAGTTGTACGAGACGCTCAACGGCACGATGCGCGAGGTCCAGGGCCTGATGAAGGATTTCCGGACCAACCCCAAGAAGTTCCTGCGCATCAAGCTGGGCCTGTTCTGAATGACGTCCCTCAAACGTCTGGTCGTCAACGCCGACGACTTCGGCTTCACCCCCGACGTCAACGAGGGCATCGTGGAGGCCCACATCCGGGGCATCCTCTCCTCGGCCACCTTGATGGCCAACGGCTCGGCCTTCTCCGATGCCGTGCGCCTGGCCGCCGGCGTTCCCAGCCTGGATGTAGGCTGCCATCTGGTGCTCGTGGGCGGGCAGTCGCTGCTGCCGCCGTACCGGCCCTTGCCGTCCAGCGTCCCGGAGCTGTTGGCCGCTATCGTGGCGCGCCAGATCCGCCTCTACGAGGAGATGGCCGCGCAGGTCGGCCGCATCCTGGAGGCCGGCATCGCGCCCACTCATCTCGATACGCACAAACACACCCACCTGGCGCCGCCGGTGCTCGATGCCGTGGCCCGCATCGCCGAGGATTTCGAGATCCCCTGGGTCCGCCGGCCGTTCGACTTTCCCATGACCGCGGTGCGCGGCGCGGCGCCCTGGTTGAAGCGGGCCACCAGCGAAGGATTGCAGTTTCTCCGCGCCCGTTTCCAGCGCGTTCTGAGCCGGCACCACTGCCGGACCACCGACTACTTTGCCGGCTTTCAGCTCACCGGCCACTTCCGCACCGCCGAGCTGGTGCGGTTGATTCAGTCGCTGCCCGAAGGGGTCACCGAATTCATGTGCCACCCGGGCCGCTGCCGCGACCCGCTGCGGAGCGCTTCCACCCGCCTCAAGGAAAGCCGGGAAGCCGAACTGGAGGCCCTGATCGCGCCCGAGACCCGCGCCGCGCTCCAGGAATGCGGGGTTGAGCTGGTCAACTACCGGGTGTTGTGACCCGGGTGCCGCGCCTTGGCCAGTTTGGTTCCGGCTACGCCGGGTTAGGGAGCGGTCCAGTGCCTTTCCCCAAACCGTTACGCACCCGTGAGCCCCCCCGCCGTTTTCGAGCTATAATAGCCGGAATCTGGGGATAGGGTGATGGATTATCAAGGGAAGAAGGTCCTGGTCACGGGGGGCCTCGGGTTCATTGGAAGCAACCTGGTCCTGCGCGCGGTCGAACTGGGCGCGGAGGTGACGATTGTCGACTCCTCGGTGGAAGGCTGCGGCGCGAATCTCCACAACATTGCGGCCGTGCGCGACCGCGTCGAGTTGATCCCGCTCGACATCGGACAGGCCGCCGAGTTCGCCTCCGTGATCGCTGGCTCGGATGTGATCTTCAATCTGGCCGGCGAGATCAGCCATCTCCACAGCATGGAGTTTCCCGAGCGAGATCTGGAGCTCAATACCACCGCGCAATTGCGTTTTCTCAACGTCTGCCGTGGAGTCGCGGCGGGAATCCGCATCGTCTACGCCGGGACCCGCCAGATCTACGGCGTCCCCCAGTATCTTCCCGTGGACGAACTGCACCCGGTCAATCCGGTCGACTTCAACGGCATTCACAAGTATGCCGCCACCATGTACCACTTGATGCTCACCCGCAACGGCTGCCTGGACGCGATGGTCCTGCGGCTGACCAACGTTTATGGACCGCGCATGGCGCTGCACATCCCGATGCAAGGCTTCCTGAGCGCCTATTTGCGGGCTCTCGTGCGGGGAGAGGGGCTGGAAGTCTACGGCGATGGCGCCCAGTTGCGCGATCCGGTCTACGTCGACGACGTGGTGGAAGCGTTCCTGCTGGCCGGCGCCTTTTCGCGGCTCCCCTCGACCACCTACAACGTGGGCGGCCCCGAGGTGCTGTCCATTGCCCAGATCGCCTGCGCCGCCAGCCAGGCCGCCGGTGGAGCGCCGGTTCGGGTCCGTCCCTTCCCCGAAGAGCTGAAGACGATTGACATCGGCAGTTACTACACCGACTCGGCCCGCATCGAAAGGGATCTGGGCTGGAGGGCGCGGGTGCGGCTGGCCGAGGGCCTCTCCCGCTCGCTCGCATACTATCGCGGGGAGCCGGCGCACGACCCGGGCCTGGAATCGGCGGTCCGCCGCCCACGATGAATCCGGCGGAGTTCTCGAATATCGCCAGCGCCGAAGAGGGTTTCTGGTGGTACCGCGGCATGCGGCGGATCATGTTCCGCCTGCTCGATCCGCTGTTTGCCGCACGCCCCTTCCAGCGCGTCCTGGAGGCCGGCTGCGGCACCGGACACTTCGCCAAGGCCGTGGCCGGGCGATACGGCGCGCCGCTTTGCGCCATCGATCTGGGCTGGCCGGGGCTGGAACAGGCCAGGCGGTACGGCTTAAAACGCCTGGCCCAAGCCGATGTCGCCGCGCTGCCCTTCGCCGATGCGGCGTTTGACCTGGTCCTCTCGATGGACGTGATCGTGCATTTCCCCCTTGGAGAGGAGGATCGGGCGATGCGCGAGCTGGCTCGCATCCTGGCGCCGTCGGGCATTCTGGTGCTGCGGGTGGCCGCCTTGGACGCGCTGCGCAGCCGCCACTCGCAGTTCGCGCACGAGAGACAGCGCTTCACCCGCGGCCGTGTGTGCCGCCTGGCCGAGCGCCATGGTCTGAAGGTGCTGCGCGCGACCTATGCCAACTCGCTGCTGCTGCCCGTGGCCTGGGCCAAGTTCCGGCTGTGGGAGCCCTTCTTGCGCCGCCCACCCGAAAGCGGGGTGCAGGGCGTGAGCCCGTGGCTCGACCGGCTTCTGTATCAACCTCTAAGCTGGGAATCGCACTGGATCGGCGCCGGCCGCAACCTCCCGCTGGGCCAAAGCCTGATCCTGATCGCGGAGAAGTAGCACCGCTTGCTCACGCGCGCGGCTCTGTTCTTCTTGGCGTTCTTGGCGTTCTTTGCGAGACAGACAGGGAGCGGATGAAACTACGTTTTCGGCTGCTGGACCGGCGGCGGCTCCAGGGCCACTTCCTCGCCCGCCTGCAACCCCTCGGCAATCTCGGCGTGGGTGTTGCTGGTGATGCCGACCCGGATGTCGCGCGGCTCATAGCGGTCGCCCTTCCGCACCCATACCACGCGCTTGCCGGCGTGGGCCTGCAGCGCCTCCACCGGAACCAGCACCGCTTTGTCCTTGCGCTCGATCACGATCTCGGCGCTGGTGGAGAGATCCGGGATCACTCGACGATCGCTGCCCAGAATGGCCAACCGCACCGGGAGCGTGCGCAGGTAGTTGTTCTGCCGGAATCCGCCGGTGGCCAGCGCTCCGATGCTGTGGACCTTCCCCTTCATCAACAGCTCGGGAAAGGCATCGAAGCGGACGGTCGCCTCCTGACCGATGCGCACATCGTCGGCGGCCACCTGGCTCACCAAGGCTTCGATCTGCATGCTCCGCGGATCAACTACCTTCATAAAGGGCTGCCCGGGCGCGATCTGATCTCCCTGCGAAATCTGAGCCATCTCGCCGGACCGCCAGATGGATTGCATCACCGCCAGGCCCTCGATCGGGGCGTAAAGGGTGAAACGCTCCAGGTCGTGCGTGTGACGGTCCCGGTGACGCTTGTGGCGTTCCTTGGTGATCTCCAGGATGCGGATCTCCGACTTGTAGGCCTCCTGTTTGGTCTTCAGATCGGCGAGCTGTTCCTTCTGCTGGGCCTCCAGCTCTTCCACGTTCATCTTCAGGATCTCCTGATCGATCGGAAACCGGACCTCCGAGGCGCTCAGATCCAGCTTGGCCTTCTCCATCTCGGCCTTGGTGACGCGGAGGGTCTGCTGCAGGTTCTCCCAGTCGATGGCCTGCTCGGCCTTGCGCTTCTTGATGTCCGCTTCCGCCTGGATGATCAACGCATCGAGGTCGTCGACATGGTCTTTCATCGATTGCCCGTCGATTTGCGCGAGCATCTCGCCCTTCTTGACCATCGCGCCGGACTTGACCAGGAAGATGAGAATCAGGGCGCGTCCCGCGTCCGGCCCGCGCATCATGGGGGCGGCCACGGAAACATAGTCTCGCGCCTGAGTGGAGCCGGTGACCCGCAGCGTACGCTCGATCGGCCCGCTGGTCGCCTTGGCGGTCTTCACCACGGAGCTCTGGGCGGCCTTCTTCTCGCCCGACTGCGAAAGTCCCACCGCCGCCAGCGTCCCTGCCAGGATCGCGCTCGCCAGAAAGAAGTGTTTCGAGGCCATATGTATAGCTTACTATCAAGGCGCGTGTTAGGGTGGGGAGGTTACGGGAGGGAACGGCGTGGACACGCTTTGGCGGCGTCTGTTCCTGCCCGGCGAGGACCGCCCGGAGGCGCCCAAAGTGGCCATCGTGAGCCACGGTCTCTGGCAGAGCTGGCACGGGTGCTGTCGACCCTGTTGTTCCAAGTACGTCCCAGCGATCCGGCCACCTTGGCCTCGGTTGTGGCGATCCTGGCCGGCGTCGCCTTCGCAGCCTGCTACATCCCCGCCAGAAGAGCGGCCAAGGTCGATCCGTTGGTCGCGCTGCGGCACCACTGACCTACTGACGAACTGACTTACCGATTACTGCCCCACGATCTTCCGCATCTCGTGGACCGTCAAATCCAGTTCTTCGTCCGTGGTGTAAAAATGCGGGGCGACGCGAATGCCCGCCCCAGGGCGGTAGTCCACCAGGAAGTCGCGCCGCAACAGTTCCCGCGTGACGGCTTGGCCATTGGGCGCGTCGATCACCACCACGCCGCCGCGGCGGGCCGGATCACGCGGGCTGTTCACGCGGAATCCGGCTTCTTCGGCCAGCTCGATCAGGCGCCCGGTCTGCCGGATCGACTTGGCTCGGATGCGCTCGACTCCGGCCTGACCGATGATCTCGTAGCCGGAGCGCGCCGCGTACATGGCCGGGACGCTGGGCGTGCCGTTCAGAAAGCGGAAGGCGTCCTCCGCGTACTCCATGGCCGGTTCGAAGGTGAACGGCGCGCGGTGCGCCATCCATCCGGTGGCCGCGGGCCGGAGCGACGGCCACAGATCCTGGCGGACATAGAGATAGCCCGCGCCCGGCCCGCCGCAGAGCCACTTCACCGAGCCGCCGGTGGCGAAATCCACGCCCAGCTCGCGGACATTCAGGGGGAGCGTGCCCGCGGATTGGTAGATGTCGGCCACCACCAGCGCGCCCGCTTCGTGGGCCCGGCGCGTGATCGCCGCCAGGTCCAGCACCAGGGAGCTGCGGAAGCTGACGTGGGAGATCGACACCAGCCGGGTCTGGTGGCCGATGGCCGCGAGCAATTCCTCCGGCGGAACCGCGACCAGGCGCGCGCCTTGCCGCTCCAGCGCCTCATAGATGTACAGGTTGCTGGGGAACTGCAAGCTGTCGCAGACCACCTGGTTCCGCGGGCCGCTCCAGTCGAAGCAGGAATTGACGATCGACTGGCCCGCCGAGACGTTGGGAACCATCACCACTTCGCCCTCGCCGGCCCCGATGATCTTGCCGATCAGATTGCCCACCGAGCGCGGCATCTCCCACCAGCCTTCTTCCCAGGCCCGAATGCCGCGGCGGGTCCAGACCTCGGCGTACTCGGCCAGCCGCTCGGCGGCGCGCCGGGGCATGGCCCCCAGCGAATGGCTGATCATGTGGACCGACGTCTCCAGCGACGGAAACTCCTTGCGCCACTCCAGCAGCTCATCCATAGTGAATCCGGCAGTGAATCCGCCGCCACAAGTAGTACAACGGGATGCCTCCGGCGATCAGGCCCAGCCCGGCCAGCGCCGGCCCCGGTGTGGCGATCAACGAGTTGATCACCAGCGCCAGGGAGGCCAGGCAGAACAGGACCGGCGTCGCCGGGTAACCCGCCATCCGGTAGGGGCGCGGAGCGTCCGGCCGTCGCGCCCGCAGGACGATCACGGCGGCGACAGTCATCCCATAGAACACCCACGCCGCGACCATCGAGTAGGAGATCAGCGCGCCGAAAGAGCCGGTGAGGCATAGCAGTGCCGCCCACGCGCCCTGGGCGGCGATAGAAAACGAAGGCGTTTGAAAGCGGGGGTGTATCCGCCCGAACCAGCGGAAGAAGCTGCCGTCGAGGGCCTGAGCGAAATACACGCGCGGCCCCGCCATCAGGCCGCTGCTCACCGACCCGGCGATCGCCAGGACGATGGTGAGGGAAACCAGCTTGCCGCCGGCGGGCCCCAGCGTACGCTCCGCCAGGAGGGCGCCGGCTCGATCCGCGCCGGCCATTCCCCCCGCGCCCAGCACGCGAAGGTAGGCGTAGTTCACCAGCACGTACAGCGCGATGACGGCGCCCAGGCCCAGGGCCAGCGCGCGCGGCACATTGCGCTCCGGGTCGCGCACTTCGCCCGCCACAAAGCTCACCCCGCTCCAACCTTCATAGGCGAACAGGCAGGAGATGGCCGCCAAGCCCACTCCGGACCAGGAAACGGCGCTGCTTTCCGGCGGCGCCGTTTGGCCGCTCGCCAGGGCGCCGCCGATCAGCGCCAGCAGCCCGATCACCTTCAGCGCGTTGAACAGGTTCTGCGCCGCCGCGGCTTGCCGCACTCCGGTATAATTCAGCGCGGTCAGGACGGCAATCAGGACGACCGGCGTCCACCTGGAGGCGACCGGCGTCAGCGGAACCAGCGACCCAAGGTAGAGCGCAAAGCCCGTGGCCATGGCGGCGATGCCGCCGGACCAGTACACCAGGAAGAGGGTCCATCCGTAGAGGAACGCCCACATCGGCCCATAGGCCTCGCGCAGGTAGACATATTGGCCGCCGGTGGAGGGCATCATTGCGCCCAACTCCGCGTAGGCCAGCCCGCCGCACATCGAAAACACGCCGCCCAGAATCCACACCGCCAGGATCATGGCCGCCGAGGCGACGCTCCTGGCAATCGAACCCGGCACCATGAAGATGCCCGAACCGATCACGATACCGACCACGATCGAGGCGGCGTCGAACCATCCGAGCTTCCGGGGAAGGTCAGGCAATCCCATAACGTAGCACGCGGGGACCCGGCTTGCGGATTGCGCGCCGGACCTCGGTCGCTTATTCTGAAGGACCGAGCACCATGAAGGCCACCGTCGATCAGATTCGCCGCCGATTCGACGCCGACGTGGAGCGCTTCTCCAACCTGGACACCGGCCAGGCCTCCACGATCGACGCGCCCCTGGTGATGGAGTTGATCGCGCAGTCGGCGGCGGCCCTCCATCCGGAGGCCAGGGCCTTGCTCGACATCGGCTGCGGGGCCGGGAACTACTCGATCAAGATGCGCCAACTGTTGCCCGAACTGGACGTCACGCTGATCGATCTCAGCCGCCCCATGCTCGATCGCGCCTGCCAGCGGCTTACCGGCGCCCGCGTCACCGCCATTCAAGGAGACATCCGCGAAATCCCGCTTCCGGAGGGCCGCTTCGACATCGCGGTTGCCACCGCCGCGCTGCACCACCTGCGCGCGGAAGAGGAGTGGCGGGCGGTTTTCGCCAAGGTGCACCGGAGCCTGGTCCCGGGCGGATCTTTCTGGATCGCCGACCTGATCCGGCATTCGACGCCGGTGGTCGAGAGTCTGATGTGGACCCGCTATGGCGAGTATCTGAGCGGCTTGCGGGACGAAGCCTATCGCGACCATGTGTTCGCCTACGTGGAACAGGAAGACTCGCCGCGACCGCTGCTGTTCCAGCTCGACCTGCTACGGGAAGTAGGATTCCAGGCCGTGGAGGTGCTCCACAAGAACAGCGTCTTCGCGGCCTTTGGCGGGATCAGGAGGGGGTAGTTCATGGGACATGTCGATCCCAGCGGGCGCGTGCCCCTGGGGTTCTCCGACCAGGCTCAGCTCGCTCTCTTCGAGAGGGACCTGGCCTCCATCATGGCCCGGGAGCAGGCGTCTGGGTGGGTCTTTGTCATCGGCACCACCGCCACCTTCTATTCCATGCATCCCGGCAAGCCGCCGGGACACCACTTCGACAAGTCCGGCCGGGGTCAAAACTGGGGCCCCGGCGGGTTCCTGACTCTGGTTCCGCGATTCCAGACTCTTGTGGAATCGTGGAGCTCCCGCCTCGCACGGCCTGTCGACCTTAGGCTACGGCTCTCGCTCGATGAGGACCCGTTGTCGTCCGATCCGCTTCTCGACTTCGAACCGCCTCCGATCGTCGTGTACAGGGGACCTCAGGGGCAAGGTTAGGCCATGGATCTCCTGATGCTGGCGGCGGGCCTTGCCGCCTCATTCGCCGTGGTGGCCGCCAACCTGGCCTTGGCCCGATTTTCGGGCGGGCTGGACGTGCTCGGGTGGATTTTTCTCGGTTTCCTCCCCGTTGGCGCGGCGATCGGAGGGTGGCTGGCGGCCGGCGGGGTCTATCTTGGGGCTCGGGCCGTTCACCGCCTCCCCGAGAAGACCTGGCTGGTCTCCATGCTGCTGGCCGCCGGCTGGGCCTGGGTCCTTTACCACTGGCTCGGCTACTACTCCGGCTCGCTCGCGGATGGAACCAGGCTTCGCGATCACCAGTCGTTTTGGGAGTTCTTCCGCAACTCCACGGAGCGCATGTATCTTCTCCTCGAAAGCGAAGGCTCCGCGCCCCCAGCGATCGGCCCGCTCGGCAAGTTCGGCTACCTGATCCCTCCGCTCCGGCTGTTCGGGTTCCTGGTGGGCGGCAAAGTGTTTCACTGGTTTCTCGACGAGCACCCTGAGGTCTGCCGGGTGTGTCGCCGGTATCCCTGGAAGAGGACCGTGCTCAAACCGGCGCCTCCGGCGCGGTTCGCGGAAATCATGCGCCGGGCGGGCCTCCGGTTCGACCGCAAGGATTCCAAGGCGCCCTACGTCACGGTCGGTCTCGCGCTCTATTCCTGCCGGCGCTGCCGGCGAAAATGGCTGACCACGGTGACCTCCATCTACGATCTTCGGATGAGGGGGGAGTCCCTGGATGTAACCGATGCCGAGATCGCCCATCTCCTGGAGGCGGTCCGCGCCACTTGGCCCGCGCTGAACGGTGTCGCAGCCCCCAGTCAGGCCGAACTGGACGGTCGCGATCCCTTTCTCGTTTCCCCGGCCAGCCAGGAAATCCTGGAGAAGCGAGTGCCTGTCCCTCGGCGCTCGCCGGTCGTTCCGTTGGGCTGGGCATTGGTTCTCACGGGGCTGCCCTTCTGGCTGTGTGCTGTTTGGCGCGATGCCGCCACGAAACTCCAGGCGTGCGCCGTCATCGCCGGCGTCTTGGCCATCCCGGTTCTCCTACTCTTGAAAAGCGCTTGGCGCAGGAGCCGGCTCTTGCCCACGGGGCAACTGGTCAAAGGCATCGCCGAGTGCTCACACCGGGAGCATCTTCCTGAAGAGTATGTTCGGGGTCCCCAGCCGGATGACGAGATTGGCGCCGGAGTTACGCTGGAGTACGCATTTCAGGCTCCCACCGGCGGCCCCCTCATCCGCGGCAGCTTCACTCACTTCGTTTATCCACGGGATCAGAAGGAGTTTACGAGATGGCCCGAGGCCGGCGCGCGCTTCCCCATCGCGATCTTGTATTTCGGGCCGAGGGACTACCGGATCCTGTAGTGCGGGGCGCCTAGCGCCCGCCTTGCAGATACCATCGGGCCACCACCTCCATGGCCGGCTTGCCCCAGGGCGTGTGTGAGCCGTCCTCCGGGCCGCCTCGGCCGTTGGTCCCCACTTTCCACCAGTAGACGCCGTGAAACCAGGGCTTGCTGTAAAAAGCGCGCAGGAGGGCTTCGTAGCAGCGGGCCTGTTCGGCGGGGGCCAGGGCGCGCGGCGTCTCGTCCCAGGGCGCGCGATGCGGGTCTTTGAAGCTGCAGAAACCGGCCTCGGGAAATACTACCGGACGCTGGAAGCGGCGCTGCACTTCTTCCACTTTCCGGACCACCGCGCCGGTCGCCAGGTCATCGGGAAGCGGATAGTAGTTGTTCAAGCCGATATAGTCGAGCGCGTCCCAGAAGCGGATGGTTTCGAATTCCTCACCCTGGATGGCGGCGTAGGTGAGCGGGCCCGCGTACAACTGCCGGGCGCGGGAGATCAGCTTGCGCCACTCCGCCTCATAGGGGGTCATCCGCCGCAGCTCCACGCCGACGCAGAAGATGTCCGCGTGCATCTTGGCGGCCTGCCCGGACCAGTATTCCAGGAACCGCCGGTACTGCTCGAACCACGCGGCGCGGTCTTCGGGCTTGTCGAAATGCAGGTCGCCGACGAAGCCGCGTCCCCAAAGCTGCGGCTTGAGCATCACCTTCATGCCCCGCTGGTGCGCCTGGGAGGCGATGGCTTCGATCAATTCGGCGCGCTCCCAGCCGCCGCCGAATCCCACGCGGGGCTGCTCCTTGGAGAAGAATCCGTAGGGCACCAGGGCCACCGAGTCCACGCCGCGCCGGCGAAGCTCGTCCAGCATCTTCGCGCTGAAGCGCGGATCGTATCCGCGGGGCCCCTCGGCGGTGAGGTTGACGCCCTTCTGGAAAAACTGCTTGGGATACGGCAGCGCCGGATCGGGCCGAGGCAACGCGGCCGAGAAAGCGGCCACCTGCTTTTCGCGTGCGTTGCGCATGGTCCGGTCGGCGGCGGACGTAGATCCGGCCAGCGCCAGGCTTGCGGCGACCCCGGCCGCGGCCAGACGCCAGCGCGGGCTACTCAGGTGGAGTCCCACGCGCATCGGCGCCGAGACCAGCAGCGATGCCGCCAGGCTGGGGCCCAGGTACAGACTGAGAAACCGGAAATCGCTCCGGGCGCCCATCAGACCTAAGACCAAAGCGAGAGGAACCAGGTAGCCGCCTAGCAGCACGGCCAGTCTCGACCAGTAGGTGGAGGCCGCCACACCCGACAGCATCCAGGCCAAGCCGAGCAACAACAGGCAGAAGTAGGGGCCGGCCGCGACCTTCGCCCACGCGGGCAACGGCGCCGGTCGAAACCAACCAAACAAGGGCTGGATTAGCGCTTCGTGGCCCAGGCGGGCCAGGAACAAGCCGGCCAGCAGGCGGTGCTTTCGCAAGGCTAACCCGGAGACGAGAGCGGCCGCGCCGATCGCCGCGGCTTGCAGCCCATGACCGGGAGCCGGATCGCCGCCGGCCCAGACGTTGAGCGGCCCGCATCTCAAATCCACGAGCTGCCCGCCCAGCAGGCCCGCCGCGGCCAGCGCCGGCAGCACGCGCACCGCGAACATCGCCAGCCACCAGGCCGGATAGAAGAACGCGGCGCAGCAAACCACGGAAGTCATGGGCGGCTAATAAGGGCTGAGAGCCTGCGCCGCGGCTGGCACGGGCGCTCCCAGGATCTTGGCCACTTCCTTCTTCAGCGGGCCGACGCTCTTCGCGTAGATCATCTTGTAGGCCTGGCAGAAGTAGTCCAGATCCTCGAATTGGCCGTGCCGCCCGTGGCGCAGCTTCGGGCAGCCGCCATGACAGATCGACTGGTACTCGCATACCTGGCACTCCGGGTGCGCCAGGGTCTTCTTGGCGGCGAAGGTGTAGCGCGTCTGGCGCCGGGCGATTTCCGCCCAGGACTGCGTCTGGATGTTGCCCAGCTTCCAGCTTTTCTCGACGAAGAAATCGCAGGGATAGACGTCGCCATTGTATTCGACCACCACGTAGCTGTCGCAGGTCTCGTGCATCGTGCAGTTGCCGGGCTTCTGCCCGGCCAGGGCCTCGGCGATGTTATCGAAGAAGCGAATCCGCACCCGGCGGCGGTCCGGCCACCACAGGTCGAAAGTCTCGCAGAGAAAACGCCCGTACTGCTCGGGCGCGATGGTGAAGGGCAGGGGCTGGCCCTGGTGATCGAACTCGGCCAGCGGGATGTACTGGATGTAATCGATGCCGAGCGAGCGGAAAAACTTATACACCTCCTTGGGGTTCTCGACGTTGGCCTGGCTCAGCACGCACAGGACGTTGAACTCGACCTTGTTCTTCTTCAGCGTCTCCATGCCCTGCATGACCTTCTGCCAGGTGCCCCGCCCCTGCTTGTTGAAGCGGTAGCGGTCGTGCATCTCCTCGGGACCGTCCACCGACAGCCCGATCAGCCAGTTGTACTCGTGGAACAGGCGGCACCAGCGATCGTCGAGCAGGATGCCGTTTGTCTGGAGCGCGTTCGACACGTTCTGGCCGTCGCGCCCATACTGCTTCTGCAACTCGCACAGCTTCTCGAAAAACGCCGCGCCGGCCAGGGTGGGCTCGCCGCCCTGAAAGGCGAACACGCTGTTGGGATACGAGTAGAACAGATAGGAATCGACCAGGCGCTCCAGGGTCTCCTCGGTCATCCGGCGCGCCGGAAGCGCCTTGTAGGGATCGGCCTCGCGATCCAGGTAGAAGCAGTAGGCGCAGTCCAGATTGCATACCGCCGAGGCCGGCTTGATCAGCAGCGAGCTGATGCGCGGCACCGGGCCCAGCAGGCTGGCGGTGTTCTCGCCCAGGATCGGAAAGGCCGACGCCATGGGAAGAGTGTACCATCGCGGGGCTGGCCGCTTGCTGACGCGCGCGGCTCGGAGCCATTCGTGCTGCAACGAATGCACCCACAGAGCCGCGCGCGTAAGCAAGCGGTGCGATTTTCAACCACTGACTGCTAGACTGCGGGTAATGGATGTGGTGATTCGAAGCCGCCACGTGGAGACCACCAGCGGTGTGGCTCCAGCCTCGATCCACATTCGTGACGGCCGCATCGCCGAAGTGGCTGCCTGGGATGCTCTTCCCTCCGGCTGCCCGCTTCGCGATTTTGGCGACGCCATGGTGATGCCCGGGCTGGTCGACACGCACGTTCACATCAACGAGCCGGGACGCACGGAGTGGGAGGGCTTTGAGACCGCCACCCGCGCGGCGGCGGCCGGCGGCGTGACCACCCTGGTCGAGATGCCGCTCAACAGCATTCCCGCCACCACCACAGTGGCCGGTCTGGCCGCCAAGCGCGAGGCGGCGCGCGGGAAATGCGCGGTCGACACCTTCTTCTGGGGCGGCGTCGTCCCGGGGAACACGGGAGAATTGCGCGGGCTCTACCGGGACGGGGTCCTGGGCTTCAAGTGTTTCCTGGCGCCCTCCGGCGTCGAGGAGTTCCCGTGCGTCTCGGAAGCGGACCTGCGTGAAGCCATGCCCGTGCTCACCGGGCTCGGCGCGGTGCTGCTGGTGCATGCCGAGCTGGCCGGCTCGCTGCGGCCCGTGGCCGGGGATCCGCGCCAGTACGCCAGCTATCTGGCCTCGCGGCCGCCCGCGGCCGAGCACGAGGCCATCGCGCTGATGATCCGGCTGTGCCGGGAATTCGGAACCCGCGTCCACATCGTCCATCTCTCTTCCGCCGATGCTCTGCCGATGCTGCGCGAAGCCCGCGCGGAAGGCTTGCCCGTCACCGTCGAGACCTGCCCGCACTACCTCACCTTCGCGGCCGAGGAGATCCCCGACGGCGCCACGGAGCTCAAGTGCGCGCCGCCCATCCGCGGGCGCGACAACCGGGAGAAGCTGTGGGCGGCCCTTCTCGACGGCACGATCGACCTGATCGCCAGCGATCACTCCCCCTGCCCACCGTCCATGAAGCGCGGCGATTTCGCCGGCGCCTGGGGCGGCATCGCCTCTTTGCAGCACGGCCTGCCGGCGGTGTGGACCGGCATGCGGCGCCGCGGCATCGGCCTCGAGAAGCTGGCCGGCTGGATGTGCGGCGCGCCGGCCCGTCTGGCTGGACTCTCGTCCCGGAAAGGCCGGATCGCCGCGGGCTTCGATGCCGACCTGGTGGTCTGGAACCCGGAAGCCCGCGCCGCCACCGGCACGTTGCATTACCGCCATAAGCTCACGCCCTACTCTGGCGTG
Organism: Acidobacteriota bacterium; assembly: GCA_016178945.1. GTDB lineage: Bacteria > Acidobacteriota > Terriglobia > Bryobacterales > Bryobacteraceae > JACOSH01. Next base: position 36,612 of record JACOSH010000079.1, read on the forward strand.
GAACTCTACGGCGCGGTCGAAGCCACCTTTCTGTGCGGTAATCTGGTGCCTGGATGCAGTTCAGCGAGCTAGTGGATCTGGCCTCCGAGCGGGTCGGCGGATCCGTGATCGAAGCCAATGACGAGTTCTTTGCGCCCAAAGAGAACCTGCTCCGGCCCGCCCGGCCCGTCTTCGTCGAAGGCAAGTACACCGACCGCGGCAAGTGGATGGACGGCTGGGAAACGCGCCGCCGCCGCACGCCAGGCCACGACTGGGCGATCATCCGCCTGGGGCTTCCAGGCATCCCGCGCGGCGTGGTGGTGGACACCAGCTTCTTTCGGGGCAACTACCCGGAGCACTGCTCCATCGAAGCGCGAGACGCCGCGGTGTCCGGGGAGTGGAAGGAGATGCTCCCGCTCTCGCGGCTCCAGGGCGACTCGGAGAATCCCTTCCCGATCGACTGGGACGAGCGCGTGACCCACCTGCGCTTCAACATTTTTCCCGACGGCGGTGTCGCCCGCCTGCGCGTCCACGGCCACGTCGTCCCCTCGTGGCCGGATGCGGGCGAAGTGGATCTGGCGGCGGTGGAGAATGGCGGGCTGGTCGCCGAGTCCAGCGACATGTTCTTCGGCTCCCGCCACAACCTGATCATGCCGGGCCGCGCGGCCAACATGAGCGACGGTTGGGAAACGCGCCGCCGCCGGGGGCCCGGCCACGACTGGTGTGTGATCCAACTGGGCACTCCCGGAATCATCCACCGGGTCGAGGTGGACACCGCGCACTTCAAGGGCAACTTTCCCGAGAGCTGCTCGCTTGAAACCGTCGATGGCGGCATCCTCCTCGCGCGCACCCGGCTGGAAGCGGACACGCGGCGCTTTCTTGAGAGTGAGATCGAGCGTACCGGCCCGCTCGCGCGGGTGCGCTTCAACATCTTCCCCGATGGCGGCGTCAGCCGGCTGCGCCTGTGGGGCCGGCCCCAACTGCGGATCTTCAGCGAAGAGGAGCTGCTGGCTTGCTGTGGATCCCGGAGCTGGGCGAAGCGCATGGCGGCCGAGCAGCCCTTCCGGCACCTGGAAGCCATGGCCGCCGCCGCGGACCGCATCTGGGCGGAGTCCTCGCTCCAGGATCGGCTGGAGGCCTTCGCCGCTCACCCGCGCATTGGGGACGCCACCGCCGGCCGCTGGTCGCGCCAGGAACAGTCCGCCGCCGCCCAGTCGCCGCCCGAGGTTTGGGCCCGGCTGGCAGAGGCCAACCGCGCCTATGAGGCCCGTTTCGGCCATATCTTCCTGGTGTGCGCCACCGGCAAGAGCGCCGGCGAGATCCTGGACATCCTGGAGCGGCGCTTGGCCAACCACCCGGAGACCGAGATCCGGATGGCCGCCGAAGAGCAGCGCAAGATCACGCGCTTGAGGCTGCGCAAACTGGAGGGCGGAGCATGATCACGACCCATGTTCTCGACACGACTCAGGGCCAGCCCGCGGCCGGTATCGCCGTCACCCTGGCGGTCCGGCAAGACGCGGATTGGCGCACGCTGGCGCACGCCGTCACCGACCAGGATGGGCGCGTCCGCGCCCTGCTGCCGCCCGATTCGCCGCTGGCCCTGGGGATCTACCGCCTCGCCTTCGACACTGGCGCCTACTTCCCGGCCGGCCTGTACCCGGAAGTCATCATCGTCTTTGCCGTGCGGGATGCGACGCGCCCCTACCACATCCCGCTCCTGCTGAATCCGTACGGGTACACTACATATCGGGGGAGCTAAATGGTGATTGGCGCTCACAGCTACGGAAAATCGCGCGTCCGCCTGGTGCAGGTGACGCGCCACGCCGATCGCGACGACCTGCGCGAGCTGACCGTGCACATCCGCCTGGAAGGCGATTTCGCCGCCGCCCACATCCACGGCGACAACCGCAACATCCTGCCCACCGACACCATGAAAAACACGGTGTACGCGCTGGCCAAGGACCACGGTCACGAGCAGATCGAGGAATTCGGCCTGCGCCTGGCCGGTCACTTCCTGACCCACAATCCGCAAGTGTCCCGCGCCACCGTCGACCTCACCGAGCATCCCTGGAGCCGCATGCGGCCGCACGCTTTCGCCCGCGGCGGCGTGGAGCGGCGCACCGCCTCGGTCACCAGCGCTCCGGAAACGGCGGTCGTCACCGCCGGCATCGACGACCTGCTGGTGCTCAAGACCCGAGGCTCCGCGTTCGAAGGGTTCGTCGAAGACCGCTACACCACCCTGCAGCCGGCCGGCGACCGGCTCCTGGCCACCTCCATCCAGGCGCGCTGGACCTACCAGCATCAGGATCTACGCTTCGGGCAGGTCTGGCGCGGCGCGCGCCAGGTTCTGCTGGACACCTTCGCCGAGCACCAAAGCCAGTCGGTGCAGCACACCGCTTATGCCATGGGGGAAGCCGTTCTCGGCGCGTTCGAGGAGATCGGCGAGATCCGGTTGTCGCTCCCCAACCGGCACTGCCTGCTGGTGGACCTGGCGCCGTTTGGCCTGGCCAATAACAACGAGGTCTTCCTGCCGGTGGATGAGCCGCACGGCCTGATCGAGGTCACCGTAAAGAAGGGCTCGTGATACGATGAAGAAAACCGCCTCGGGCAGCAACCTACCGAAGGGAGCACCGCGCATGCTGATCAAGATTCCAAAGGGCTGGGAGATTCCGGAGCGGGAGGCCACGCCGGAGAGCGTCTACCTGAACCGCCGCCAGTGGCTGCAGGCCGCCGGCTTCCTGGGCGCACAGGGCCTGCTCGCCGCGGCCACCGAGTCCAAGAGCCCCTACCCCGCCAAACGCAACCCGGAGTTTGCCAAGGGCGATCATCCCATCACCGAAGAGTGGGCCGCCACCGGCTACAACAACTTTTACGAGTTCGACCCCAACAACAAGGAAGCCGTGAAGGACAAAGTCGGGGCCTTCGTGACCAGCCCGTGGACCATCGAAGTGACCGGCCTGGTTAACAAGAAGAAGACGCTGGACGTGGAAGAGCTGGTGCGCACCCTGCCGCTGGAAGAGCGCGTCTACCGCTTCCGTTGCGTCGAGGCCTGGTCGATGACGGTGCCCTGGACCGGCTTCCCCATGTCCGAGCTGATCAAGCTGTGCGACCCCAAGCCCAACGCCAAGTACGTGCGCTGGACCACCGTGAACCGTCCCGATCAGATGCCCGGGATCAAGCAGGCCAACTGGTATCCCTGGCCGTACTTCGAGGCGCTGCGCCTGGATGAGGCCATGAATCCGCTGGCCATGATCGTCACCGGCCTCTACGGCAAGCCTTTGCCCAAACAGAACGGCGCGCCCATCCGGGTGATTACGCCCTGGAAGTACGGCTACAAGAGCGCCAAGTCGATTGTGAAAATCGAGTTCACCTCCGGCCAGCCCGAGACCTTCTGGCACAAGCTGCAGCCGCTGGAATACGGCTTCTACTCCAACGTCAATCCCCACAAACCTCACCCGCGCTGGTCGCAGGCCTTCGACAAGATAATTCCGCGCATGGAGCGCGTCCCTACCCCGATGTACAACGGCTACGAGAAGTGGGTTGGCGGTCTGTACAAGGGCGACCCGGACAAGATTTGACCGATCGCCTCTACTACACCGATTCCTACCTCCGCGAGTTTCGCGCCTCCATCGTCGACCGCGCCGGGGACGGCTGCCGCCTGTACCTGGATCGCACCGCCTTCTATCCCACTTCGGGCGGCCAGCCCTTCGATACGGGTCTCATCGCGGGCGCGCCGGTCGTGGATGTGGTCGATGAAGGCGACCGCATCGCGCATGTGCTGGCCGAGCCCGTGGACGCCGCCGGCGAAGCCGAGTGCCGGATCGATTGGGACCGTCGCTTCGACCACATGCAGCAGCACAGCGGCCAGCACCTGCTCTCCGCCGTGTTCGCCGAGCTGTTCGCCCTGCCCACCGTGAGTGTCCATTTCGGCGCGGACAGCGCAACCCTGGATCTGGAAGCGCCCTCTCTCGGCGCGGACCAGATCCTGGACGCCGAGATCCGCGCCAACCGGTTGGTCTGCGAAAACCGCCCGATCTCGGTGGCCTTCGCCGAATCCTCCGCCGATCTGGGACTACGCAAGGCCTCGCAGCGCGAGGGCTCCGTGCGGATCGTCGTCATCGACGGGCTGGACCGCAGCGCCTGCGGCGGCACGCATGTTCGCGCCACCGGAGAGATCGGCCCCATCTTCCTCCGCAAGCAGGACAAGGTGCGGAACTCGGTGCGCGTCGAGTTTTTATGCGGCCTGCGCGCTTTCCGCCGCGCCCGCGCCGACTTCCAGGCCTTGTCGCAGGTGGCGCAGGTCTTCTCCGGCCTGCTGGACGATGCGCCGGAGCTGGTCCGCGCCCAGTCCGAGAGCCTCCGTGCCCTGGAAAAGCAGCGCCGGGCCTTGGAATCCGAGCTGGCCGCCTTCCAGGGACGCGATCTGTATGAGCGCACCGCGCCGGATCCTGCCGGACTGCGCCGCGCGGTCGAGCGCCGGGCCTGCGGGCCGCTCGATGGCCTACGCGGCCTGGCCCAGAGCTTCTGCTCGCGCCCCCGGGCGATCTTTGTCGGGATCGTCGAGGAGCCCCCCTCTCTCCTGCTGGCAACTTCGGAAGACTCCGGTTGCGACGCCGGCAAGACCCTGCGGGCCGCCCTGACCGCTGCCGGCGGTCGCGGCGGCGGCTCCGCCCGGCTGGCGCAGGGCAGTGTCCCGTCCCGCCAGGCGATCGAGCCCGTACTAGCCGCTCTACAGTAAAGCCGGGAGGAGGGGAGAATCGCTTTCCCGGAATCCGGAAAACTTGCCAAAGTCCCGTGCAGGGAATTGGCGACTCAGTTGAAAACCTTAGTCCTATGGTTTGGAAGGAGAGTTGCTATCTCAGTACCGGCGCGGTGCGTCTTTGGCGATGCTCAACACTCTCGGCCCCTTTTGTTACTTGCAGTTGCTGGATTTCCTGACCACTATCGCCTTCCTGATGCAAGGCGTCCAGGAAGCGAACCCGGTCGTAAGGTGGGCGATCCAGGCGGGCGGGACTTCGCCTCTAGGCGGCTTGGTGGCCGTGAAGCTGGTAGCGATGGCGCTAGGCCTCTACTGCTGGCATCGCGGCAAGCTGCGCCTGCTGGGGTCGATCAACCTGCTGTTTGCGGCCGTGGTTACCTGGAACGTGCTGGCCATCATTCTCCACGCCGCCGGTATCGGTTTCCACTAGAACCTCACCCGCAGCGCGAACCGGAACATCCGCTCGTCGACACCTTCGCGCCCGGTGTTCTGGACGCCGGTGATGACCGTGTAGCCGTTCAGGTTTCGAATCGATCCATCCGCGTTCAATTGCAGCGAGCTGACGTTGGTCCCGGGACCACCGAAATGCGGCGTATTGGTGATATTGAAGGCCTCGGCGCGGAATTGGGCGCTGAAACGCTCGGTCAGGCGGAAGTCGCGAAACACGCTGGCATCCACATTCACGAGTCCGGGGGCGCGGACGATGTTGAAGCCGGAGGTGCCGAATCGGGGCTCCGTGACGGTCGCGAAGGCCAGCGGATCAAACCAGGAATCTCGCATCCCCAGTTTCCGGACGTTCGGCTTGACCAGGTCGGCCCGCTGCGTATTGCCGGGAGCGTTCAGCGAGGAGCTATCGGATCCGACCGTAAACGGAGTTCCGGTGTAGGCCGCCACCAAGCCGTTGACCTGCCAGCCGCCCAGGAACTGCTTGCCCAGGCCGCCCGTCGCCCAGCGCTTGCCTGCCCCGAAAGGCAGTCCGGCGGCGTAGGAAGCCGTGAACATGTGGGTCCTGTCGTAACTCTGGAGAGCCTTGTTCAAAGCGAAGTACGCCGGGTTGCTGTTGGGGTAGCCGTCGACGCCCGTACCGTTGCCGTTGGGGCCGATCGCCCGGCTCCAGGTATAGGTGAATTTCAGGAAGTAGCCGCCGGATGCGCGACGGAGCAGCGTGCTCTGCAGCGAGTTGTAGGAAGAGGTGAATCCACCGGTGTCGGAGAAGAAATTGGTGCCGGCGGTGCGGCCGAACAGCCGGTTCAGGACCTGGCTCGCCGTGCCGCCGCCGATGAAACCATAGTTGGCGTTCCAGCGGTTCTGCTGATGCCGCGAGCCGTTGCCGACATAGCCGGCCTCGCCGATCCAGCCGCCGCCGAATTCCTTCTCCAGCATCAGGTTCCAGGACTCGACGTAGGCCCTGCGGTACTTGGGGTCGAACAGCTCCATGCTGACGCCCGAGGGAACCGGGATCGTGCCATTGCCCAGGCTGGGAGCCGTGAGCGCCGGGATGCCGTCGCTCAGCTTGCCGGCGGGCTGAAATCCATTCGGCGCCGGCAGCGTGAAGGTGGTCTGGACCGGGTAGCTATGCAGCGGGTTCCGCGCGATGTTCACCGGATCGTAGGCGATGCCGTAGCCGGCGCGGATCACGAAGTTATCGGTCAGCCGGTAAGCGGCGCCGAGCCGCGGCGAGAAGTACTTCTTGCCCATGCTCATCACCCCGCAGTCCTGGGGCAGGTTCCCCACGCCGCACAACTGTAGCCGGTTGCTGGAGAAGTCGTAGACCTCCATGCCACGGTCGGCGCGACGCGGCGCCGCCCAGTAGTCCCAGCGCACGCCGAGCGAGACGGTGAGTTTCCGCGTGGCCTGCCACTTGTCGCGGAAGTAGAGACTCTGAGCCCAGGTGCGCGCCGTATTGGGCTCCCAGGTGACCGTCTTGGTGACGCTGGAAGGCAATCCCAGAAGGAAGGCCGCGTAGGCGTTGTAGGTGTCCGTGCTCCCGCCCCGGATGCCGGTGACGCCTCCGCCGAAGCTGAAGCTGCCCGGAATGCCGGCCGCTTCGTCTCCATTCAGCTTCACCAGCATGGAGTCGAAGCCGAAGCGGATATTGTGGCTGCCGCGCGTCCAGGCCGCGTTGGTGACGTATTGGGACTGCGGGCTGTGGTAATACCAGGGGGCGTTGGTGTTGGCGCGGCCGATGGTGCGCAGCCCGCCGACGGCGAATCCCGGCCAGCCGCCCAGGTAGCGCGATCCGCCGTTGGTGCCCGGAATGCCCAGGAAGTCCGTGCCCAGGTTCTCATCCAGCCGGATGGGCTCGACGCGCGCGTCGTAGAGCGTGTAGCCGATGTAGGCGTCCACGATGAGGCGGGGGGTGACCGTGTACACACCCGAGTAGGTCGTGCTCAGGGTCTCGCCGAACGACTTGCCGTCGTAGGAGCAGCGCCCGATGCCGCCGCCGCCGAGCTGGCCCAGCCAGGCCGGATCGTCGCAGTTCCAGTTCAGATAGCTGATTCTGGCGTTGAGAATCAGCCGGCTGGCCGCGTTCCAGGTCAGCTTTGAATCCAGCGTCCTGCGGTCGAAGGCGAACGGACCGCTAACGAAGTAGTTATTGGCGACGCCGGGAGGGCCGTAGTTGGGCAGCGGCAGCAGGTCGTTCAACTTCTTCGCGATCGGGCTGATGCGAACGGCAGGCAGGAGATTACTGGCGAACGGCACGCGATTGGAGCCATCCAGGTCCCCGGTGAGCGGGTCGTAGATCAGGCGGGTGGATTCGGTGAAGTCGCCGGTATGCATGCGCGCCGTGGGCAGCGAGGTGATGCCGAAAGCGCCCTGGCGGTCGAAGGTGCCTTCGAAAGCCGCAAAGTAGAACAGCTTGTTTCTGACGATGGGACCGCCCAGCGTTCCGCCCCATTGATTCACCACCCTTTTTTCCTTGTCCTGCGTGGCGGGCAGAAAGTAGGGCCGGGCTTTCAGGTGCTGGTTGAAGTGATGATCGTAAAGCGACCCGTGCAGGTCGTTGGTGCCGCTCCGGATCTGCACATTGACGGCCGCGCCGCCCGCGTACCCCTGCTCGGCGTCGAAGCTGTTGGAGACGATGGTCACGCTCTCAATGGCGTCCAGCGAGGGGACATAGCCGGCGATGTGCGGCAGCCAGGGATGTCCGGTAGTCGCCCCGTCGACGCGGAAATTCGCGGACTGCGAGTTGGTGCCGTTGGCGTTCACCTGGAGCGATCGCGAGGGATTGGCCGGCACGGAGTGCGCGTTGACGGGCGGGGTCATGCCGGGCACCGTGATGAGCAGGTTCTGATAGTTTCGGGTGAACGGCACGGGCAGATTCTGAAACTCCTCGGCGCGGATCTCCGCGCGCACGTCGGCGCTGTCGGTTTTGAGCGCCGCGGCCGAGGCGCTGACCTTGACGGTCTCCGAGACGGCCCCGACCTGCAGGGTCACATTGACCCGCACGGTGGCGTTGGCCGTCACCACCAGGCCTTGCTGCGTAAACGTCTGGAAGCCCGGGTTCGAGACGGTGAGCTCGTAGACGCCGGCCGGAATCGTGGACAGCGAGAACGCCCCCGAATCGTTGGCGGTCGCGGTCCACTCCTGGCGCGTGCCGGTGTTGACAATCTTGACCGCAGCGCTGGGAATCGCGGCCTGGCTGGGATCCGCGATGCCGCCGACGAGATTGCCGTACAAGACTTGCGCGCGGACGGTTGGACTGCCGGGCAGCAAGCAGAGAATGATGGCCGCAAGGGGATGCCTGTGCGACGCGCTGGACATAACCACCTCCAGGACAACAACGAGACCTGGAGTGATTATCCTACTTATGCATCTGCTGCGCCAGGTAGTTGTCCAGCCCGATCTCTCCGATCATGTAGAGCTGGGCCTCCAGCCAGTCCACGTGCTTCTCTTCGTCCACCAGGATCTCCTCGAAGAGCTCGCGCGAGGCGTTGTCGCCCACCTCGGTGGCCGCTTTGATGGCTTTGTTCAAGCGCGGAATCGCCTCCAGCTCCAGGGCCAGATCGTTCTCCAACTGCGCCTTGACCGACTGCCCGATCCGCAGCAGGAACAATTCGCTCATGTTGGGCGAGCCATCCAGAAACAGTATCCGCTGGATGGCTTTGTCGGCGTGCTTCATCTCGTCGATCGATTCGTGCTGCACGTAGGCCGCCAGCTTCATGTATCCCCAGTTCTCGCACATCTTGGCGTGCAGGAAATACTGGTTGATGGCGGTCAGCTCCGCCTTCAATACCTCGTTGAGGTAGGCAATCACGGTCTCGTTTCCGCGCATATGGTGATTGTAGCATTGCGCATTCCCCAGGCAGGAGATATAACTAAAGGGTGATCGCCGCCGGCCTGCCCTGACTGCAATGTTCACTGCTCTTCGCCTCCTCTTTCTCGCCGGAGCATGGCTGGCCTCCGCCTGGGCCCAGGGGCCGGTCCTCAAAGCCCGCCAGGATTTTGACAAGGTGGACCTGTCGGCGCGTCCCTCGCTTCAGGACGCGCTGGTTTGCGCTCAATCCCAGACCCCCGCGCTGGCCGCCACCCGCTCCGACCAGCACTTTGAGATTTTTTACCGCCGCGCGTATTGCGAGCTGTTTGCGGGGATCGCCGGCGGTGAGTCCGCCCAGTTCCAGGCCGCGGCGCGGGACTTCACGCAAGCCGGCGCCGCTTGGCCACCCAAGTCCCGGGACGAGATTCCGGCGGGTCTGCGGGTCCTGGTCTGGGTCGCGCGACTGGAGCAGGGTCGCACCGCGGCCAACTACCCCGACGCGAACCGGGAGTTGGAGGCGGCCATCACGGGAGTCTCCTGGGAACGTTTGTGCCCTCCCTCGCCGGTCATGAATCAGGCCTTTTGCAAGAGCCTGGTCGAGACCGGCCGCGCCTGGCTGGGCTGGCTCTCCTACCGGGTGCAGAACCTGGAAGGCGCCGCCACGGTCCTGGCGCCGATCCGCCAGAGCCCCTGGGCTTTGTGGGTGGCCGGGCGTCAGGCGCAGCGCCTGGACCGCACGCCGGAAGCCGCCGATAACTACGCCAAGGCGCTGGCCGCTTGGGCGGCCGCGGAAAAATCGCCCAATCCCGACCTGATCGCGCAGCTCGGGCCCAAGCCCGATCTGGCGGCGATGTACTACGAGTTGGGGCTCGCCAACTTCGCCGTCACACGTCACGACCTGGCCATCACCGCCTTCGACCAGGCGGTTTCGCGGGCGCCGTCGAACTCGCACGCGGTCTTTGTCCGCGCGCGCGCCAAAGAGGCCCTGGGCTTGGATACGCCCGCCTTGGCCGATTACAAACTGGCCGCCGAAAACGCAAAGTTTTCGAACGACCTGACCTGGCCGGTGGGCGAGGCGCACTACTATCGCGGGGTCCTGCTCTACCGGAAGAAGGATTACGCCGGCGCAGGGGCCGAGTTCTCCAGCGCCGAGGGCGCCAAGCTGCTGGACATTCCTCAGGCCGATGTCACGGCCTGGCGCGGCTTGGCCGAAGTGGCCGGCGGCGCTTGTCAGTCCGGTGAGAGGCTGGACTCTTCCCTGCGCGTGGCTTCGGTCCGCTTCCCCAAGGACGAGGCGGATGCGCTGGTGATGAATTGCCGCCTGCGGGCGGCGGCCGGTCTCGATCAGCTCCTGGCTCTGGACAAGGCCCTGGCCGGCCGCCTCACCGCCGCACAAACCGCCGCCCTGCGCGCCCGCATCGCCGATGCCTACGCCGATCAGGGAGTGGCGGCCGAGGACCGCAAGGATTCCTACGCCGCCGTGATCGCCTACCGCAACGCCATCCAGTGGAATCCCCGGAACGTCCGAGCGCGCTTCAATCTGGGTGCCATCTACATCGAGGACCGCAAGTTCAACCTGGCGGAAGCCGAATACCAGGCGCTGGTGGAGGCCGATTCCACCGACCATGAGGCTCAGTTCTGGCTGGCCGAATCGATTCTGGCCCAGCGCCCGCCGCCGGACCGCCGCGCCCAAGCCTGCGGCCTGCTCCGGAGGTCGCTCGCCATCGTGGATCCCGAGAAGCGCGCCCAGTTCTCGAAATCGCTGGCCGCCGCCAAGTGTCCCTGACCCTTATCCTTCCAGAATCACGTGCGCCATCCCCAGCTCCGCCGTGTGGGTGATCGACAGCGAGATCGCCTTCACCCCCATCCGCTCGGCGATCCGGGCGGCCTCCCCGTGCAGCCGCAGCGTGGGCCGGCCGGAGGGCAGGTTGGCGACCTCGAAATCCCGCCAGCGCACCCCGCGCTTCCACCCCGTGCCCAGGGCCTTCATCCCGGCCTCCTTGGCCGCAAACCGGCCCGCGTAGCGCTCGTACCGGTTTGCCTTGCGCTCCACGTACGCGATCTCGCCCGGGGTGTAGATCCGCCCGGTGAAGCGCGCGCCGAACCGCTCGATGGCCTCCCGGATGCGGCCCACCTCGGCCAGGTCGACTCCCGTCCCCAGAATCACTTCAACTCCGCTCCGGAGGTCGTGATGGTGAGCCGCCCGTGCTTCACCCCTTTGGTGCTGATCAGCGCGTCGGCGATCTTCCTCACCGCGCCCGCCTTGCCGCGCACCACCAGCACCTCCAGGCAGTTGTCGTGATCCAGGTGCACGTGCAAGGTCGAGAGGATCGAGCGGTGGAAATCGTGCTGCAGGTCCATCAGCTTGTCGCTCAACATCCGGACGTGGTGGTCGTAGACCAGCGTCACGGTGCCCACCACCGGGGATTCGGGCGACTCCCAGGATTTCTCCACCAGCTCGTCGCGGATCAGGTCCCGGAAGGCTTCCGAGCGATTGGTGTAGCCGCGCTCGCCGATCAACTGGTCGAACTTGTCCAGCAGATCGGAGTCGATGGCCACGCCAATGCGGCTCAACTCGCTCATGAGTAGTTCGATTCTACACGTTGAGCCGCCGCGCGCGCTACCCAGCCGCCCGGCATACAATGGGGTCCGTGAGATCCCAGCGCGTCAAGACCCTCGCCCGCGAGTGCGGCTTCGAGCTCTGTGGCATCAGCGCGGCTGCCCCGGCGCCCCAGGCCCGCTACTATCGCCAGTGGGTCGAGGCGGGCATGGCCGGCGAGATGCGCTATCTGACCGACCGCCGCGCCCAAGTGCGCGACGATCCGCGCCGGCTCCTGCCCACGGCGCGCTCCCTGATTTGCGCCGGGAAACTCTATGACACCCCACAACCCTATTCGACCGAGCTCGGCGAGCCGGAGCTGGCCTGGATCTCGCGCTACGCCTGGGGCGGCGACTATCACGATGTGCTGCGCGCGGGTCTGCAGCGCCTGGCGGACCGCTTGCGCCAGGAAGCGGGCCAGCCCTTCGACTACAAGATCTGCGTCGACACGGCGCCTCTCCTCGAGCGCGCCTATGCCGAACAGGCCGGCCTGGGCTGGATCGCCAAGAATACCTGCCTCATCAACCAGCAGATGGGCTCCTGGTTCTTCCTGGGCGAGCTGCTGGTGGCGCTGGACCTGGAGCCCGATCAGCCTCCCCCCGACCGCTGCGGCTCCTGCACGCGCTGCATCGACGCCTGTCCCACCCAGGCCATTCTGCCCGGCGGCCGCACCCTGGACGCGCGCCTTTGCATCTCGTACTTCACCATCGAGCTGCGCGGCGCCGCGCCGGCCGGCCAGCGCGCAGCGGTCGGGAACCACGTCTTCGGCTGCGACGTATGTCAGGATGTGTGCCCTTGGAACCGCCGCCGCGTGTTCAGCGAGGAACCGGCCTTCGCGGCCCGGCACTTTGCGCCGCCGCTCGATGCCTTGGCCGCGCTGACCGCCGAGGAGTTCCACGCCCTGTTTCGCCACACGCCGGTCGAGCGGGCCCGCTACTCCGGCTTCTTGCGCAATATCGCCATCGCCATGGGCAACAGCCGCGCGGCGAAGTTCCGCGCGCCGCTCGAGAAGCTGGCCCAGTCGCCGGACCCGCTGGTGGCTGAACACGCGCGCTGGGCTTTGGGACAATTGGAATAGAACAATCATGCGGGCGATCCCTCTGGCACTCCTTCTGTCCCTTCCCCTGGCCGCGCAAGACCCCTTGGCTTCCCCGGGTTTCCAGCACTTCTATAACCTGGAGTATGACCAGGCCATCGCGGAGTTTGAGAAGGAGATCGCCGCCAACCCCGCCTCGCCCAGCCTGCATAACCACCTGGCGCAGGCCGTCCAGTTCCGCGAGCTGTTCAAAGTGGGGGCGCTCGAAAGCGAGCTGGTATCGGGCGCGAACTCCTTCCTTCGGCGCCCCAGGATCAACACCACTCCCGAGATCGAAAAGCGGTTCTTCTCGGAGATTCAAAAGGCCATGGATCTGTCCCAGGCCTCGCTCGACAAGGATCCCAACGACACCCAGGCGCTCTATGCGATGGGCGTGGCCTACGGCCTGCGCGCCAACTGGTACTTCCTGGTGCGGAAGGCCTGGCGCGACTCGCTGCACGACGCCACCACCGCCCGCAAGCAGCACAACCGCGTCTCCGAGCTCGACCCCTCGAATTACGACGCCCGCCTGACCCAGGGCGCGCACGACTACATCGTGGGCAGCCTGCCGCTGTTCTACAAGATGCTCGGCTTCCTCATCGGATTCCACGGCGACAAGACCAAAGGCATTCACACGCTGCAGGAGGTGGCGGCCAAGGGCAGGTACAACCGCGTCGACGCCGAAGTTTTCCTGTGCGCGCTCTACCGGCGCGAGGAGCGCTGGCAGGAAGCCGCGCCGCTGCTGGCCGAGCTGATCCAGCGCTTCCCGCGTAACTACCTGCTGCGCTTCGAGCAGGCCCAAATGTACAGCGCCACCGGCCGCAAGGAGCAGGCGGTGGCCTCGATCGAGCAGGTCGCCGCCATGAAGAAGGCCGGCGCACTCGGCTACGTCGCGCTGCCGCCCGAGAAGATCCACTACCAGCTTGGCAACATCCAGTTCTGGTACCGGGAATACGACCGGGCCATGGAAAACCTGCGCAAGGTCACGGCCGGCCTGGATGCCGTCGATCTCAATACCGGCACGTTGGCCTGGATGCGCATCGGCCAGATCTACGACCTCACCCACCGCCGCAATGAGGCGCTGGAAGCCTACCGGAAGGCCATCGCCTTCGCGCCGGAGGCCGAGGCGGCCAAGGAATCCCGCCGCTACCTGGCGTCCCCCTACCGCCGGGGGTAGGCGATTACCGATGAACTCGCGAAAAAGACGAACGAAGGAACAGTGATGAAGGATACTTACGACTTCAGTAAAGGTAGGCGAGGCCGGGTCGTGGCCGAGTCCCCTCCCGAGCCCGGGAAGGTGAGAATCACCATCCGGTTGGATGAAGACGTGGTCGACTATTTCGGCGCGATCGCCGATCGATCTGGCGGCAAGGTCCGCTACCAAACTTTAGTCAATTCGGCTCTGCGCGAATACGTACTGGCACGCTGGCCTGCCGGGAGAGAGTGATTCCCTTACTCGGCGGCCCTGGAAAGTGACTTCACCAGCTCGTATAAGAATGTTTGCCCTTCGAAGAACGATGCAACGCTCATCCGCTCGTCGCGCCCGTGAAAGCGGATGTCGTCCCGGTCCATGAAGAAGCCCTGGACACCGTCGGTCGGAATTCCAATCGCACGAAGGTGCAGGCCGTCGGTCGCTCCCATGACCATAATCGGAACCGCGGGCACACCCGGCCACATTGTGCCGGTGAGCCGGCTGGCCGCTCGAAACACGTCCTCGCGCACCGGTGACGCCGGACCCCTGCTGACGTCCCCGGAGATGGTGAGGCTCACCTGGCCGTCTCCGATTACCCGATTCAGAGTGCTCCGCACGTATTCAACGGAATCCTCGGGGAGAACCCGGCAGTTCACAGTCGCCGCCGCCAGTTGTGGCAACGCGTTCATGGCGTGCCCACCCTCGATCTGTGTCGACACGCAGGTGTGCGCAACGTGGCATTCCAGGCCGGCGATACCCGCGCAACCTGCTGCATCGCCTCCGTGGACCCCCTGCCCGCCGAGGCAAGTTGGTCTTTCGCCGGCCCGGTCTCAATCTTCGACATGGCCTCGAAGTACGCCCGCGTAACCTCATTGGTCTTCAGCGGAAAACCAAATGTTTGCAGCCGGCCGAGAGCGGCTGCCAGGGAAACAACCAACGAAGAGTTTCGCTCTCACTGGCATAAAGTTACGCACTCTGATCCGACGAGGCCGCAGGACCCGGTCACTAACGCTCGCATCGCTTGTCATTTCCCCATGCGCGCCCATTGCGCCCGATGTCTGTCCCGCTCAAATCACAGCAGATGTTGGTGCTGTCCACGAGAACTTCGGGGCCAGACTCCGCAGCGCAACCTAACGAGTGTCGACGCAACTCCGTCCCGATCAGGCCGAACTCGCGTCTTCCCCTACCGGTCGGATCTCTAAAACGCCAGCCTCCAGTAGTTTCGCAACTATCAACACGCAGCTGCGGTAAACATGGTCCGGCGCGGTACCGTCGATCTCTGACAGAATCATTCCAATAGATCGTTGGCCGTCCAGCCTTGTCAGGAAGGTCCGCTCCACTGATGAAAGAGTCCAAATCTTCTCGACCTTCTCAGTGCCCGAATGTATGCGGTGAGCAACAAGCGTGCACTCCTGCCACATTACTTCGTGTTGGGCGGACCATGCGGGTGCCAACGGTTCAATCATCGCGCGATCATAAGTCAACATCTGATCGATGCGCATGAGATGGGCAGTCGAGAATCGGACGTGCGATGACTGGGTCGTCCGCAAGCGCAAGTATTTCAGAAATTGACGCCGATCCAGCGGTATTCGGTCGCGCATTAAGTCGCGCCCTCCCTTCACGTAGATTATGGCAGACGATAGAGCACGATGTTTCCATGCATCGTGGCGACTTCGTCCACGACCGATGTGTCACCCTGAAGCGGGGAGGGGTTAAACAGCCCCAGGTGATAGTGCGTTACGCCGGGAAGGGGTTGCGATAGATAGCTCGTCGAAACGGAATGGGTGCCAAATGCCTCCCAGATGTATGGCAGAGGACTAACCACCACGGCGCTGGATGGAAGTTGCCTGGACCATCGCCGGATGGCTTCGTGCTCACGGTGCGCGCTGGCGTAGAGTGCGTTCAAAGATATCCAGATCTCGCTGCCACAAGTTAGCGAATACAGGGAAAACACAAGGAGTAGGGCGGCCCCGAGCCGAGCGCGATAGCGGTGAGTCCTCAACTGCAAGATGGAAGCGCCCGCTACTGCCAACGCGGCTAAAGGAAACAGCAAGAAACGGCTCCCTCCCGGAGCCCGGTATTGGCCGACCGAGTACAGCGTGAGCAGGCTGAAGTGTACGACCAGCCAGAGAAGCAACGCCTGCCAAGTCGTACGGAAAGGCCCCGGAATCCAGGCGAGCCAGCAGAGCCCCACGATTGCCGGAAGGACAAACGGCCACGGTCCGAACTCGGCAAGAAAAGCGAAGTTCGCACCGGCATTACCCACCGCGAAAGACAGAGAAAAGCGGGATTCCGGGCGCTGCGAAAGATAGAACCGGGCGAGCGTTGCGGCGCGGGGGACCAGATCAGCCAGCAACGGGAAGCCGGCCAGCAGGAGAATAACGATGGCTCGTCGGCTTTGCACGATCCTGGTGTTTCTCAACAAGAGCACGAGCGGAATACCCAATAGAACACCGTCCCAGCGTACGTTGACGGCGAAAAGCGCCGCCATGATCGCTACCAGTGCCCAGTCATTCGGGGATCGCGATCTGATGGCCTCAGTGGCGGCCCAGAAGCAGAGGACAGCCAGCAAGACCGCAAGGGGTTCCGCCGAGTTTGAACGATGCCAGCCTCCGACTACGGGATGCAAGCCGTAGGCGGCCCCAGCAACGATACCTGCGGTAATCGAACCGGACAACCGGCAAGCGAACACCGCTACCAGAAGGACAGTCAACGCGCCGCAGCATTCGTTGAAAGTGGCCAGTCCACGTTCGGGGCCTAAGCAAGCCACGAGCGGGGCGGCGAGCGTTGGGAAACCGGCCGGCCATTTGTAGCGCTCTACATGTTTAACCTCGCTTGTGAAAGCCGTGGTGATCGAAGCGCCGTAGCCGAAAAGAACGTTGACGGCCATGTTTCCATAGGCATCTTCGTCGAACAATAGACGATGTTCTTGCGGATAACCATGGATTCGGCAGATCACCAAGCCCCACAGCAGGCTAAGGCCGAGCACCTTCAGGCACCAGCGCTCGCCTGGATTCCAGGAACGGATTAGACGAATGCAGAGGACCGTTACCAAGGCCCAAATGATAAGAGCGGAGAGGATCACGCCAAACGAAATCAGGCCAAGCTTGATCATGCAAGCGGGTCCCGGGTCCCGCCGAAGAACTGCCGAAACCACACGGAGAGAGAGTAGATGCCCCACGCTAGATAGAGAAGTTCGGGGTCACGGGGGATTTTCGAACAGGCCGCGAACACTTGGCCGACCGCATCTGGACAGAGAATGCCGAAGTCGCAGAGACCGCTTCGCAAAACCGAAGCGCCACGGCGGGCCACAACGGTCGGGGAAAAATGCTCATTGATGGAAATAGAATGTCCAAAGCCGCTCTTAGGCTCATCCACGGGAAACATCGGTGCGCGGCGCAGGAGTAGTGCCTTGAGCAGAGGTTTCCCGCCGTTCTGCCTGGGACCCAGACGGAGCGAAAGTGGCAGAGCCAGAACGAACTCGATCAGTTTCTTGGACAGAAAGGGGAAGTGCACGGCGCTGGCGCCATGCACGGCAGAAGTATACACGGACATGATCGAAGGGCGGGCAAAAAGGAGGTATTGAAACAGCAGAGCCGCAGCAGGATCGCCACCGGCCTCTCGCCCCGCTTGAACGAGTAGCGACTCGGTTGCCGTGGGCAGTACGCAGCGCAGGAACTCGGGCGTATAGAGAAAACGGCGGGCAAACCGGTTTACGGGGCGAAACAGACTCGTGGCCAGGAAAGTGCTCCGCCTGGACGATCCGCGCCCATGCTCGCCACCCGATTCCCGGCAGAGTAGGCGACAGAGAACGTCATCGGCGAGGAAGATCCCATCCGCGCCGCTGCCGCTGACCAGATGTGGCGCCTGGCTGCCCACTCGTTCGCAGAACCAGTCCACGTACACTGCCGGGAAGGAAAATACCGGGGCGCGCCACCTGCGAGTAACCTTGGAAGGCTCAGCGGCCGCAGAGGGAAACGTCTCGGAGCGAAAGGGAACACCAAGCCACTTGGCACGCTCCCGTGCCTTTTCCAGTTCCTCGCGCGCCTCGCCACCGAGACTGTGCGCAACCACTCGGCCCGGCTCACAGCACTCTTGCAGCAGCGAGCCAAGCAAGGTGGAATCCACACCGCCCGAAAACAAGAGGGCGAAATCGCAACCGCACGAAGCAATCTCCGACACACGATCCCGGAGAATGGCTTCCAGGAAATCCACTGCCGCCGGTTGGCTAAGTGTGAGTGGGGCCGGGCGCGGCGACCAGATACTGGTTCGCATTGTCGGCTTTAGGTTGTCGACTAGCAGGATGCTGTTCGGCGGAAGCTGGCGGATTCCTCGAAATCCGGTCCAGGGAGCAGGGATGTGAAGCAAGCTGAAATAGGCGTGGATCGATTGAGCACAGGGGCGCGTGTCGCCGAAGCGTGCCAGCAGCGCCGTGAGACTGTCGGAAAAACAGAGAACGCCATCGCGCTCGAAGTAAAACATGGGGCGGCAACCGAAAGTGTCCGCCACTGCCCAAAAGCGGTTTCGCCGTCGATCGTAGCCTGCAGCGAGGAATTGCCCCTCCGGAAGTGAAAGGACGTTGTGACTATCGGAGTGATAGGCATGGTGAATTTCTCGGGCAGGTGAATGTTTTTCTCCGTAGAGGAAGCCACGGACCGCAGTGAAGCCATCTTGGCTCTGATAAGTGGCACACTGCGGCAACCGTCTTTGGATGGCGAGGTAGCCACAATCCCCCACCGCCCTCACCTCCCAATCTGGGGCGGTAGGCGGTGGGGGGAGTCTCTCACAGGAGCCTGGTGAGCGGAAACCAACTGCACCAAATAGTCCTTCCTCGGGCTCAGAGAATCCGTTCATACACCGGTGGCCAGTTGAAGCTTCAAGCGATAAGACAAGCAACCACCAACGCACTCTCCGGAGCCTCGGAGTCCACATGACTGGCAGGCGTCGAACAGGTAACTGTGAGCCTGTGATCGAAAGTGGACAGCCAGTGACGCTGCCAGCGGATCTCTAGAAGGGTACCGGATCTCATCCAAGGAAACGCGCTTTCCCGCCGACAGCGGCAGGCAGTGCGCCACGCTGAGATCAGGCCTAACGTCCAGGAGCGGATGGCAAACCGACTTAAACAAGATGCCACAATCGGAGAGTTCTCCGAGACCCCGGCGGATCGCGGCCTCCGCCGTCTCGCCGTCACGCTGCTGCGCCGCGAACATACACGCCACGAAACCACAGTCGCACAGGAGCTTGATTCCATGTTGCTTCAGGTCGATGCCCTGGCGTTTCAATGACTGGCCGATCGCATGGAACCGCTCTCGATCGGCAAAACGGCTTGCGTGATTCAGCATCGGATGGCTCAGGCTGATTCGGATGACTTTGTTCAGGTGGAATTCCCGAATCAGGTTCGCGTAAGGCAAGAGGTCGAGCCCGTCTCCACAGGCTGTCACCGACAGGGTGCAGGCGGACTCCATCCAGCGAAGATTCTCGCGGATGGCCTTGATCTCCGCAGTTGGCTGGCCTGGGCGCAGGTAGGCGTTGACCAGGAAGAACAGTCTGCGGCCTAGCGGGGAATAAAGAATGTCGCGAAGTTCTTCGCTGCGGGACCCGCCAAATACGCCATTCGTGTTCACGCCTACATCCACATCGAGCGCCAACGCTTCGCGAAGGAATTGAGCGATCAGCGGGTGCTGTGTGGGCTCTCCGCCGAGCAAGGAAATGCGCGGGGACCGCCAGACTTCGATTGCGAGATGAAGCAGTTCTGCATAGCGCTCGGCCGTGAGGAAGCTTCGCTCGCTGGAACCCATAACCGGCAAGGTCCCGGAGGCCCTGATCTCTGGAACGCTCTGCTCGAAGCAGAAATCGCATTCGCGCCGGTTGCACCAGGTAGTGACGAGGATGTTCATTGTGCGACACCTGCCAGAGATTGCCCAATCGAACCCTCCAACCGGGCGGCTGCGTCAGAGTCATTCGTATCGAGCCAGATGCCGAGAAAGACGTTATGCCAAAACAAGTCAGCGGCCTCGCCGGATTCACGTGCGGCGGGTGGATTGCTGGCGGTTGTCACCTTAAGGCCAGCGGCCCGGAGGCGCTCAAGCGCTCTTCCGGAGAACGGAGTGAGCAACTCGGCGAACCCGCGAAACCCGTGCCAGTTCTCGCCGAACCCTTCTTTCGGACGGCTCAAGATGGCTTCCGGAATATCACGCTGGAATGCCTGGCGCAAGACGTTCTTGGTGAAACCGTCGAAGGCACCCGGGGTGATAAGTGTGTCCCAGGGTAAAGCAAAGGCCGCTGCGACGACCACCGGATTCAGCAAGGGACAGCGGACATCTACACCGAACGGAGCTCCCAACCGTGTTCCGGCCAAGAAGTAGGGAAAGCACGTTAACTCCTGCTCGACGGTGGCGTCAACCATGTCGTTAAGTTCTCCCGAGTGGGGCTCCTTCGGCAGGCAGGCGAGCGCTTGTTCAACCACTTCTTCAGGCGGTTCCCATCCAGTAACAGCCGCAACGTGCCCCAGACGCCAAGTCAGAAGTTCGCGCCTCAGCGCGGGAAGTTCGTGGCAGCCCTCCGTCTGGCGCTGAACGTATCGCCGTAGCATGAACATCTGGTGCCGGTAACCGAGGAAGAGTTCGTCACCGCCCTCGCCAAGCAGAATGCGGTCCGTCATGCCGACGGTCCGGCGGAGTAGCAAGTATAGGTAGAAAAGCGGGAGAACGCAGACCGGTTCTTGTAGAGCCAAGTGGAAATGGGGAAGCAGAGCGAACTCGCGCTCCTCGAAATCGAATGAAATCAGCTCCGATCGGCTGCTTCTGCATAATGTTGCTAGCCCCTGGTCCTCACCTGAGCCAATGCGTCTGAGCGTAACGGCGCGGACCGGCGGTCCATCTTTGGGCAGGGCCGCCGCCACCACCGCCGAGTCCAGGCCGCCGGACAGCGCGATGGCAGGACGTGAGGCGGACCGCAACTCTTCACGCACGGCGTGGAAAATACTTCCGCGAAGCGAGTCCTCGATCTGCTGCCAACGCTGCGTACGCCGAATCCCTTTAGGGATTCGTGTATGGCGCGCAACGCTAACACGATCTGCCCTGAGGAGGACGTGATTGCCCGGCGCCGGCTGCTGGATTTCCTTGTAGAGAGTGAGGGGCGGCACGACGAAGCGGAACAAATAGTACCGCAGAAGCCCCGCGGGGTCTATGTGGAACGAAACGGGAACTTGCTTGAGCAGTGTGTGCAGGCCGTTGGAGCAGTAGAGAGTCTCGCCGGAGACACAATAGAAAAGAGGGACGAAGCCGAAAGAGTCGCGAGCCAGGAAGATGCCAGCGCCGCGCCGATCGGCGACGACGCACGCCCAGGCTCCGTGCAACTCCGAGAAACTGGCGGCACCCGTGCGCAAATATCGGTCAAGTAGAGTCCTGGCGTCAGCCGCCCCGCAAGGCGTGCCCAGGAGCAAGACTTCGATGCCATGCTCGCTCGCAGTCGAGATCGCCGGATCAGCCTCATCGTGCCTGAGCAAACTCAGGCCGAGGGGGGTGCCGGCGGGAATCGTTACTGTGGCCAGCACGGGTCCACTTCAAGCCATCCGAATCTGTACCAACTTGGTGGAGGGCATTGGCGAGTCCTGTGGAATCCATCCAGTCGAGGGCTCCGTGACGTCGCCAAAACCGTAGAGGGAGAAGATCTGCGCGCGAGTCAGTTCCCGAATAACAAAGCAGCGATTCCGATTGACAGTATCTTTTGGGTCCCCGGTGGCAGAGAGTTTGGCCGCGCAATCGCCCGCGCAATGGTAGCGGGCGAAGCAGCCCTGGCAGGGCGCCTTTTCCGCCGCAGTCCATTGTGCGGCGGCTCGAATCGTATCCATATTCACCCCGAACCGGCCCGTGGCGGGATCTAAGGCCCCGATATCGAAGTGGTGAATGCGCGGATCGTCCTTGGCGAAGACTTCGTAACAGGAAGTAACGCGGCCATCCTGGGTCACATTGAAGGCTCCGGAAACCGCCTCGCAAAACCTGTTTGTGATCTGGTCAGCTCGTGCGCCGGCATACTTGAGACGGCGACCATGCTGCCTGGCGATCAAGCGCCCCTGCAGAAAGCCATCGACAAACATCGCCGGATCGACTTCGCGCTCGTCGGTTTCGATGGCCCGCCCTTCAGGGAAACTGGGCTCTAGCATGAGATCTGCTGTCTGCGAGACTTTGCAAAGATACTCAACGACCTCGGGAATCCGCCCGGCCGATCGCCGCGTGATTGTACAGCGGATTCCATAAGAGACACCCAGTTCGTCAAGGATACGCAGCGAGCGCTCGACGATGCGGGAAGAGGAGTTTCTCTCGTCTTCCATCCCTTCGCCCTTAATGAGGCTATCCGCACGCTCGTGTCCCCCCGGTGAGGACAACGGCCTCTGCGCATCCTGGATATCGGGTGGACCGTCAAGACTCACCGTGATGTTGCGCAGTTTGGGAGCCAGCCAGCGCAGACGCTTCTCAGCGATAATGCCGTTCATACCGGCTTCGAAGTCGCACGCAAGGTCCTCCTCCAAACAGCGGCGCTCGGCGTACTCGATGCATTTCGTCAGGATCGGCCAAGCGAGAGTGGGCTCCCCATCACCATGGAAGATGACCGTGATCTTCAATGAGTTCGTAGCGATTGCGTTGTCTATTACGAAGTCCAACGCCGCCTTGGCCGTTTCCCATGGCATCACCGAGTCGGTGTCGCCGCCGCGGGCGTAGCAGTACGAGCAGTGGAGATTACAGTTCCCGGTCAGAAACAGGGTCACCGTCGTGGGCTGGTACGCCCCACCAGTCGACTCGGCTACGCCCGGGGGAGCATCCGGCAGTTCCTCGAGCAGCCCCATCCGCTCCACGGCTTCCAGGAACGGCTTCTGCCTTAGCCCGGCATCCAGTCCGCCGTTCGCACCCGCGAGGGCACGGAGGATCTTCTCACCCGCAGAGTTCACGCTGAAGGCGAGCCGCCGGAGCGGCGCGTAAGCGATCTGTTCCGCAGACGTTCTGCCAGGAATAAAGAAAACGGGTGTCCGTAGCGCCGGCTGCATCATCGTGCTCCTATCACCAAAGTTGTCGTGCTCCTAATACCAGTACGAAAGCGTGTATCCGCCCCGTCCGCCTTGCGTATTGCACGTGCATACTGTGTTGCACGTACAAACTGTGACCCATGTGGGCGACAGCGGGGCGCTCACGCAGTTGCAGATGCAGACAGCACCAGCGGGCAGGGGCGTTCCGCACGGAACCGTCTTCGTGGTCCACCGTTCAAAGGCCGAATCCCACACCCAGGTGATTCTCTCGTTGTGGGTACTGGTGACAGAAACGGAATTGCACGTGCATACGCAATCCTGGAAAGGGAGTTTTGCGTCTGCGGGCTTGGACTCTTTGAAGCTGCTGGCGGCTGGGTCTACGACGATTGCGGTGGCGATCTGACGGCCCCGCTCCGCAGTTCCGACGATAACGCGGCCCTCGGCGCTGCCCCACGCGTAAACGTGGGGTTTTGAGGCACATGACACACAGGTGACGGAAGCGACCCTGGAGTCGGGGGTCTCCCACTTGAACGGCGAAGGCTGGAACTCGTGGACAATCACTATGTCTCTCCCAACGCCATCGGCGGCCTTCTTCTTCGCCATCACCACAGATTCGAGGCCGGAAGAAAAGGCGCGCAATGTCTCCACTATGTCCAGCCGCTCGCCCTGTTTGTCCGGGCGTCCGGAAGGAAACGCGAACAGGTCGAGCGTGCCCTCTGTCTTACGTAAGTAGCCGACCTTCGTACCGTTGGCCGAGACGATCAACTCGTCGAACGTCGCCACCGGATTCGGAAACGCGGTCACTTTCGGGACGTCGGTGTCGACTAACAGCACGGCCTTGGCCCCCGCGACGTAGGCGACCCTGGGCGATTCGGGGACGGTACCGGTTGACCGCACCTCCCACGCGCCACCGGCCACGCCAAGCTGGGACCGAATCGATGCACCAACCTTCAGTATCGCCGTTCGCTTCCCCGTCGCCGAATTCAACAGATGCAGATCGCCGTTCCTGTCTATCTTGACGATGCGCAGCCCATCGTGGGAAAAGGCGCCAGTCTTCCAGTCCTTTGCACCTGTTTCAAACAGCCGCTTCTGGCCAGCCATGTCGAAGCAGAGCAGTTTGCCTTTTCGTGTGAGAACAGCAAGACGTTCACCCTTGCCCCAGAAGAAATCGGTTACCATCTCCGAGGGATTAATACGCACAGGGGCGCGCCGCGCGCGCGTTCCTTTCACCTCCGGCGGAGGGGCCGGAGCTTTGTACGGGAAATCCAGTGGCTTCGAAAGATGGCCGGACTCCCATAATGTCAACCGCCCGGCTCCGGCGAGGGCGGCGAGCCAGCGATGGTCATGGGAGAATTCGACCCTTTTCACCGCGCCCGTGACGGCAAGATTGCAGACCACGTAGGAGATGGCGCCGCGACGTTGGGACGCGGCCTCTACCTCTACTGCGGACCCGGCAGCACCGATTCCCAGCGCGGCGGCTGCCTTTGCTAGGTCGCGGCGGCTTACCGGACGTCCAGTCGCCGGGTCGGGCTCATGCAACTCAGAAACCTGACCGATGGCGGGCTCGTCGGAGTCCGCTTCTAGTTTGTTCGGAACGGAATCCTCATTATTGTCCGACATGAGGTGCCTCCTTGTTTGTCACCAACAGATACACCGTGGTTGTGTGACCAGGTTCTTGCCGCAATATTCCGCTCTGAAGGTCATCCATGGGCCACCTCCATTGCGGTATTACCGTGCTCCACCATTCTTAGTTCGGATTCTGGGATGTAAGTGATTCGTTTGCTTCCCCGTGCCCTCAGACAGGCTTCGACAAACTCGAAAGGTTCTTCCCGCAGAAGCGCGTCCTCGGCCAAGCGTCGGATCTCAGCCCGCGGGTAGTCTGTGTTCGCCGCCAAGTCGTACAGGCACTCCCAAAACAGCGTCTTGGGATTCTTGCCTTGCTGCATGAAGCGGTTCCAGTTGAATCGCTCCTCTTTGGCTCCTTCCACTTGGTCGGGATGAATGATTTCACCTTCCAACGCTCGCCGTGTGGTTAGGTACCCAGGAAAGTAGAGGAGCGAGTACGTGTTCAGGACGTAAGGCCTGGGTATCGAAAGGAGCAGTTCGAGCACTTCCCGCCGGTCGCTGTCAGCGGAGAACGGATCGTCGATGATGAGGTCAAAAATGTTGTCGAAACCATACTGCTTGCCGAGACGCGCAACACACAGGATGTCCTCGACTTTGTAAGGGCGGTCGTAGTACTCTCGGGCTACTTCGGGTGAGCCCTGAATACCCATGGACAACCATTTTACCCCGGCCCGCGCAAGATGGGGGATGACGCGCTCATTATTGATCCGCGGATCGGTCTGGCAGAAAAACGGGAGACCGATTTCCTGCCGGTACGCTTCGGCGAACTCGCTGACCCACTGGTGGTCGGTCGTGAAGACCTCGTCGTAAAAGTAGATCTTGCGGAGTTCGGGGTTGCGGCGCGTGACTTCCTGCAGTTCCGCGATCACGCTCGCAACGGTACGGCGCCGGAGGAAGTTTCCCAAGCCCTTGTAGACCTGGCGCTGAACCGGATTGACACAGAACTCGCACCTATAGGGGCAACCGCGCGACGCCATCATCGAGTACCAGTGCATTGAGCCCTGGACTTGCGTGTAGCGGGAGTTCAGATAGATGTGGTGGCCGTCGTTCTCAAAGTCGGGCCAAGTGATCGAATCCAGGTCCTGGACAAGCGGAAGCATCTCGTTCCGCAGAACTTCGTCACCCTGTAGAACTGGCAGGATCGTTCCAGGGTCACTGGCTGCGGCGCGGCGGCTCCACACGTTTGGACAGGTCTCAAGAGGTTGACCATGCTCCAAGCGTCGAAGAAAGATCGGCAACGCTTCCTCACACTCCCC